>JBFHRB010000021.1:0-20888 GCA_041591915.1 Nitriliruptorales bacterium
ACGGCCGAGCTCTGGTTCATCCCGACCGATGGCGGCGTCTACCTGATGAGCGGGTCGGGTGGGCTCACGCAGTGGTGCCTCAACCTCCAGGCCGAGGAGCAGGGCGTCCTGCGCATCGGGTCGCAGAGCTGGCTCGCCCGGGCGTCCTTCCTCCACGAGGACGACGAGCAACGCGCCGACGCGCTGGCGGAGTTCCACGACAAGTACGACCCGCCCGGCAAGGATCGCCTCGAACCGTGGCTGCGCAACGCCAGCGTCGCCCACCTGGTCTTCGTGCGGGAGCTGTGACGGCCTAGTCGTCCCAGTCGCGCTCGACGTGCTCGCCGGGCTGGGGCGGCGCCGAGCCCTCGGGCTGCAGGCGCGGGTGCTCCGGCACCACGCGTGACGTCACGATGTCGCTGACGTAGACGGCGACGAGGCGGTCCTCGCGCGTGCGGACGACCAGTTCGTCGTCCTCCCACTGGACGAGGCGCCCGACGACGTCCGTCGGTCTCGTCCCGCGCTCGTCGTCCTCGACCCAGCGTCGGACCGACACGCGCTTGCCGACGTCGTCGGGCGTGAGGCGCTGCTTGTACCGAGCCCGCATCAGTTGCCCGCCTCCGAGGCGAACGCGGTCACGAGCTCGACGAGTCGCTGCCGAGAGAGCTGGAGGAAGTGATCGGCCCCGGGCAGGACCTCGATGCGTCCGGCCGGTGCCCGAGCCGCGATGTCCCGGATGCGGTCGGCGGGGCAGAACTGGTCCTCGGAGCCGTGGATGAAGAGCAGCGGCCGGGTCTCGTCCGCGAGCTCCTCGGGCGCTGGGAGCGGCAACCCGAGCTCGTCCGACCAGGGGACGGCCACGCCGAACCAGGCGCTCGCGCGATCGTCGGCGAGGAGCCGCCGCAGAGACACCGCCGCCCCGAACGACCAGCCGCCCACCAGCACCGGGCCGCCGTCCGACTCGGCCTCGGCAACGCCGATGGCCGCCGCCACGTCGCGGACCTCCTCGTGGCCGCCGGACTGGGTCCCCTCGGAGCCGCCGGCACCCCGGAAGTCGAATCGCAGCGACCACCAGCCCGCCGCGGCGAGCGCCTTCTGCAGGACCGGCACGATCCACGACTCCCGGGTGCCGCCGAAGCCCGGGTGGGGGTGGCAGATGACTGCCGCACCTCGGCGGTCACCTCGCGGCACGCGGGCGTCAGCAGCGAGCCGGACCCCGTCGTCCGTGACGAGCTCGACGTGCTGGCGCTCGGTCACGCGAGGGGCCCGACGGAGTGGAGGTTCACCGCCCGGCCGAACTCGTCCTCGAACGTCGCCGCCTTGCGCTTCGCCTCGGCCTCGTCGAGCCCGCCGGCCTCGCCGACGAGGTGGAGCTGGACGGCTCGGTCGTCCACACGCGCCACGCGCACGGTTCGGACCCGCTGGTCCCGCGCCCGGTCGAGCCCGTCGGCGAGCTGGAGGATGCCGACGAGCTTGTGGACCCGCTCGCGGTTCGTGTCGCTCAGGGACGCGTAGGGGTCGTAGCTCCTCTCCGGGAGGCCGTCCTTGTGGAACCGCACGAGCGTGGCGAGCATCGCGATCTCGCCCGGCGAAAAGCCACGGAGCTCGGCGTTCTCGACGAGGTAGGCGCTGTGCTTGTGGTGCCCCCGCAGCGCGATCTTCTCGCCGACGTCGTGCACCTCGGCGGCGTAGAGCAGCAGGTCGCGGTCGTCGTCGCCGAGGCCGTGGAGCTCGCGGGTCCCGTCGAAGAGGTCGAGTGCGAGATGGGCGACGTGGTCGAGGTGGGGGTCGTCGCGCACGAAGGTGTCGCGGAGCCGCTGTATCGACGCACGACGGAGAGCGGATTGGGGCGGCGGCTCGGTGATGCCCAGGCTCCGGAGCAGGACGCCCTCGCGCAGGCCGGCGTCGGAGATGGTGATGCGTTCGACACCGATGAGCTCGAGCGCGGTCGCGACGACGATCGCCGCGACGTGCAGGTGGTCGGCGCGCCGCGACTTGAGCCCGCGCATCGCCTCTCGCTCGTCCGTGGTGGCCGCCACCAGCTCGTCCTTCATGACCCGGATGTCCGCGGCATCGACGTCGAGCAGGTTCATGGAGAGCGGGATCCAGGCGCCCTTGCCCGTCCAGGTCCGTGCGAGCGCGCGGATGGTCCCTCCGACGGCGACCGTGCGTGTGGGAGCGAGGTCGTCGACGTGGCGGAGACGGGGCGTCAGGTTGGCCGCCACGACCTCGGCGATGCGTGTCACCTCGTCGACGGTCAGCGGGTCGTTCTGCACGTACTGGGCGGTGAGGCGACTCACCCCGAGGGGGACGCTGTCGGCCCAGAGCACGTCACGTCCCTCGCCGACCACCAGCTCGAGGCTGCCGCCGCCGAGGTCGAGGACCAGGACCCGGTCCTCCTCCCGCAGCGACGACCGCACGCCCAGGTACGAGAGCTCGGCCTCCTCCAGCCCGTCGACGACCTCGATGTCGGTGTGGGCGGCGTCACGCAGCCGCTCGAGCACGGCCGGGCCGTTGGTCGCCTCGCGCAGGGCGGACGTGGCGACGGCTCGGACCTCGCTGGCACCGGCACGCGCGGCGAGCTCGGAGAAGTGGGCGACGACGGCGACCGCACGGTCGGCGACGTCGTCCGGGATGAGCCCATGTCGGACGATGACGCCGCCCAGGTGGAGCATCTCGCGCTCGCGCAGGGAGGGGATGATGATCCCGTCCGGCGTGACGTCGGCGACCAGCACATGGAAGGAGTTCGACCCGAGATCGAGGACGGCTGCCCGTTGGAGCGTCGAGACGCTGGGGAGGAGGTCGGCCGTGGCGCTCATCGTGCCGGCCGCAGGTAGGCGGCGGTGGTGACCTGGTGGCCGTTGGTGCCCAGCACCCAGGTCGAGCCCTTCTGCCTCGGCGGATTCGGGGCCAGCCGCACGGGGTGCTCGCCGTGCACGATGTCGAGCATGTGCTCGATGACGTCGCCGTGGGTGCAGACCACGACGTAGCGGTCCATCAGCTCGTCGAGGAGCTTGCGGACCTCGTCGCGGTCCGTGTACTGCGCCAGCGCGTCCACGATCTCGATGTCGAGCCTGTGCCGCTTCGCCAGCGGCTGCACCGTCTGCAGGCAGCGGACGTAGTGGGAGCTCAGGATGCGACGGAAGCTGTAGGGATCGAGGGTCTCGCGGAGCCCGCGGGCCTGCGTCCTGCCACGGCCCTTGTCGATCGGTCGGCGCGCGTCGTCGTCGCCCTTCCAGCGCTTCCGCTTGCCCGCGTAGGCGTGGCGGACGAGCAGGATCTGCCCCCAGGGGATCTCTCGGAGCAGGGCCCGGTCATGCGCGTAGGTGAGCTGGTGAAGGGCGTCGTCCACGTGCAGCCAGCACGCCTGGTCCACCTCCTTGTCCGGCGGTCGCTTCGCCGGGTTGCCCGCCTCGTGGCGCATGTGCCAGTAGCGCACCTTCTTCATGCGTCCGCGCCCATCGCGGTAGGTGATGGGCGAGAGCTCCCGCACCGGCCGAGCCCGGACGCCCGTCTCCTCGGCGACCTCTCGCACCGCCGCGGCCTTCCAGCCCTCGCCGGCATCGAGCTTGCCCTTGGGCAGGGTCCAGTCGTCGTAGCCGGGGCGGTGGATGACGAGCACGAGCAGGCGCGCGTCCTTGTCGAGCCGCGTGACGAGCCCACCCGCCGCCCGCAGCTTCCTCATGGCTCCATCCCACGGGTGGCGCGCTCGAGCGCCAGGTACTGCAGGCGCAGATGCGTGTCATGGCCGTGCTCGGTGGGGATCCGCCGCCAGAGGTCGTCGGGACCGAGTTCCCACGCCAGCGTGTCGTCCTCGAAGCAGACGTCGAGGATCTCCTGCAGGCGCGACGTCAGGGCGAAGTCGTCGACGGGCAGGATGGCCTCGACGCGACGGTCGAGGTTGCGCGGCATCATGTCGGCCGAGCCGATCAGGTAGCGGTAGCCGCGTGCATCGCTGCCGAACCGGTAGATGCGCGAGTGCTCCAGGTAGCGCCCGACGATGGAGCGCACGCGGATGTTGTCGCTCAGGCCCGGCACGCCGGCGCGGAGGCAGCAGATCCCGCGCACGACCAGGTCGATGGGGGTGCCGTCCTGGGAGGCCCGGTAGAGCGCGTCGATGATCTCCGCGTCGACGAGCGAGTTCATCTTCATGACGATGTGCCCGTCGTCGGCCTCGGCCTCGGCCTCGATCAGGTCGAGCATCGTCTGGCGCAGGGCCACGGGAGCGACCACGAGCTTGCGGTAGCGGCGCTGCTGGCTGTACCCGGTCAGGAAGTTGAAGAGGTCCGTGAGGTCGGCGCCCACCTCGGGGTCGGCGGTCAGCACGCCGAGGTCCTCGTAGAGGCGGGCCGTCTTGTCGTTGTAGTTGCCGGTGCCCACGTGGGCGTACCTGCGGATGATCCCGTCCTCGTCACGAACGACGAGCGTGGTCTTCGTGTGCGTCTTCAGCCCGACGAGCCCGTACACGACGTGGACGCCCGCCTCTTCGAGGGCTCGCGCCCACTCGATGTTGGCCTCCTCGTCGAACCTGGCCTTGATCTCGACGAGCACGACGACCTGTTTCCCCTCGTCGGCCGCCTTGATGAGCGAGCGGACGATCGGGCTGCCGGGTCCCGACGTCCGGTAGAGGGTCTGCTTGATCGCCAGGACCTTGGGATCGCGCGCGGCCTGCTCGATGAAGGCCTGCACCGACGAGTGGAACGACTCGTACGGGTGCTGCACGAGCACGTCGCGCTCGCGGATGGTCGCGAACAGGTCCTTGGGCTCTGACGGCGTGCTGGCCAGCCGCGGCGGCGTGACCGGCGTGAAGGGCTCGAACGTGAGGTCGGGCCGGTTGAGCTCGGAGAGGGCGAACAGGCCGGACAGGTCGAGGGGCCCGGGGACGGTGTAGACCTCGTCACCCGTCAGGCCGAGCTCCTCGCGCAGCAGGTCGAGGGTCCCCGAGTCCATGTCCGGCTCGATCTCGAGGCGGACGACCCGGCCGAAGCGTTGTCGGGTGAGCTCGCTCTCGATGGCCAGCAGCAGGTCGTCCGCCTCCTCGTCCTCGACGACGAGGTCGGCGTTGCGCGTCACGCGGAACGTGTGGTGCCCCACGATCTCCATGCCCGGGAAGAGGGCGTCGAGGTGGGCCGCGATGACCTGCTCGAGCGGTACGAAACGCTCGCCGTCCGGCATGACCACGAAGCGCGGGAGGATCGGCGGGACCTTCACCCGTGCGAACTGGACCGCGCGAGAGCCGGGGCGCCGCACGAACACGGCGAGGTTCAACGACAGGTTCGAGATGTACGGGAACGGGTGCGCCGGATCCACGGCCAGAGGTGTCAGCACCGGGAAGACGCGCTCGTGGAACTCGCGGACTAGCCACTCGCGGTCGTCGTCGTCGAGCGATGCCCAGTCGGAGAAGCGGATCCCCACCTCGTCGAGCCCCGGCGCGAGCTCGTCGTGGAACGTCTTGCTGAGACCGGCGTAGAGGTCCACGACCCGGTCGTGGATCGACGCGAGCTGCTCGGACGGCGTCAGGTTGTCGAAGGCCGACGATGCGCCCGCGGCAGCCAGCTCGCGCAGGCCGGCGACCCGGACCTGGAAGAACTCGTCGAGGTTGGCCGCGAAGATGGCCGCGAACTTGGCCCGCTCGATGATCGGGATGTCGCGCCGGCCTGCCATGGCGAGAACGCGCTCGTTGAAGTCGAGCCAGGACAGCTCGCGGTTGGTGAACCGTCGAGCGACGTCGTTCGGGTCAGCGGCGATCCCGACCAGATCCACGAGCAGCAGCTCCTCGTCGCCGCTGGCGGGAGGGGGAGGTGCCGGCGGCACCGGAAGCGTAACGGCCTGTCCGTTGGTCGTGTGCGGGAGGCACGTCCCTCTGACTAGACTCCGGCCCGCGTCAGCCGCCCTGACGCACGCCCGCCACGAGCCGGTTGGAGCAACGATGACCTACACCATCGCCGAGCCCTGCATCGACGTGAAGGACAAGGCCTGCGTCGAGGAGTGCCCCGTCGACTGCATCTACGAGGGTGACCGGATGCTCTACATCCACCCCGAGGAGTGCGTGGACTGCGGTGCGTGTGAGCCTGCCTGCCCCGTCGAGGCCATCTTCTACGAGGACGATGTGCCGGACGAGTGGAAGGAATTCACGCCGATCAACGCCGAGTTCTTCGAGGACGAGATCACCGGCCTGGGTTCGCCCGGCGGTGCGGCGAAGGTCGGGGCGCTGCCCAAGGACCACCCCAAGGTCGCCGGGTGGGAGGTCGTCTGACCCGCGGCCATCAGGACCTGACCGGGCCCCCGCACTGCGGGGGCTCCGTCGTTGCAGGGAGTCGGGAGCGCAGGAGCGACCATGGGTGAGGAGCCCCGCACCGTCGCTGACCTCGTCGCCGAGGCCCGCGCCGCCGGTGATCCCACCGCCTGGTTCGACCCGATCTATGCGGCGGCGGGTGACGACCCGTCGCGCGTGCCCTGGGCCCGGCTGGCGCCGCACCCCTACCTCCTCGGCTACCTCGACGGCGTGTGGACCGACCCGGACGGGGCGCGGGCGCTCGTCGTCGGCTGCGGCCTCGGCGACGACGCCGAGGAGCTCGCCCGACGCGGGTTCGACGTCGTCGCGTTCGACGTGTCCGAGCGGGCGATCGCCTGGGCGCGCGAGCGGTTCCCGGACAGCCCCGTGGCCTACCGGGTCGCGGACCTGCTCGCCCTGCCCGACGAGTGGCGCGAGGGCTTCGACCTCGTCGTCGAGATCCGAACGCTGCAGTCGCTGCTGGCCGAGGCCCGACACGACGCTGCGGTCGCGATCGGCGGGTGCGCCGCCCCCGGTGGCGAGGTGATGGTCTCGGCACTCCTGGCGACGAGCGACGAGGTCGCGCGGGCCTGGCAGGGCCCGCCGTGGGCACTCGCACCGTCCGAGCTGACGAGCTTCCTCGCAGCCGGGCTCGAACGGGTCTCGCTCGAGCACCCGTCCGAGCCGGACCGTGGCGGGGCGATGGAGGTGCGCGCGAGGTTCAGGCGGCCGGCGGGCTGACCGGGCCCGGCGGTTCCGGCGGGAGACGCCCCAGCAGGCGCCATCCGGCCAGGCCGAGGAAGCTGAACCCGAACGCGTTGAGCGCACCGTGGGTCCGGGCCATCCAGGGGATGGACAGCGCCGGCCAACCGACGTTGGCCGCGATGGCCCAGTGGACGGCCAGGAGCATCGGGGCGACGACGGCGAGCGCCGCGACCGTCAGAAGGAGCCGTGCTGGCGTCGTCGCGACGGCGGGCCGCACCCACCAGAAGAGCACGTGTGCGACTCCCAGGAGGCCGGCCGCGATGACGATGGCCCCCACGACCTGGAGGGGCCGCCAGACGGCGAATCCGAGTGCCACGAGCGGTGGCCCGGCGAACGTGAGCCATGCCATGGCGCGCGGGAGCGCCCGCCGCTCCTCCGGCACGGCGAGGAGGGTGGCCAGCGCGATGATCGCGGCGGCGAACCCGGCGTAGTGGAAGTGGACAGCGGTCAGCTCGACGATCTCGGGCGCCAGCGACAGGGGGCGCCAGGCGAGCCGGTCGACGACGAGCCACATCGCGCCGACCTGCAGGTAGCCGAGCGCGAGGACCGGCCCGATCTGCACTGCGGACAGGCGTCGGCCGCTGGTCCACCAGCGCAGGATCGCGGCGATGCACAGCGCTTCGGTGACGAGGAACCACGTGCTCGCGAGGATGACCGACAGCCCGCGCGCCGGGAGCAGGACGGCCGCGGCCGCGGCGATCGCGCCGATCGGGACCGCCGTGGCCCCGAGCCGGTAGAGGCGCGCGGCGAACGACCCGTCCTCGATCCGCAGGAGGTCCACCCCGATCGGGGCCACGATGGTCGGGGCGAAGGCGAGGGCGACCTCGGTGATCCCCAGCCGGGCGCTGCCGATCCCGAGGCCCACCACGACGGCCCAGGCGAGGCCGCCGATGCGCAGGCTCGTCAGCAGCGGGTGCCGGATCCGGCCCGCGACGGTTCCGTCGGCCGGCGTGTCGGTCGTCGGGTCAGTTGGCAACGGGCAGGAGCGCTGGTCGCCGGTGCCCCTCGGGCACGACGTCGGCGGGCCAGCGCTTCCGGGACTTCGCGGAGAGCAGGTTGAGCAGCTTCATCGCCGTCGCGTCGTCCTCGGCCGGCCTCGCCTCGACGAGCCCCTCGTCGATGACGGCCTTCATCCACTCCTCGCCGCGCTCGGTCCGGATGATCGTCAGCGTCCAGTTGTCGTCGGCGCCGATGCCGCCGGTCGAGATGTCCGCGTGCTCGGCCGCGAAGTCCGGGCACATCTTGCAGCCCTCGCGCGTGAACGGGTGCAGCTCCTTCAGCGGGATCTCGTGGTAGCCGCCGTCGCGCGTCCAGACCATGTAGCGGCCCTTGACGTTGACCTTCGTGACGTCCTCGATGGCGATGCCGTGCTCGGCGAGCACCTGCTTCTGGCCCTCGTACGTGAACGTCTTCGAGCACAGGAGACCGATGGTGAGCGCGATCTTGCGCTTGTACTTGTTCACGCCGTACGCGCTGACCGTGCCGTTGATCGAGGCCTGGCAGCTCATGCCGACCAGGGCGATCTGCTTGAGTCGTTGCTCGTCGGCCTCCTTCATGGCGATCGGGTTCGCCGAGTACGTGTAGCGGGACCCCGCCGTCCGCAGGACGCCCTCGCGATCGGTGACCAGCACGGGCTCCGAGTCGAACGGCCCGCGCTTGTCGACGATCTCCGACGTCAGCGCCCCGTCGATCTTCTCGTTCTCGAGCCCCCAGATGAGCAGCGTCGAGACCAGCCCGCCGTCCTGGCCGGCCTCGTGGACGGCCTTGTCCGTCGCGCGGGTCAGCAGCAGCGACCGGTAGATCCCGTAGACCTCGTCCTCGGTGCGCTCGCGGCCGAACAGCTCCATGTCGAGATCGGACTCCCAGGCGCGGAACCGCGGGCACGCTCGCGTGCAGATGTCGCAGCCGCGGTCGCCGACCGTGCACTGGTCGACGCCCATGCCCTCACCGATCTGGATCGGGTAGTACTCGTCGGTGTACCCGAGCACGTCGGTCGGACAGGCCATCACGCACGCGGCGCAGCCCGTGCACAGGCCCGTGTCGACGACCTCGTGGTACAGCTCGCGCCAGTGAACGTCACCCACGTCACATGTCCTTCGGGAGGAGAGCGTCGATGTCGGCCTCGAGGCCGGCGAGCACGGCATCGGCATCGGCTCGCCGGAACCGGGCCTTCGTGCCCGCGTAGGCCCGAGCAGGGAGCTGGGCCAGCTCTGCCGCGACGGCCTGCGCCCGGGCCACGACCTGGTCCGGCGGGGCGAGCTCGTCGGCGTAGCCGGCCTCGACGGCCTCCACGACCCCGATGCGACGGCCGGGGAGGATGAGGTCCTCGAGGCGGTCGGCGGCGATGTTGTGCTTCGCCAGCGCGATCCCGAAGCCGGGCAGCTCGAAGTCGATCTGGGTCTCGGTGAGCCCCCAGAAGAACTCGCCCTCCGCAGCGACGGCGTGGTCGGCGGCCATCGAGAACATCGTCCCTCCGGCGATCGCGTGGCCCGTGGCCGCGGCGACGACCGGGGTCGGGTGCGTCCACACCTGCATCAGGGCCTGGCCGAACACGACCAGCAGCTCGTGCAGCCCGTTGCGGTCCATGGTCGCCATGGCCTTGATGTTCAGTCCCGCGGAGAAGATCCCCTCACGTCCGGCGAGCACGATCGCCCTGGCGCCGGCGGCCTCGTCGAAGGCTCGCATGATGGCCCTGAAGGCATCGGTGTCGAGGGCGTTCTTGGCCCCGTCGTCCATGGTCAGCGTGACGACGCCGTCCTGCTCGGTCCGGATGATGTCCATCGGTCGTGCGCGCTCCGTCCTCGACTGGCGCAGAGCCTATGGTCCCGCGTCACGATGAGGGGAAGTGGTCGATGTCGGACGACGAACCGCCAGCGTCGCTGAGCGCTGCTGGAGCCGAGGGCGACCTCCGGGACGCCCCTCCGACGACCGCGCAGAACGTGCTCGCGGCGCTGGCCACGCTCGTCGTCGGGGTGGGGTCGGTGCTGCTGGTCGCCGTGTCCCCGCTGGGGGCGATGGCCTCGGATGCGTGTGGGTCGCGGACCTCGCCGATCATCTGCACGTCGGGTGGGCAGTTGCTCATCGTGCTGTCCCTGGCGGCCATCGGCATCGCCGGCCTCGTCTCCCTCGTGAAGGCCTGGTCCCGTCGCGTCGAGGGGCGGCGCAGGGTCCTGCAGCCGGTGATCACCGGGCTCGCCCAGTCCGTTGCCGTCGGCGTGGTGCTGAGCCTGTTCTCGGTTGGGCTCTGATGCGGTGGTGTGCGTCCTCGTACCCTCCATCGCGGACGTGAGGACAGCGTGAGCGACGACCCCCTCGAGGACTGGCAGGAGCCGGACGGGCCGGTGCTGGCCTCGGCGATCGCCCGCCCACGCCTCACGGGCCAGCAGCGCATCGAGCTCCTCGGGGCGGTCGTCGGACCCATGTTCATGATCGGGCTCGCGCTGTCGCCGTTCGCCTTCGTCGGTGGGCGCCCGTTCATCGAGGTCGTCGTTGCCAGCGTCGTGTACGGGGGTCTGCTCGGCATGGCCGGTGGGTTCGTGTACGTCGATCGGGTGCAGGCGAGGGCCTGCCCGCGCTGCGCCCAGCCCTTCGACAAGGGCGCCGTCCTGTGTCGCCGCTGTGGCTACGACGTTGAGAGTCGGCCCCGTTTCCTGTGCGACGAGCGTCACGCCGTGTACCTCGACCCGGGGTTGTGCGAGTGCGGGCGGCGCCTGCTGCCCCTGCCGGTGGCGCGGGGCGTCGGCCGGGAGGTGGCGGTCACGCTGAAGATCGGCGCTGGCCTGCTGGTCTTCCTGCTCGTGATGGGGTTCCTGCTCACGTTCCTCGACGGGAGCTGAGCCCGCAGCGGTCCGTGCTTGCCGGCGGAACGGCGAACGGGCCGCCCCGAAGGGCGGCCCGTTGCGCGTGGCTCCCGCTGTCGCGGGCGCTGCCTCTACAGGCAGGCGCCGCGAAGGCTGAGGATCTCGTCGTCGACGTAGGCCTCGGTCGTCATCCAGAAGTACTCCGCGCTGTCGTCCATGCGGAGCTTGTGGAGCGTCTCGGTCAGCTTGTTCTCGGTCATGGGTGGCTCCCCCCAGGGAAACGTGCGTGAGGTCGTTCTGCGGCGATGGTCCGTCGTGTGGGAGTTCGTGTTTCGGTACGAGCGCACCGTACGGGCCGCGTGTGACGCATAGATGACGCGTCGGTGACGAACTGTAGGGCGATGAAAGCGTTTTCACAAACATAACGCGCGCAGATGTGCGCCCAGCGTGCGATCCGGGGGGATCGGCTCGCTCAGACCAGCAATCGGGCCGTGTGGGAGCGGATACCGCCCGTGCGGCGGTGCTCGTCCCAGGCGCGAGCGAGGCGCCGGACGCCCTCGCGGATCGTGTCCACGTCGTGCACGAAGTGCAGCCGCAGGTGGTCGCGGTTGCCCTCGTCGGGGGACAGGACGGGGCCGGTCACGAAGGCGACCCCGTGGCGAGCCGCGACCTCGGCGAACGACTCGACGGTCGGGGTCGGGAGCCCGACCCACAGCGACAGGCCCCCCTGTGGCTCGAACCACGACCAGTCGGGCAGTTGGTCATCCAGGACCTCGAGGAGCGCATCCCGCCG
Organism: Nitriliruptorales bacterium; assembly: GCA_041591915.1. Lineage (GTDB taxonomy): Bacteria > Actinomycetota > Nitriliruptoria > Nitriliruptorales > Nitriliruptoraceae > JBFHRB01. Next base: position 11,612 of record JBFHRB010000021.1, read on the forward strand.
TGGCCGCAGCTCCTCCCGCCGTCGCTCGACGACGTCGTCGGCGTGCCGGATGAGGTCGGCGGCGATGAGTTGGCTCATCACGGACGTGCCGAGGTCATCGACGGCCTTCGTCCGGGCGAGTCGCGCGATCACCGACTCGGGTGCCCGGATCCAGCCCACGCGGAGCCCGCCCCAGTACGTCTTCGAGGTCGAGCCGATGGTCAGGATCGGCCCCTCGGCACCGAAGGCGGCCAGTGGCTGGGGGAGTGGCTCGTCGGTGAGGGCGAGATTGGCGAGGCTGCGGTCGTCGACGACGGCGACGCGGTGGCGGGCCGCGAGCCGCGCGATCTCGCGACGCTTGGCGTCGGGTGTGAGGCTGCCCGTCGGGTTGTTGAACGTGGTCATCAGGTAGACGAGCCGCGGTGAGGTCCGGGCGATGAGGTCGCCGAGCAGGGCGACGTCGGGCCCGTCGGGGCCGAGCGGCAGGGACTGCAGGCGCACACCGGCTGCCCGCAGGACATCCAGGGCGCCGGGATAGGTCGGGCTCTCGACGATCGCGGTGTCGCCGGGTCGCAGGAACAGGCGCACGATGAGAGCCATCGCCTGCTGTGCGCCGCTCGTGACGAGGAGCTCCTCGGCGTCCGTGGTGACACCGAGGTCGCGGTAGCGCTGCGCGACGGCTTCGCGCAGCTCCGGGACGCCGGAGGGGAAGTACCCGTGCCCCGACAGCAGCGGGTCCAGTCCGCTCGGGCCATCGCCGCACACGCGCGCCGTTGCCGCACGGACCTCCGGGTCGGCCGCCACGGCCGAGACCGTGAACTCGATCACGCCTGTCGTCGAGGCCCGCGCCCCGAGTCCACCGAACACGGCCGAGGCGGCCAGCCCGCTGCTGTCGCCGTCCCCCTCGCGGTGGCCACTGACCCAGGTCCCGCTGCCCTGCCGTGCCTCGAGCAGCCCGTCCTCCTTGAGGAGTTCGTAGGCCTTGACCACCGTCGAGCGGCTGACCGCCAGGACCTTGGCGAGATTGCGTTCGGGGGGCAGCACCGTCTCCGGCGCGAGGTCGCCCTCGACGATCGCGTCGCGGATGGCGGTCGCCAGTCGCCGGTACAGCGCGCCCGGGCCGTGGCTCCAGTCACCGAGGACCTGCGCGAGCGCCGTCGGCGTCGAGCTCCGTCCACTGTCCATTCGGATACCAATTCACGCTGCTAGCGGGAGTTCGCGGGCGGTATGCTGCGTCTAGCGCAGTCCAACGTTCCCACTGGACCGAATCAACCTCAATTGGTCCGCGATTGGATGGTAGCGCACCACCGGAGGTGGAACCATGTTCGACGTCTACTGCGAGGGCCACGGCGACCGCATCCTGCTCAGCGCCAACCGCATCCGCGGCATCCACAACACCCCGCAGGGCATCCAGGTCGTGTTCTCGTGCCGCTGCGGCCACGCCGGGGTCTGGAACACCGGCCAGAACCTCGACAACGCCGCCTGACCCCGCGCCAACCTCGAGGCTCGCCTCGACGTCCCGGTCGCGACCCCCTCTCGCCTGTCTCCCCTCGTCGACATCGCGACCCCGCGGACAACGCCGGAGGCGCCGCCCACGAACCGGGCGGCGCCTCCGCTCGTTGTCGGCCAGACTTGGCCTAGTTCGCGACGAGTTCCCCGTTGCCCGCTGCCGGCGTGTCGGCGTGGTCGGCGCCTCGCCCGTTGGTCTCGGACTCCGCGGTGGTCCCGTTCGTCTCTGGGTGCGCGTGCTCGAGGGCGAGCACGGGGATGCCGTCGAGTCCGTCGAGGACGCGCACTCGCACCCCGCTGCGCTGGAGGAAGTCCCGGACCTCCTCCCAGCCCTCGTAGCGGTGGCCGGCCGCCACGACCTCGGCGACCCCCGAGTTCGCGATCAGCTTGGCGCAGCCGAAGCACGGGGCGCCCGTGCAGTACAGCGTGCCGCCCTCGCGTTCGTCCGGCCCGCTGAAGAGCAGGGCGTTGGCCTCGGCGTGGATCGCGATGCACTGGCCGTAGTCGTGGCCCTGCTTGGCCTCTGACTGCGCCCGCGGGCAGGCGCCCTCGTCGCAGTGCGGGAAGCTGGACGGCGAGCCGTTGTAGCCGGTGGACACGATCCGGCGGCCCTTGACGATGACCGCGCCGTGCTTTCGCCGGCTGCAGGTCGCGCGCGTCGACGTCGTCTTCGCGATCGCGATGAAGTAGTCGTCCCAGGACTGGCGGCCGGGGTGGGCGTACGCCTCGGTGCTGAACGGCACGGTGCTGACCTCCACTGCGGTCGAGCTCGTGCCCTGGGGAAGCGCGACCGCTGGTGGTCGCAAGGCGTCCGCGAGGCTAGCGGGGTCAGCGCCGGGGAGTGAGGCTCTTCAACGTGAACTCCACGTCCTCGGTGTACACGACGTCGGTGCCGAAGGCCTGGGAGGCCGTCTCGATCTGGCGGTCGACCTTGAGGATCATCCCGCTGTCGGGGTGCACCCAGACGTCGGCGTGCGCGGTCCCCTCGGCGCGGCCGGACACGATGGAGTCGAAGCTGACGTGCCAGGCCTCGACCTTCACGCCGCCGATCGTGAGCGACGTGCGGCCGTGGTGGGTGGCCGTCTCCTCGCTCTTGCCAGAGCCGTCGGTGGCGTGGCAGACCTGCGTCCGCTTGGAACCGACGCCGTCGCGACGGTCGACGACGATGCGCGGCGGGTCGCAGCGGTAGTCGCTGGTCTCGGTCTGGCCGAAGAAGGTGACCTCGGTCCCGATCTCGAGGAGCGACAGCACGTCGCCGTTGCTGCAGTACAGCCGGTCCTCGCGGTGTTCCTCGACGAACCGGTGGTCGGTGTACCAGTGGCAGCCGTCGCGATGCTTGACGGCCATGAACGTCTCGCTGGGGTAGTCGTGGCGGGCCCCGGCGACGTTGATCTGCTCGCTGCCCTTCGTGATGAACGTGTAGACGCCCTCGGCCGGCTTGGCGAAGGCCGGCTGCGGAGCGGGTGCGGCAGGCTCGGTCGCCTGCGGTTGGGGCGCGGGCTCCGCGGCAGGTGCGGGCGTGGGCTCGGCCGGTGCGGCGGCCTCCGTCGGTTGGGCGGCCGGAGCCGGTGCGGTGGCCTCCGGCGCCGGGGCCTCGGCCTCGGGCTGCTCGTCGGTCGCGGGGTCCGTTGCGGGCGTGTCGCCCGCGGGTGCCTCGGTGGGCGTGGCAGCTGGGGTATCCGCCTCTCCGGTGGGGGCGGCCGAGGAAGGCGGGGCGTCGTCGGTGGGCGAGTCGAAGTCCGCCAGGACGTCGTCGATCGACACGGTCGTCGTGGTCTTGGCGGTCGTGAGCAGGTACGCGTCCGTGCCGAGGATCGCCAGTGCGAAGAGGCCGATGAGTCCGGCCGTGATGCCGTGGCGTCGGCGCCGGATGTGCGTGAGGGGGCCGGAGAGGGGCGAGTTGCCGGAGCGGGTCATGGGGGCCATCGAGAGGGAGTCTTGGGCGGGGGATGTACCACTAGGTATCGGAGATACTACTCGGTATCTGAAGTGCGCACAAGTACGAACGGACAGGGGCGCCATAGGCTGTGGGCGTGGCTGAGCGACTGACTCCGGACAAGCGGCGCGAACTGACGCGCATCGCGCTGCTCGAGGCTGCCGCAGAGGTCTTCGCGAGGAAGGGCTTCCACGGAGCCTCACTCGATGACGTCGCCGAGGCCGCCGGGTTCTCGAAGGGCGCCATCTACTCGAACTTCGAGGGCAAGGAGGACCTGTTCTTCGCGACGATCGAGCACCGGGACCGCTCGGTCCTGACGTCGATGGAGGACGTCGTCGCCGACTCCGGCGAGCTCGACGCCATCCTCGGCCGCGTGGCGGAGGCCCTGGCGACCGTCATGTACCGCGACCGTGAGTGGCTGATGCTCGAAGCGGAGGTGTGGCTCTACGCGCAGCGCAGCGAGGAGGCCCAGCAACGCCTGGCCGACCACTCGCAGGCGCACCTGGACCGGGTGGCGGAGTTCGTGGACCGGGCCCGCGGGGCCGCGGGCATCACGGTCAAGATGCCGTCGCGGGAGCTGGCCGCCCTGATGATCGCGTCGACCAACGGGATCATGCAGCTGCAGTACGCCGACCCCGCCGGCCAGCACGACCGGCTGTTCGGGCGCCTCCTGGAGCTGCTGTCATCCGCGATCGAGGTCGGCTGAGCCGAGCAGCAGCCTGGCTCGGTCGCCGTTGCTGCGGAGGGCAGCGAGGGCGACGTACGCACAGATCGCCAGGCTCCCGAGGGTCACGATCGCGACGAGCCACGCGAGCCGGGTCGCCCACGTCCGCTCTCGCGACGCGACCCAGGCCCAGAAGACGGCGAAGCTCAGGTAGAGGTCGATGAGGGTGACGCGGCCCCAGGCGAGGTCGAGGAGTTGTCCACCCTCGGCGCCGAAGTCCCCGCTGGCGAAGCCGTAGAGGATGGCGCCCAGCATCACCAGGGCGCCGGTCGCGGAGAGAAGGAGCGTGCGGTTCACGAGGTCCCCGATCGTGGTCGACAGGGCTTCGTGGCCGATCGTGCCGCCGGTTTGCTCAGGCGTCACCGCTTGGGGGCGGATCCGTGGTGACGACGTCACCCAGGTCGTCGGAGGTCCGACGTCCGCGCAGGGCGATCGCGCCGAGCATCACGAGCGAGGCCAGCACGACGACGGCGAGTGCCACGGCCGGGGCGAGGCTCGATCCGGTGTCGTCGTCGGTCGCGTTCGGGCTCCCCGTGTCGGCGGGCGGAGCCGTCACGGTGTCGGGACGCGCGGCCTCGACCTCGTCGTCCACGAACCGTGTGGGCGAGCAGGCGTTGTCGGTCAGGTCGCCTGCGCCATCGACGATCGCGGCGACGAGGTAGGCCTGGCCGTCCTCGAACGTGCGGTCGACCGAGGTCGCCATGTTCCCTTCCTTGGGGCCGCCGTGGACGATGACGGTCGCCCCGCCGGGCTCGCCCTTCCAGACCTCGGTGACCTCGAACTCGGCCGAGCGCCCGTTGTTGCGGGTGATCGTGACCGTGCCGATGAAGACCGGGCCCTCGTGCGTGGCGATCTGCTCCGCGAGCGGACGCTCATCGAGCATGCAGCTCGCGGCTGCCGGGGTGGTCGCCAGTACGACCACCGAGAGGGCGAGCGGGAGGATGGTGATCAGGCGTGCGATCCGCGACATGGTGCAGCCCCTCCGATGTGCAGGTACCGGGTAGGACGCCGCCGCCACCGCCCGGGTTGCATCAGAGGTTGCCGCGTTCCGCCTGGGCGCGCTCGATCGCCTCGAACAGGGCCTTGAAGTTCCCCACCCCGAACCCGGTCGCGCCGTGGCGCTGGATGATCTCGTAGAACAGCGTCGGGCGGTCCTCCACGGGCTCGGTGAAGATCTGCAGGAGGTATCCCTCGTCGTCGCGGTCCACGAGGATGCCGAGTTCGGCGATCGCCTCCCAGCTCTCGTCGATCTCGCCAACGCGCTGCATCGCGTCGTCGTAGTACTCGCGCGGCACCTTCAGGAACCGGACCCCGTTGTCGCGGAGCTGGCTCACCGTCTCGATGATGTTGCCGGTCGACAGCGCCAGGTGCTGCACCCCGGGCCCTCGGTAGGCGTCGAGGTACTCCTCGATCTGCGACTTCTTCTTGCCCTCCGCGGGCTCGTTGATCGGCAGCTTGATGCGGCCCACGCCGTCCCACAGCACCTTCGACATCAGTGCCGTGTACTCGGTCGAGATCTGCTCGTCGGAGAAGTGCAGGAACTGGCTGAACCCCATGATGTCTTCGTAGTACTTCGCCTGCTCGTCCATCTTCCCGAGCTCGACGTTGCACACGACGTGGTCGATGCCGCTCAGCCCGACGGGGTCGGCCGCCGGCGCGTCGTCGATCGCCACGTACCCCGGGAGGAAGACGCCCGAGTAGTCCTGCCGCTGCACGAACGAATGGATCGTGTCCCCGTACGCGTGGATCGACGCGTGCACCACCTTCCCGTGCTCGTCCTCGAGGACCTGCGGCTCGTGGAACGGCCTCGCGCCGCGCTCGACGGCGAGCCGGAAGGCCTCCTCGGCGTCGGGCACCGTGAAGGCGACGTCGCGGACGCCATCGCCGTGCAGCGCCTGGTGTCGCGTGATCTCGGAGTCCGGATCGAGGCTCGCGGTGACGACGAAGCGGATCGACCGCTGCTTGAGGACGTAGCTCGCGCGGTCGCGGATCCCCGTCTCGGGGCCTGCGTACGCGATCGGCTCGAAGCCGAACGCGGTCCGGTAGAAGTGGGCCGCCTGCTTCGCGTTGCCCACCCAGAACTCGACGGCGTCGTAGCCCTTGATCGGGAAGCTGTCCTGCGTCATCGCTCGCTCCAGGAGGTGGGGGAGTGCGCCGTCGGAGCCCGGCGCCCGCTGCCTGCATCGTGCCACCGCGCGCCAGCGGCCACCACCGCCGAGCGGTGGTCGTACGTCTCGGCGTCAGGCCGGCGGGATGACACCAGGAGGCAGGTCCGAGCGGCCCTCGAGCGGGCTGAGCTCGAACTCGGGCTTGCCGATCCGCAGCTCCTCGACGGGCTGGTCGCCGACGAGGTGCTGCTCGATGATGCGGGGGAGGTCCTCGGCGATCACCCCGCCGTACCAGACGTCGTCGGGTGCCACGTACATGATGGGGCCGACCATGCACGGCTCCATGCAGCCGCTGGCGATCACCTTCACGTCGACCAGCCCAGCCTGTCCGGTGAGTTCACGCAGCTCGTTGAAGACCGTCGCCGAGCCCCGACCGATGCACGAGCCCCGCGGGTGGTCCGCCGGTCGCTCGTTGGCGCACACGAACACGAACTTGCGGGGCATACCGGCTCGGGCCACGGCGTTCCTCCTGGTCGCCCCGCTCGTTGAGTGGGGCGGCGGGTCGACGATCTGTGCGGACCCGCACGGTAGGACAAGGTGCGAGCCATCGCATCGCCACCATCCACGCCAACCTCGGAGTCCCCGCCCGAGCGACCAAGGACCAGTTGCCCGTGAGTCAGCAGCACGCCATGGAGCGCATCTTCAGCTACACGCGACGGATCGCCGTCGTCGGCCTCAGCGACCGCCCGATGCGGACGAGCCACGGCGTCTCCCGCGTCATGCGCGACATGGGTTTCGAGATCATCCCCGTGAACCCGCTGGTCGACGATGTCTTCGGCCTGCAGTCCTATCCGGACCTCGCCTCGGTACCCGGCGACATCGACCTCGTCAACGTCTTCCGGCGACAGGAGCACCTCGTCGACGTCGCCGAGCAGTGCGTTGCCCGGGGAGGCATCCGTGGCGTCTGGCTGCAGCTCGGCCTCGCCTCGTGGCATGCCCGCGACCTGATCACGAGCGCCGGGATGGACTACGTCGAGAACCGCTGCATCAAGGTCGAGGCAGCGCGGCTCCGCCACCGGATGGCGCTGCCCGCCGAGGACGCCGCAGCCTGAGCCCCGGGCTCACGGGGTTAGTGTCCGCGGTCGGACTGTTGGGAGCGACCGCGTGACCACGATCTACCACGACGCCGATGCCGATCTCGCAGCGCTGGACGGCCGCTCGATCGCGGTGGTCGGCTACGGCAACCAGGGGCGCTGCTGGGCGCTGAACCTGCGCGACTCGGGATTCGACGTGCGTGTGCACGTCCGCCGCGACGAGACACGCGACGAGGCCGAGGCCGACGGGTTCGCGGCCGGCGACATACACGACGCGAGTGACGCCGACGTCCTCTGCCTGCTCGTCCCGGACGACGTCATCCCACAGCTGCCGATCGAGCCCCGCCAGGATGCGCTGTGCATCCTGGCCACCGGCTACGCCTTCGCCTTCGAACGGTTCACGCCGAGCTGCGACGTCGGGATGGTCGCCCCGCGCATGCTCGGACCAGAGGTCCGCGAGACCTACCTCGAGGGCGTCGGGTTCATGACGGCGGTCGGGGTGGGGAACGACGCCACGGGCCACTGCAAGGCACGCACGCTCGCGGTCGCCCGGGCCATCGGAGGCCTCAGGCAGGGCGGCATCGAGATGACGCTGTGGCAGGAAGCGGTACTCGACCTGGCCGTCGAACAGGTGCTCTCGCCCGCACTGCGGAAGATCAACCTCAGCTTCACGCAGGTCATGGCCGAGCTCGGTATCCCCGCGGAGGGGATCCTGGCCGAGCTCTTCCTGTCGGGCGAGGTCGAGCGCACCTACCGGCGCCTGCGCCTGGAGGGGTACGCGGCGCAGCTCGAACACCACTCGCCAGCCTCCCAGTACGGCCAGCTCAGCCGGTCGGACCGCTTCGAGGACCTCGACGTCGTCGGGGCGATGAAGCCGATCGTCGAGGAGATCACGTCCGGCGCGTTCGCCGACGAGTGGGACGCCGAGCGCGACGCCGGGCACCCCCGCCTGGCCGAGCTCAAGGCGCTGGTCGGCAGCCCCGAGATGATCGCCTGGGAGAAGGAACTCCGGACCCAGCTCGGCGAGACCGCCGTCGGCGACTGAGCCGCAGCGCCTACTCGAGCCCGCGGATCGTCACCCGGGGGTCACGCCACCCGAGCAGCGCCTCGGTCATCTCGACCACGTCGCGGGTCCGTTCGACCTCGTGGACCCGCACGATGTGTGCGCCACGGAGGATCGAGAACACGGTCGCGGCCAGGCTGCCGTCGACGCGCTCGCCGATCGGGCGGTCGAGCGTCTCGCCGACGAAGTCCTTGTTGCTCAGGGCGACCAGCACCGGGAACCCCAGCGCCGTGAGCTCGGGCAGGCGACGTGACAGCTCCAGCGAGTGGTAGGTCGTCTTCTGGAAGTCGTGGCCGGGGTCCACGATGACCCGGGTCCGGTCGATGCCCGCGTCGATCGCACGCTGGGCCAGCTCGCCACAGTGCTCGACGACGGCCGTCGTGATGTCCGGCGAGAACCCGCGTCGGAACGGGCGGGTCCGCGGCTCGCCGCCGTGGTGCATCGCCACGTAGCCGCCGTGGCCGGCGGCGGTCGCTGGCAGGATCTCGGGGTCCCATGCTCCCGTGACGTCGTTGACGATGTCGGCGCCCGCAGCGAGCACCGCCTCAGCGACCGGCGCCCGGAACGTGTCGACCGAGAGCAGCACCTGGTCGTCGAACGCGCGGATCATCTCGACGACGGGCACGACGCGCTCGAGCTCCTCCTTGACCGAGACGGACGAGCCGGGGCCGCCCTTGATGCCGCCGATGTCGATGATGTCCGCACCCTCGCTGATGAGCCGCCGGGCGTGCTCGGCCGCCTGGGTGGCTCCGAACGTCGAACCCTGGTCGTAGAACGAGTCGGGCGTGTTGTTCACGATCCCCATGATCGCGACCCGACGACTCAGGTCGAGGCTCCGGCGCGGCAGGCCGAGGACTGGCCGGG
>JBFHRB010000022.1:0-20854 GCA_041591915.1 Nitriliruptorales bacterium
CCGCCATCGTGGTGGGCGGCAACCTCTCGTTCCCCGCGGCCGTGCAACTCGGCATCGTCGGCTGACGGACCCGGAGCAGACATGAGCGACGACATGCAGAACACCGAGGGCACCCCCGGCGCGGACGAGGCACCGCCGATGGCCGACGTCAGCGCAACGCCGGCGGACCCGTCGGGCGGCCCCGCACCGGAGGGCTCCACCGTCCCCGCCCCGGCAGAGCCCGCCATGGAGCTCGACTCCGCCGTGCCGCCGGGGCCGCTCGAGGACAAGTGGCAGAACCACATCAACTCCATCAAGCTCGTCAACCCGGCGAACAAGCGGAAGTTCAAGATCATCGTGGTCGGCACCGGCCTCGCCGGCGGCTCGGCGGCCGCGACGCTCGGTGAGCTCGGCTACAACGTCGAGGTCTTCACGTTCCACGACACGCCGCGGCGCGCCCACTCGATCGCGGCCCCGGGCGGCATCAACGCGGCCAAGAACTACCGCAACGACGGTGACTCGGTCTGGCGCCTGTTCTACGACACGATCAAGGGCGGCGACTACCGCGCCCGCGAGGGCAACGTCTACCGACTGGCCCAGGTGTCGAACAACATCATCGACCAGGCGACGGCCCAGGGTGTGCCGTTCGCCCGCGAGTACGGGGGGCTGCTGGCCAACCGCTCGTTCGGTGGCGCGCAGGTCAGCCGCACGTTCTACGCGCGCGGTCAGACCGGCCAGCAGCTGCTGCTGGGCGCCTACCAGGCGCTCGCGCGCCAGGTCGCCCGCGGCCAGGTGAAGCTCCACACGAAGCAGGAGATGCTGGAGCTCGTCCTCCACGACGGCGCCGCCCGCGGCATCGTGACCCGGGACCTCACCACGGGCGAGGTCCGCAGCCACAGCGCCCACGCGGTCGTCCTCGCAACGGGCGGCTACAGCAACGTCTTCTTCCTCTCGACCAACGCCGTCGGCTGCAACGTGACTGCCGCGTGGCGCGCACATCGCAAGGGCGCCTACTTCGCCAACCCCTGCTACACCCAGATCCACCCCACCGCGATCCCGGCGGCGGAGGAGTTCCAGTCCAAGCTCACGCTGATGTCGGAGTCGCTGCGCAACGACGGCCGCATCTGGGTCCCGAAGGACAAGAACGACACCCGCGCCGCCAGGGACATCCCCGAGGACGAGCGCGACTACTACCTCGAGCGTCGCTACCCGGCGTTCGGCAACCTCGTCCCTCGCGACGTCGCCTCGCGTGCTTCGAAGGAGCGGGTGGACGCGGGCTACGGCGTCGGCAAGCTCAAGAACGGTGTGTTCCTCGACTTCGCCCACGCCATCGAGCGACTCGGGCGTGACGTCATCGAGGAGCGCTACGGCAATCTCTTCGAGATGTACGAGCGCATCACGGGCGAGTCCCCGTACGAGCGCCCCATGCGGATCTACCCGGCCCCCCACTACACGATGGGCGGCCTGTGGGTGGACTACAACCTGATGACGACCATCCCCGGCTGCTACGCGATCGGCGAGGCGAACTTCTCCGACCACGGCGCCAACCGTCTGGGCGCATCGGCCCTGATGCAGGGCCTGGCCGACGGGTACTTCGTCCTGCCGAACACGATCGGCGACTACCTCCCCGACCAGCTGGGCGACGACCCCCTGCCGACCGACCACGCCGCGTTCAAGGCGGCGGAGGCCGAGGTCAACGATCGCGTCAACCGACTCCTGTCGATCAAGGGTGACCGCTCGGTGCTGTGGTTCCACCGCGAGCTGGGCAAGATCATGATCGACAAGTGCGGCATGGCCCGCAACGCCGAGGGCCTGCGCGAGGCGATCAGCGACATCCGCGCGCTCCGCAAGGAGTACTGGGAGAACGTGCGCGTCCTGCCGGACGAGTCGCAGACGATCAACCAGGCCCTCGAACGGGCGGGGCGCGTCGCCGACTTCCTCGAGCTGGGTGAGCTCATGTGCCAGGACGCCCTCCAGCGCGAGGAGTCCTGCGGCGGGCACTTCCGCGAGGAGTACAGGACCGAGGAGGGCGAGGCGCTGCGCCGCGACGACCTCTTCGCCTACGTCTCCGCCTGGGAATGGGGCGGAGAAGACGAAGCCGCGCTCCTTCACAAGGAGTGGCTCGACTTCGAGAACGTCAAGCTCACGACCCGGAGCTACAAGTAGATGGATCTCGTCCTCCACGTCTGGCGTCAGGAAGGCCCCGAATCCGAGGGTCGGTTCGAGACGTACCCCGCCAAGGGCATCTCCGAGGAGATGTCGTTCCTCGAGATGCTCGACCTCGTCAACGAGCGCCTGCTCAACGACGGCAAGGAGCCGATCGCCTTCGACTCCGACTGTCGTGAGGGGATCTGCGGCACCTGCGGGCTGATGATCAACGGCACGCCCCACGGGCCACAACGGATGACCGCCACGTGCCAGCTGCACATGCGCCAGTTCAGCCACGGCGACCACGTCTACATCGAGCCCTGGCGGGCCGCGGCCTTCCCGATCCAGAAGGACCTCATCGTCGACCGGACCGCCTTCGACGAGATCGTCGAGGCCGGCGGCTACATCACCGTCGACACGGGCTCGGCCCCCGACGCGAACCTCATCCCGGTCCCCAAGGAGATCTCCGACCGCGCGATGGACGCGGCAGCATGCATCGGGTGCGGCGCCTGCGTCGCGGCCTGCCCGAACGGGGCGGCGCAACTCTTCACCTCCGCCAAGGTCGAGCACCTCAACATGCTCCCCCAGGGCCAGCCGGAGAAGGAGGAGCGCACCGTCAACATGGTGGACACCATGGAGGAGTACTTCGGCTCCTGCACGAACCACCGCGAGTGCGAGGCCGCCTGCCCCAAGGGCATCTCGGTCGACTTCATCGCGATGATGAACCGCGACTACCTGAAGGCGAAGCTCTCGAGCCGCAAGGCCTGAGCCCGCGCCAGACGTCTCGAGGGCGGCCCACGGGCCGCCCTCGATCGTTGCCTGACGGGCCTCAGCCTGCCGACGCCCGCCGCAGCGCCTCGGCCTCGATGTCGTCGAGGTCGGCCTCGAGGGCCTTGCGGGTCGCGCCCTCGAAGAGCTTCCCGAGCGTGGTGGCCATGACCTTGCCGACGAGGCCGCTCGGCTCGGCCGCGAAGGTCATCGTGAGGTCGGTCTTCTCTCCGTGTGGCACGACGGCGAGGACCGTGCGGTAGTGCGCGCCGTGGTTGTCGGCCTCGACCGTGTACGAGCGCCCCGGATCGAGGGCCGTGATCTCCAGCTCCTCGGTGGCCTCGCGCCCGAGCATCACGCGGGTCTCCCGCCAGCGGGTCCCGACCCCCACCTCGCCCCCGCCGTCGAGTCGTTCGACGGCGCTGATCCCACGGGTGTAGTCCGGCGACGCATCCAGATCGGCGATGACGTCCCAGACGACGGCCGGTGGTGCGGCGATGGTCTTGATCAGCTCGATCTCTGCCACGGCGGCCTCCTCGACCGGTCCTCAGGTCTCGGCCACGAACGTACCCACGAGACGCGACACGCGGAAGCGGGCGCACCGGCGACGGTGAAGTGGCAGAGTTGACGGCACCGACGACGAGGGGCAGCCGGGTGGAGCTTCGCGAGGACCTCACACCGTTCGAGTCCGTCAACTACTTCTTCGACCGCGCGACGAAGGTGACCGAGGTCAGCGACGCCGCGCACGCGGTCCTCAGCGGCACCTACCGCGAACTCCGCGTCCAGGTGCCCGTCCGGCGCGACAGCGGCGAGCTCCAGGTCTTCATCGGCTACCGGATCCAGCACAACGGCGCCCGGGGTCCGTACAAGGGCGGGATCCGCTACCACCCGCTCGCCGACCTCGAGGAGGTCCGCGCGCTCGCCTCGCTGATGACGTGGAAGACCGCGCTGGTCGACCTGCCCTATGGCGGGGCGAAGGGCGGCGTCCAGGTCGACGTGCGGGACTTCTCCGAGCGCGAGAAGCAGCAGCTCACCCGCCGCTACGCAGGACAGATCAGCCACATCATCGGCGCCACACGTGACATCCCCGCCCCCGACATGAACACCAACGCCCAGACGATGGCGTGGATCATGGACGAGTACGGGCGCAAGTACGGCCACACGCCCCAGATCGTGACCGGCAAGCCCATCGCCCTCGGCGGCTCCTACGGGCGCGAGGCGGCGACCGGCCGCGGCTGCGTGATCGTGATGGAGGAGGCCTGCAAGGACCGCGGCCTCTCCCCCGACGGGCTCAGCGTCGTGATCCAGGGCTTCGGCAACGTCGGATCCTGGGCCGCACGCATCGCCCACGACCAGGGCTTCAGGATCATCGCCACGTCCGACATCAAGGGCGGGATCCACGCCCCCAACGGCCTCGACATCCCCAAGCTCGTCGAGCACGTCGCCCAGACGGGCTCGGTCGTCGACTTCCCCGGGTCGTCGCCGATCAGCAACGACGACCTCATGACGCTCAAGTGCGACGTGCTGATGCCTGCCGCGCTCGGTGAGGTCATCACCCACCGCAACGTCGACGACGTCGACACACAGATCATCATCGAGGCCGCCAACCACCCGGTCACGCCGGTCGCGGACGCGACCCTGGCCGATCGAGGCGTCCTGGTCGTCCCCGACATCCTCGCCAACGCGGGCGGGGTCATCGTCAGCTACTTCGAGTGGGTGCAGAACATCCAGGAGTTCCGCTGGGAGGAGTCCGAGGTCAACGACCGGCTCTCGACCAAGCTGCGCCGTGCGTACGGGCAGGTGAAGGACTTCCGCGATGCCAAGGGCACGAGCATGCGCGAGGCTGCCTTCGCGCTGGCGGTCGAGCGGGTCATCGAGGCGGCCACCCTGCGCGGCTACCTGTAGGAGCCGCGCACCGACCCGACGAGGCAGTGAGGACGACGATGGCGGACGGCACGACCAAGGCCACCACTGAGGTGCTCGACGAGGCGACCTGCCTCGACCTCCTCGCGAGCGAGCCGGTCGGGCGGCTCGCGTTCACGTACCAGGGCGACCCCGCGATCCTGCCGGTGAACTTCGTCGTCGTCGACGGCGACGTCGCCTTCCGGACCGCTCGGGGGAGCAAGCTCGAGGCGGCACAGACCTCGCCCGAGAAGGTCGTCGCGTTCGAGGTGGACCGCTACGACCGCGACGACCACTCGGGCTGGAGCGTCGTGGTCAAGGGCACGCTGAGCGTCGTCCTCGACGAGGTCCAGCGTGACCGCCTCGACAACGACACCAACCTCCTGCCCTGGACCGACACCCGGGCCCGCGCGACCTGGGTCCGCCTCACGCCCCGGGAGATCACCGGTCGCCGCATCGTCGTCGTCCCCGCGGACTGACCAGCCCCCGAGCGCGGGGGTCAGGCCGCGGCGGCGGCGTCGCGGCCATCAGGCCTTGATCCCGAGGAAGCCCATCGCTTCCTTCGCACGGTCCAGCGTGTCCGAGGCCACCTCGCGAGCGCGCTCGGCACCGGCGGCCAACTGACCCATGACCTCGCCCGGATCGTCCTTGAGCTCGCGGAAACGCTCCTGCACCGGCCGGAGGTACTCGACGACCGCATCGGCGACCGCGACCTTCAGGTCGCCGTAGCCGCGCGCATCGGCGAAGTGGGCCTGCGCGTCGGCGATCGTTCCGCCCTGGACGGCACACCACAGGTCGAGCAGGTTGCTGACCCCGGCCTTCGCCTCTCGGTCGTAGGTGATGGCGGGCGGGTCGTCCGAGTCGGTCACGGCCGATCGGATCTTCTTCGCGATCCTCTTGGGGTCCTCCATCAAGAGGACCGTGCCCTTGGGCGAGTCCGCCGACTTCGACATCTTGTTGGTGGGCTCCTGCAGGTCCATCACCCGGGCGCCCGCCTTGGGAAGGGTCGCCCTCGGGAGGTTGAAGACCTCGCCGTAGCGGTGGTTGAAGCGCTGGGCGATGTCCCGGGTGAGCTCGATGTGCTGGCGCTGGTCCTCACCCACCGGGACCTCGTCCGCCTGGTACAGCAGGATGTCGGCCGCCTGCAGGACCGGGTAGTCGAAGAGGCCGACGCTCACCGATTCGCCCTGCTTCTGCGACTTCTCCTTCCACTGCACCATCCGCCCGAGCTCGCCCATGGTGGCGACGCAGTTGAGGAGCCACTGCAGCTCGGCGTGCTCGTGGAGGTGCGACTGCACGAAGACGGTGGACCGCGCGGGGTCGAGCCCCGCGGCGAACAGGGTCGTCGCGAGGTCGAGCGTGCGGTCGCGCAGCTGCTGCGGCTCGTGCGGCACGGTCACCGCGTGCAGGTCGACGATGCAGAAGTATCCGTCGACCCGGTCCTGCTCCTCGGCCCACCGTCGGATCGCGCCGAGGTAGTTGCCGAGGTGGACGTCACCCGACGGCTGGATGCCGCTCAGGACGCGAGCCATGCGACGCTCCGAACGTGGGTGGGTGCGGGCGAGCCGCGCCACGCGGCGCGGCTCGCAGGACGATCGCCCCTCAGCCGAGCAGGTCGGACACGACCTCGCGCTCGCTCTCGAGCTCATCGGTCGAGACCTTGATCCTGCTCCTGGCGTAGTCGCTCAGCTCGAGGCCCTGGACGATCTCGTAGCCGCCCCTGCCGTCGGTGCGGACCGGGAAGGACGAGATGATGCCCTCGGGGACGCCGTACGAGCCGTCGCTGGGGACGGCCATGGAGACCCAGTCGCCGTCGGCGGTCGCGAGGCCGCCGCGCCAGTTGCGGACGTGGTCGATGAGCGCGTTGCCAGCAGACGCAGCCGAGGAGAGGCCCCGCGCGTCGATGATGGCCTTGCCACGCTGCTGGACCGTGGTCAGGAACTCGGTCTCGAGCCACTCGCGGTCGGTGATGACGTCCAGCAGCGGCTTGCCACTGATCTTCGCGTGCTCGAAGTTCGGGAACATCGTCGGCGAGTGGTTGCCCCAGATGGCGAGGTTGGTGACCTCGCTGACGGGGACACCGGCCTTCGCCGCGAGCTGCGACTTGGCACGGTTCTCGTCGAGGCGCGTCATCGCCGTGAAGCGCTCGTCGGGGATGCCCTCCGCGTTCTTCATGGCGATCAGCGCGTTGGTGTTGGCCGGGTTGCCGACCACGGCCACGATGGCGTCGCGCGCGGCCACCTCACCGATGGCCGAGCCCTGGCCGGTGAAGATCCTGCCGTTGTCCTTGAGGAGGTCGGCGCGCTCCTGGCCCGGGCCGCGCGGCTTCGCGCCGACGAGGAGGACGACGTTGGCGTCACGGAAGCCGTCGGTCGGGTTGTCGGCGGTCTCGATGCCCGCGAGCAGCGGGAAGGCGCAGTCCTCGAGCTCCATCACGACCCCGCCGAGGGCGTCCATCGCCGGAGGGATCTCGACGAGCTGCAGGATCACCGGCGTGTCCGGCCCGAGCAGCTGGCCCGAGGCGATGCGCGGCAGCAGGGCGTACCCGATCTGGCCAGCGGCGCCGGTGACGGCGACGCGAACGGCGTCGTTCGACATGCGGATGCTCCTCGTGTCTGACGTGAGGTCGTGGGAGTGGTGGGGGTCGGCCGCAGCACGAGAGTCCTGGCGGGAACGGGCGCCGCGGATGATCGCGCCGCAGCCTAGTAGCCTCGGTCGTCCCCGGATCGGGCCGTGCGGGGCCGGCACGGGCCCCCTTCCAGACGCTCAGCCACACCGTCAGGAGGCTCCCGATGGGAGTGCTCGACCGCGCGCTCGCCGCCGTGTACGACCCCATCATGCGCGCCAGCGAGGTCCGCGGGCTGCGCGAGATGCGCGCCGAGCTCCTCGCCGATCTCTCCGGAACGGTCGTCGAGATCGGGGCCGGAACGGGCCTCAACCTCGAGCACTACCCCACCACTCTCGACGAGCTCGTCCTCGCCGAGCCCACCCCCGAGATGGCCGCGAAGCTCGAGGTCCGCGCGGCCAGCGGGGGCCCCTTCGCACGCATCGTGGACGCCCCGGCCGAGCAACTGCCCCTGCCGGACGGCAGCGCCGACCACGTCGTGTCGACGCTCGTCCTCTGCACGGTCGACAACCCGATGAAGGCGCTCGTCGAGATCCGGCGGGTCCTGCGGCCCGGCGGCAGCCTGCGGCTGATCGAGCACGTCGCCCACCCCGATGCCGGCCCAGCCCGGATGGTCCAGGACACGCTCACACCGGTGTGGCGGCACGTCGCGCGCGGATGCCACCTCAACCGCGACACGCTCGACCTGCTCGAGCGAACCGGGTTCGACGTCACCGGGGTCGAGCGGACCCGGCTGCCCGGATCGGCCGGCCCGCTGCAGGCGGCGATCGCCGGCGTGGCCATCAGCCCCTGACGCGATGAGCCCCCGCGGTCGGGCTCAGCGCCGAGGCAGCCCCCGCCGGGCGCGAGCTGCCTCGAGGGTGTTCTGCAGCAACATCGTCACCGTCATGGGGCCGACGCCGCCCGGGACCGGCGTGATCGCACCAGCCACCTCCTTCACGGCGTCGAAGTCGACGTCTCCGACGAGCTTGCCCTCGGCGTTGCGATTGGTGCCGACGTCGATGACGACGGCACCGGGCTTCACCATGTCCGCGGTCACGAGGCCCTCGCGTCCCGCGGCCGCCACGAGGACATCGGCCTGCCGGCAGCGCTCGGCGAGGTCCTTCGTCCGCGAGTGGGCCACCGTCACCGTGGCGTCGGTCCCCTTCAGGCTCAGCATCACCGACAGCGGCCGCCCGACGAGGTTGGAGCGGCCCACGATCACGACCTCGGCCCCCGAGACCTCGACACCGGCGTCTTCCAGGATCTCGAGCACGCCGTAGGGCGTGCAGGACAGGAACGTCGGTTCGCCGATCGCCAGGCGCCCAGCGGTGTAGGGGTGGAGCGCGTCGACGTCCTTGTCGACGGCGATGCGCTCCTGGACCGGCTTGGGGTCGAGGTCGTCCGGCAACGGGAGCTGGACGAGGATCCCGTCGATCGCGTCGTCCTCGTTGAGCTCGTCGATGAGCGCCTCGAGGTCCTCCTGCGACGTGTCCGCGGGCAGGACGATCTGGCGCGAGTACATCCCAGCGGCCTCGCACGCCTTGTGCTTCATGTTCACGTAGACCTGCGACGCCGGGTCCTCGCCCACGAGCACCGCAGCGAGGCCGGGCGTGACCCCGTGCTCGGCGCTCAGCTTCGCGACGTCCTCGGCGATCGCGGCGCGCTTGCGGGCGGCCAGGTCCTTGCCGTCGATGATGCGTGCGGACACGCGTGACTCCCCTGCTGGGTGGTTGGCGCCGCAGCCTAGGAGATGGCGCGCCCCATCCGACTGCCCGGGCTCAGGCGACCGGCGACGCGCCGAGTCGTTCGACGATCTCCACGAGGTGGTCGCGCGTCAAGGGCTTGGGCAGGACGGCGAGCGCCTGCGAGTTGCGGGCGCGCGCGAGGATGTTCGTGTCGGTGACCGACGTGACGAACACGATGACCGTGTGCTCGAGACCCTCGATGAGGTTGAGCTTCTCGGCCACGCCGAGACCGTCGATGCCCGGCATCATGATGTCGAGCAGGACCAGGTCGGGCTTGAGGTCCCCGCACCGCAGGAGCCCCTCGGACCCGTTGTTGGCGACCGTGACCTCGGCGTCCTCACGGATGGTCTCCACGAGCGCACGTGCCAGGGCGGCGGCGGACTCGTCGTCGTCGACGATCAGCACCTGGAAGCCCTGCCTGACGCCGGCCTCGCGGGCCATCTCGTCCAGACGGAATCGGTGGGTCGCGCGCGGCGAGGAGCGCCCGTTCTCCCAGGCGTTCACGGTGGCGAACGAGACCCCGATGCGCCGTGCCAGGTCCTCCTGGCTCTCGCCGGTGCGCGTGCGGATCGCGCGGACGAGCTCCGGCGTGTCCATCCTCGGCATCCCGACTTCTCCGGTCATCACCGCCCGACGATCCGGGCGCCTCGACGAGCACAACCTTATAACGTTCCATCGAGTTGTGCTACGAGTCGGCCGCCGACGCGTGCCCGCGTCCGGGCCGGGAGGACCCCCGCCCGAAATGGAGAACGGGGCCGGGACGGTCGGGGGATTCCGTCCCAGCCCCGCTTCCAGTGTGTCGGGGGGATGTTGCGGGATCCAGGAGGTTCGGGGGTACCACTCCCGGATCCCGCTCACAAAACATATGAAACTTTATGAGGTTTGGCAAGGGATGGGCCGGAGACGGACGAGAGGCGCTCGCTCCTGAGCGGCCAGCGTTCACGAACGCCCAGAGGCCGGACAGAACCGGCATCGCGATGGCGCTCGCGCTGACCATCGGCGGGCGTCCGGCCACGCTACGTCACGGCCACGCCTCCGCGGAGCCGTCGAGTTGCCGCAACGAGGGCGGTCAGTGGCGGAAGTGCCGACGACCGGTCAGCAGCATGGCCATGCCGTGCTCATCCGCTGCCGCGACGACCTCCTCGTCACGCACGGAGCCCCCCGGCTGCACGATCGCGGAAACGCCGGCCGCCGCAGCGGCGTCCGGGCCGTCGCGGAACGGGAAGAAGGCGTCGGAGGCGAGCACCGCGCCCTCGTGCCGGCCGTTGGACTTCTCCACCGCGAGGCGCACCGCGTCGACCCGACTCATCTGACCAGCGCCGATCCCGACCACCGCGCGGTCCTTCACCAGCACGATCGCATTGGACTTCACGTGCTTGCAGACGGTCCACGCGAAGCGGAGGTCGGCGAGCTGTGCCCCGTCGGGCTCGACCGTGCCCGCGACCCGCCACGCCTCGTACTCCTCGGGCGCGACGTCGGCGTCCTGCACCAGCAGGCCCCCCGAGATCGACCGGGTGGCCCAGGGCTGGGAGGGCGGCGTCGGGTTGGCGACCTCGAGGATCCGCAGGTTCTTCTTGGTCTTGAGGACCTCGAGCGCGTCGTCGTCGAATCCCGGCGCGACGACGACCTCGGTGAAGACCTCGATGATGCGCTCGGCCGTCGCTCGATCGATCGTCTGGTTCGCGGCGACGATCCCGCCGAACGCGGACACCGGGTCACCCTCGAGTGCCCTCGCATGCGCTGTCGGGAGGTCGTCAGCCACGGCGTAGCCAGCGGGGTTGGTGTGCTTGATGATCGCGATGCAGGGCTCGTCGAACTCCGTCGCCATCCCCCACGCGGCATCCGTGTCGAGGAGGTTGTTGTACGACAGCTCCTTGCCGTGGTGCTGGATCGCCGATGCGAGGCCCCACGGTTCGCCCGCCTCTACGAAGTACGCCGCGGACTGGTGGGGGTTCTCGCCATAGCGCAGCGTCTGGCGGCGCTCGTAGACCGGCCCGTACTGCGCCGGGAAGTCCTCGCCCCGCTGGAACCAGGCGGCGACGCCCGCGTCGTAGGCTGCGGTGTGCATGAAGGCCTTGGCAGCGAGGCGGGCGCGGGTGGCCTCCGACAGGCCGCCGTCGGTCCGCAGCTCCCCGAGGACCTCCTCGTAGTCGTCGGGATCGACGAGCACCCCGACACCACCGTGGTTCTTCGCGGCGGCACGCACCATCGTCGGGCCGCCGATGTCGATCATCTCGACGACCTCTTCGTCAGACGCTCCCGAGGCCACGGTCTGCTGGAACGGGTACAGGTTGACGACGACGAGGTCGATCGGAGCGACGTCGAGCTCGTCGAGCTGGCGGAGGTGATCGTCCTTCGACCGGTCCGCGAGCAGGCCGGCGTGGATCTTCGGGTGCAGTGTCTTCACCCGGCCGTCGAGGCACTCCGGGAAGCCGGTCACGTCGACGACCTGGGTGACGGGGACGCCGGCGTCGGCGATCACACCGGCGGTCGATCCCGTCGACACGATCTCGACGCCGAGGTCGTGCAGCGACTTGGCGAGATCGGCGATGCCGGTCTTGTCGAAGCAGCTGACCAGTGCGCGGCGGACAGGGGTCGTGGTCACGTCGGTACTCCGGTGGTGGCGATGCGGACGCGGCGACCGTCGATGGACAGGGCGCCGTGGCACATGAGGCGGACACAGGCGGGGAGCAGCTCGTGCTCGATGGCCTTGATGCGTTCGTGGAGCCGGTCCTCGTCGTCGTCCGGCTCGATGGCGACGGCCCGCTGCGCGATGATGGGCCCGTGGTCGACCTGCTCGTCCACGATGTGGACGGTCGAGCCCGTGACCCTGGCCCCGTAGTCGAGGGCGTCACGAACCGCATGGGCCCCCTTGAAGGAGGGCAGGAGGGACGGGTGGGTGTTGACCACCCGGTCGGGCCAGCGGTTGAGGAACGTGCCCGTGAGGATCTTCATGAAGCCCGCGAGCACGACCACCTCGGGGGCGTGCGCCGCGACGGCAGCGGTCAGCGCCTGCTCCCAGGTCGGCCGATCCGGGTGCTCCCCGAGGACCTCCACGACGGTCGGTATCCCCGCGGCGCTGGCTCGCTCGAGGCCCAGGGCCTCGCGCCGATCGCTGCCCACGACGACGATCTCGCCGCCGAAGTCGGGGTCGGCGTCGATGGCGTCGATGAGTGCCTGCAGGTTCGTCCCCGAGCCGGAGACGAGGACGGCGAGGCGGGTGGGGGGCACCAGCGGGCTCCCTGATGGCGTGGCGGTGGGCGAACTGTAGTGACCGGGCAGCCGCACTCGACCCCCGTGCGCACGGACCGGCCATGCGCGTGGCACCATCCGCACTTCGACCTCCCGGGGGGACACCGGTGCGACGCTCGCGCCACGTGCAGTTGACGGCGGCAGGGCTGCTTGCGTGCGTGATCCTCGCGTCGTGTGCCCCAGCGGGGCCCGACGCGCGGGCCATGGGTGCCGCCACCCCCATCGCCGCCGCGGCCACGGGGACCGCACGACTCGCGACGGCGACGACGCCCCCGGCGTGCCTGCGCACCGAACGGACCTCGCCGCGCACGGACCGCGTCAGCGGTGCGGACCGGTTCGCGACGGCGGCCTGCGCTGCCGAGCTCGCGTACCCCGACGGCGCGTCGGACGTGATCGTCGCCCGCGGGGATGACGCTGGCGGCTACGCCGACGCGCTCGCCGGGACGATCCTCGCCGCCCACCTCGACGCCCCGATCCTGTTGACCTGGAGCGACGAGCTCCCCGAGCCCACGGCGGCGGAGCTGCGCCGCCTGGCTCCCGAGCGGATCACCGTCCTGGGCGGGACGCTGGCCGTGTCGTCGTCCGTCGAGGACCAGCTCCGCGCCATCGCCCCCGTCGAACGCATCTCGGGGGCAGATCGGGCCACGACCGCCGCGCGGATCTCCGCGCGCGCCGCTTCGTCCGACATCGCCTACCTCGTCAACGGCCACCGCCCCGCCGATGCGCTCGTCGCGGGTGGTGTCGCGGCCCGCGCCGGCGCAGCACTCCTGCTCGTCGAGAAGGACGCGCTCCCCCGCGCCACCGACGAGGCCCTGCGCAACGCCTCCGAGGTCGTCATCGTCGGGGGTCCGGGCGTCGTCAGCACGGCGCTCGAGGCCCATCTGGTGGCACGTTTCGGCAGCCGCGACGTCCGGCGCCTCGGCGGTGCGGACCGCAGCGAGACGGCCGCGTCGGTCGCGCGAGCACACGCCGCCACCCTGCCGGCGGCCGCCGCGATCCACCTCGTGTCCGCGAGGGACCGCCACCTCGTCGACGCGATCTCCGCCGGCTGGCTCACCACCGCCAGCGGCGAGCACGGGCCGGTCCTGTACGCCGAGGTGGACGCCCCCACCCGCGGTACCGACCGCTGGCTACGGCTCGGTGGCCTCGGATCCGACCGGCCCGTCCGACTCGTCGGCGGAAGCACCATCCTCTCGGACGCCCTCGTCGCGAGCCTCGACGAGAGGCGCGCCGAGGCGGCGAGCGGGGGTCCGGCGCCGCAGCTGCGCGGGATGTGGATCCACCTGTTCGACTCGAGCCTCAAGACTCCCGAGGGGATCGAGGCGGTGCTCGACGCCGCCACCTCGGCGAACATGAACGCGCTGTTCGTCCAGGTCGTGCGCCGCCACGACGCGTACTACCGCGCAGGAGCCGTGCCGCGCACGCCCGATCCGGCGATCGGCGATCTCGACCTGCTCGCGCGGCTCCTGCCTGCCGCGCACGCGCGCGGACTCGAGGTCCACGCGTGGTTCGTCACGATGAACGCCTACCACGGCGCCTACGACGAGCTGGCGCTCCTACCCGGCCACGTCTGGCGCGAGCACGGACCGGGCACGAGCGAGCCATGGCTCACGGTGCGCTCGGACGGCGCCACGTCCACGTACCTCGAGCCCGCGCTCGGGGGCGTGCAGGACCACGTCGTGGCGATGATCCGCGACGTGGTCGAGCGCTACGACGTCGACGGCGTGCACCTCGACTACCAGCGCTACCCCAACAGCGGCCCGAACGGCGAGTGGGGCTTCCACCCCACGGCCACCGCGCGGTTCACCTCCGAGACGGGCCGAACCGCAGCGGTCGGCGATCCCGTGTTCGCGGACTGGCGTCGCAGGCAGGTCACCGAGCTCACCCGTCGGATCGTCGTCGAGGTCGCCGACGTCGATCCGACGGTCCCCGTCAGCGTCGCCGCGATCGCGCAGGGCCCCGGCCCCTCGGACGAGGTCCCGTGGACCGACACGCGCGCCCACCGGGACACGTTCCAGGACTGGGCCGGCTGGATCAGCGACGACCTGCTCGACCTCACCATCCCGATGGACTACTTCGACGACACCAACCCCGAGCACGCGGGCTGGTTCGACCGGTGGGCGGCGTTCGCCGGGTCGCTGCGGACCGAGCGGATCGTGGCCACAGGGCTCGGCCCGTTCATGAACCCGCTCGATTCGAGCCTGCGTCAGTACGACGTCGCGATCGCGAACACCGACGGCACAGTGCTGTTCAGCTACCAGCAGGATTCGATCCGGGGTGAGCGTGGAGACCTCCTCGCCCGTCTCGTGGCCGACCGTTGGGCCGATCCCGCACCCACGCCACCCATGCCCTGGCGCGAGTCGCCTGACGAGGGCCACGCGGTCGTGTCGACCACGGCGAGCCGCCCCGTGACCCTGTACGCCGCCGGCTCGACCACGCCGCTCCGCACCATCCGTGCCGACGGCTCCGGACGCGCGACCTTCACGTGGCTCGCCCCCGGCGCCTACCGGGCCGAGGCGAACGGCAGCGCACCGGTGCTCATGGAGGTGCGGGCCGGTGAAGTCACGCGCGCGGCACTGTCCTAGCCCGCCGTACGTTGAAGGTCGTGGTCCGACTCGCTCGCGGGTTCAGCGACGACGACCGCCGTAGGCTGACGGGCAGGGACGGAGGTTGTGCATGCGAGGGCGCGGGGATCTCCTCGTCGAGCTGCGCCTCCTGATCCGTCCGAAGGGTGTCGTCGGGCTCGTCGGGGCCATCGCGGGGGCGACCGCCTTCGCCGCCGCGTACCTCGCCTGGTACGAGGTCCGCGCGCGCGTGGACATGCTCGGGGGCTCCCAGAGCCGCGGCGTCGCCGACCTCGCCGGGTGGCAGGCACACCCGTGGGGCTGGGCCGTGCCGGCGCTCGCGATCATCGCGGTGGTGGTCGGGCTCGCGATCGCCTTCGATCGCCCACCGCCGGCGGCGGGCAAGCTCCTCATCGGGACGGGCCTCGGACTCGCCACGGTCGCCGGCGCCAGCGCCCTGCTGTTCCCGCCGGTCTCCCGCTTCGACGTCGCCGGTACGCGACTGCGCGAACTCGCGGGGCTGGCTGGTCGGCTCCCGAGCGATGTCGAGCTCTCCTTCACGGTCAGCCCGAGCGTCGGGCTCTGGTTGGCCCTCGGGGCGGCGGCCCTGCTCGTGGCTGCTGGCTTCGCCGAGCGCGATGTCTGACGCCCGACGACTCGGCGTGGACGTCGGCGGGACGTTCACCGACCTCGTGCTCGTCGATGGCGACGCCGTGCTCGTCGCCAAGGTGCCGTCGACCCCGACGGACCAGTCCCAGGGCATCGCGGCCGGGATCGACCGACTCGGTGCCGACGTCGCGAGCCTCGCGCGTTTCGCCCACGGAACAACCGTGGCGACCAACGCCGTCCTCGAGCGCACGGGTGCACGGGTCGTCCTCGTCACCACCGAAGGCTTCCGCGACGTGCTCGAGATCGCGCGGCAGGACCGTCCGCACCTCTACGACCAGTGGGCCGACCGAACGCCGCCCGTCGTGCCGCGGGAGCTCGTCGTCGAGGCTCCGGAGCGCGTCCTCCACGACGGCCAGGTCCTGCGTCCCCTGGACGACCCCGAGGCGGTGGCGACCCGGGTGCGTGAGCTGGACCCGGAGGCCGTTGCCATCTCGCTGCTCCACGCGTACCGACGGCCCGACCACGAACGTGCGATCGCTGCTGCCCTCGACGGCGTGCCCGTCTCGCTGTCGAGCGAGATCCTGCCGGTGTTCCGGGAGTACGAGCGGACGAGCACGACGGCCATGAACGCCTACGTCCGGCCCGTGATGGAGCGCTACCTCGCCTCGCTCGAGCGGCTCCTGGTCCACGGACACGGCATGACCTGCCCGGTCGAGGTCATGCGCTCGGGCGGTGGGACGTTCCGCGCCGCGCGCGCCGCGGCGACACCGGTCCACACGCTGCTGAGCGGTCCGGCCGCTGGCGCGTGGGGCGCGGCCGCGGTCGGACGCGCCATCGGTGAGGGCCAGCTCCTCGGCTTCGACATGGGCGGCACGTCGACCGACGTGACCGTGATCGCCAACGGCCGTCCCGAGACGGCGACCGACGGCGAGATCGACGGCCTCCCCTTCGCCGTGACGACCACGGACATCCACACCATCGGCTCGGGCGGGGGCAGCATCGCCTGGATCGACGCCGGTGGCGCGCTCCGCGTGGGACCACGGTCGGCGGGGGCCGAGCCCGGACCGGCCTGCTACGGCAAGGGCGGGACGCTGCCGACCGTCACGGACGCGAACGTCGTCCTCGGCCGCCTGCCGGCCGACAGCCGCCTCGGAGGCGACCTGCCCCTGCACCCCGAACTCGCTCACGCAGCGATCGCCGGGCTCGCCGACGACCTCGGCCTCACGGTGGAGGAGACGGCGCTCGGTGTGCTGCGGGTGGTCGAGGCCCAGATGGTCAAGGCCCTGCGGGTCGTGTCGGTCGAGCGCGGGAGGGATCCGCGCAGCCACGCCCTGATGCCGTTCGGTGGCGCCGGCCCGCTCCACCAGGCGGCGCTGGCCAGGGCGCTGGGGGTGCCACGCGTGATCGTGCCCCGGTCACCCGGTGTGCTCTGCGCCCTCGGACTGCTGGCCGCTGCACCGACGACCGAGGCCGTCACGACGGTGCTGACGCCGCTGGCAGAGCTGGACGGCGCCACCATCGAGGGGGTCACCTCGCGGCTCGCGGAGTCCGCACGCAGGGAGCTCGCGCTGGGCTGCACCGTCGAGGCCGTCGCGGCGCTGCGGTACGCGGGCCAGGGATTCGAGCTGGAGGTCGACCTCCCGCCGGGGGTCGATCCCGAGGCACTGGGATCGGACTTCCACGCCGCACATCGTCGACGGTACGGCTACGACCAGCCCGACGCGGAGGTGGAGCTCGTCAACGTCCGTGTCACCGCCAGGGCCGAGGTGGCGGAACTCGCACTGCCCGAGGCCAGCTCGGGCACCGGGGCAGAGGCCGCTCGGGTCGACTCGGTCGACGTGTTCGTCGGCGACGCCCGCCGCGAGGTCCCGCGGTACGACCGGGCCGGCCTCGGCCACGGCGACCGCTTCACCGGCCCGGCGATCGTCGCTGGCGTGGACGCCACCGTCTTCGTCGAGGACGGCCAGCACGTCGAGGTCGATCGGTACGGCAACCTCCTCATCGAGGAGGCCTGATGGATCCGATCACCCTGGAGGTCGTCCGCAACCAGCTCACGGGCATCGCCGAGGAGGCCGGCGCTGCCCTGCGGGCGACGGCGTACTCCCCCAACATCAAGGAGCGGGTCGACGCCTCGACGGCCCTGTTCGGGCCCGACGGGCAGATGGTCGCCCAGGCGGCGCACATACCCGTCCACCTCGGGTCGATGCCGGCCAGCGTCGTCGCTGCACTGGAGGCCTTCGACGACCTCGCGCCCGGCGACCAGGTGCTGCTGAGCGATCCCTACGCGGGGGGCACGCATCTGCCCGACTGGACGCTGGTGGCCCCCATCCACGACGCGCACGGTCGCCTCCTGGGTTACGCCGCGAACCGCGCGCACCACGCCGACGTCGGCGGGAGTGCGCCCGGCTCGATGCCCGCCGGCGCGACGGAGGTGTTCGCCGAGGGCCTGCGCATCCCGCCGGTGCGCGTGTACCGCGACGACGTCGAGGACCGCGACGTGCTGGCGTTGCTGCTGGCGAACTCGCGAACCCCGGACGAGCGCGTCGGCGACCTCCGCGCCCAGGCCGGCAGCAACCGCCTGGCCGCGCGACGACTCCGCGAGGTCGCCACCGACCTCGGCCCCGACGCACTCGCCGACGCGATGGCCGGGGTCCTCGACCACGCGGAGCGACTCGTCCGATCGGCGCTGGCCGCCCTACCGGATGGACGCTGGACGGCCACGGACCACCTGGAGAGCGACGGCGCGGGCGCGGTGGACATCCCCATCACGGTCACCGTCACGGTGGACGGCGACCGCCTCATCTGCGACCTCACGGGATCGTCGGACCAGACCAGGGGTTCCGTCAACGCCCCACGGGCCGTCACGGTCTCGGCTTGCCTGTACGCCCTTCGGACCGTGACGGACCCGGGCATCCCGGCGAACGACGGTGCGGCCCGGCCACTCGAGGTCCTGACCCGCCCGGGCAGCGTCGTCGACCCCATCGCTCCGGCCGCCGTGTCCGCGGGCAACGTCGAGACCTCCCAGCGGATCGTCGACGTCCTGTTCGCCGCGCTGGCGCAGGCGGTTCCAGGCCGCGTGCCCGCCGCCTCGCAGGGGACGATGAACAACGTCCTCATCGGTGGGGCCGATCCGCGCACGGGTGCAGCCTTCTCCTACTACGAGACCCTCGCCGGTGGCCAGGGCGCCCGTCCCGACCGGGACGGCATGAGCGGCGTCCACACGCACATGACCAACACCAAGAACACCCCCATCGAGGCCTTCGAAGCGGCCTACCCGTTGCGCGTCGTCGAGTACCGCCTGCGGGACGGGTCCGGGGGCGAGGGTCACGCACGCGGCGGCGACGGCATCAGGCGCGTGCTGGAGGTGCTCACGGACGACGCCACCGTGTCACTGATCACGGAGCGACGACGCCTGTCTCCTCCCGGGCTCGCCGGCGGCGCGGACGGCGCGCCCGGCCGCAACCTGCTCCAGCGAGGTGGCGCCACCGAGGAACTCCCGGCGAAGACGACGTTCAGGGCGAAGCACGGCGATCGCGTGGTGATCGAGACCCCCGGCGGGGCGGGCCACGGAGCACCATAGGCAGCCGACCCACGTGCGCTGCTCCGCCTTGGGTCCTGCGGAGGGGCCCCCGACCGCCGGGACCATCGGCCCTCCCGACGGACGCCGCTGCCGCCGACCATCGAGTCCGTGGCCGCCCAGCCCAGGGCGGCGGAAGGTGCGCGAGATGGCAACGATGCGAGCCGCCGTCTCGCCTGTGACGGCGACGGTCGAACCCCGCACCCCCGTCGGCGACATCCGCGCCGCGCTCTCCGCCGCCGCCACCGACCACGCGGTCGTCGTG
Source organism: Nitriliruptorales bacterium (assembly GCA_041591915.1). Lineage (GTDB taxonomy): Bacteria > Actinomycetota > Nitriliruptoria > Nitriliruptorales > Nitriliruptoraceae > JBFHRB01. The sequence goes on from JBFHRB010000022.1 coordinate 19,418, forward strand.
TCCTCCGAGCGTCCGGTCGGCCTGGTCGAGCGAAGGGCCGTGGCGTCCGCACCACTCCACTCCGTCGCAGCCGATCTCATGACCCACCGGCCGGTCACGGTGCCGGAGGGGGCGGACACCCGCCGAGCGCGCACCCTGATGGCCCTCCACGATGTCGACGTGGTGGTCGTGGTCGACGACGACGACCACCTCGTCGGCATCGCCAGCCGTGACTCGGTCATCGCTGCCGACACGGTGGGCCTCCCCCAGGAGGTCGAGCGGGAGAAGCCTCGACAGCGAGGAGGTCGTCGAATGTTCCGCGTCAACCGCTACGAGGTCACCGTCGGCCTCGACCGTGCCAGCATCCATGATGCGTTCGCCGGTGACCCGGCAGTCTGGCTACCCGAGGGGTCGCGGCGCCGGGGCGACACCTGGGAGGTCGAGTTGCGTGCCGGGCCGGCGCATCACGCGGTCGCCATGTCCCTCGGGAGCGCGTGGACGTCCGGGCTGTCGACGTGGCGTCGAATCCGCTGGGAGCCCGTGGACACCGATGGCGACCTGCTCCCGGAGACCGCGCTGCCGGTCTTCGAGGGAGAACTCGGACTCGAGCCGGGCGGCATCGAGCGTGACCTCGTGCTGGTCATCGAGGGCACCTACGAGCCGCCGGGCGGCCTTGCCGGCAAGATCATCGACACCGTCGCCATGCGCGCCGTGACCACGATCACGATGCACACGCTGCTGGCCGCCATCTCGGACCGCCTCCACGAGGCGACCTCGCCGGCGCTCCCGACGAGCTAGCTCAGAACTTGCGCTCCTCGCGGGCCCGACGGTCCGCCAGGTACGCGGCAGCCTCGGCACGGCGCGCGACCTCGAGCTTCGACAGGATCGCGGACACGTAGTTCTTCACGGTCTTCTCGGCGAGGTGGATCCGCTCGGCGATCTGCTTGTTCGTCATGCCATCGGCGATCAGGCCGAGGATCCGCTCCTCGGTGGGCGTGAGCCTCGCGAGCTTCGGGTCCTTGTCCGCATCGGGGTTGCGGATCCGATCGAGCACCCGCTCGGTGACCGAGGGGTCGAGGATGGACTCCCCGCTGCCGACGCGGCGCACCGACTCGACGAGCTCCTGGCCCTTCAGCTGCTTCAGGATGAAGCCGGCAGCACCGGCCATGATCGAGTCGAACAACGCCTGGTCGTCGCTGAACGACGTCAGCATGATGACCTGCGTCTGGTCCCGCTTGGACCGGATCTCCCTGCAGGCCTCGACCCCGGAGCCGTCCGGCAGCCGGACGTCCATGACCACGACGTCGGGCTCGAACGTCGTCGCGCGCGAGATGGCGTCAGCGACGCTCCCGGCGTCCGCGACGACCTCCATGTCCTGCTGCGCATCGAGCAGCGCCTTCAGCCCTTCACGGACGACCTCGTGGTCGTCCACGAGCATGACCCTGATCACGCAACACC
>JBFHRB010000023.1:0-20813 GCA_041591915.1 Nitriliruptorales bacterium
CTGCTCTCCGTGACGTCGGCTCGAAGTAGGGGAACGCGTGTCGCGTGTCGAACCCTAGGGGCGAGCGGTCATCCGGGGGGAGGTCGTCTGGGGATGCTCGACAGGGACATCAAGCTCTACCTGCCATTCATCGTCTTCGTGTTGTTCCAGACGATCGTGATCGTCGTGGCCCCGTCGAAGGCGCCCGAGGCCACCGTCGTCAGTGCACCGGGACAGGTCAGCGTGCCCGGCGACGCTGCGGCCACCGCGCCGCTCACCGACGGGCAACGCGCCGTCGATGGGGTGGCGCCCGGCGATGCGTCCTCCGACATGGCGACCGGCGCGGCCGCCCCTGGCACCGGCGCGGCCTCGGTGAACGGTCCGGCCGCGGTCGACGCGACCTCGTCCGGCAGCAGCACGGCACCCGCGTCGTCTGGCGGGAACGGCGGCGGGGGCGCCGACGTCCCCGGCCCGGCCACGCCCACCACCTCACCGACCACGCCGTCACGCGCTGACCCGGGCGACACCTCCCACTGCACGCCCGACGGCCGCCAGACCGACGTCGTCTACCACGCCCCTCCGTGCGCGCCCCGCTGGGCCGGGGGCGACAACGGCGGCGCGACCTACCGCGGGGTCACGCAGGACCGGATCACCGTCGTCGTCTTCCGGGAGAACAAGAACCCCGCCGTCACCGCGATCCTGCGTCCGGAGGGCCTGCGCGCCTCCGCCGAGGAGGAGGTCGCGATGATGGAGGCGTCCGAGGCCTTCCTCAACGAGCACTACGAGTTCTACGGCCGCGAGCTCGACCTGATCATGTGGGACGCGCCCGCCTGCCCGGAGACCCCGCCCGACCCGGCCGGCTGCAACGCCGAGGCGAACCGGCTGCTCGAGGAGCTCGACCCGTTCATGGTCGTCTGGATCCAGCCCAACTACGGCGACACGTACAACGTGTGGGCACAGAACCAGGTCATCTCGATCGGCGGCTGGCACCACGACCGCAGCTACTTCGCGTCCCAGGCCGTGCGGCCGTTCCGCTGGGACCTGTTCATGGACGGTGGGCTCACGGCCGAGATGGCCGGCGAGTACTACTGCAAGAAGCTCGCGAACCAGAACGCCACGCACACGGGCCGCTTCCTGCACTCGAGCTTCCCCGGCGGCGGCCCACGCGGCACGGTCCCGCGGCGAGCGGGGGTCGTCGTGCCCGTCCCGGACGCGACCCGCTTCGCCGGCGAGTACCTCGCGACGATCATCGAGGGCTGCACGACGGCCCCGGACCAGGCGCCGATCGTCTACCCGTACGAGTCGAACATCGAGACCGGCGCCCAGCAGTCCAACGCCATCACGCAGGCGATGATCGCCGACCGGATCACGACGGTGATCTGCATGTGCGACCCGATCGCCCCGGCGTTCCGGATGGCCAACCAGACCCGCAACGGCTACTTCCCCGAGATCATGATCGCCGGCAACGGGCTGCTCGACTACGACAAGATCGGGCGGCTCTACGACAGCCAGCAGATGGCGCACGCCTTCGGCCCGAGCCACCTCGGCTGGCCCGAGCCGCTCGAGACCATGCCGGCGTCACAGGTCTGGCGCGCGGCGGGCAACAGCGGCAATGCGTGCAGCGCCTGCAACCTCCCGTGGAGCTACTACAGCATCGTCGGCTCGATGCTGCAGAACGCCGGCCCGAACCTCACACCGTGGACCGTCGAGGCCGGCATGCAGCGCGCCGCCGACCGCGGCGGCTGGGCCGAGACCGGCGGTGACCCCGTCCAGACCCTGATCCGCTTCAGCGAGCCCGACTACAGCGGCGTGTCCGACGCCCGCGAGGTCTACTGGGACCCGCAGGCGATCTCGCCGATCGACGGGCGGCCCGGCTCGTGGGTCCCGACCTTCGGCGGCCAGCGCTGGACGCTGGGCAGCTGGCCGTCCACCTTCGACATCCCGGTCGCGCCGCAGTGACCAGCCTGGCCCTGCCCGCACCGGCCCGCCGACCGCTGGCGGCGTGGGTGCGCCGTGCGTGGGAGCACCCGGTGCTGGGCCTTGCGCTGAAGCTCGGGACGACCTGGCTGCTGCTCGTCGAGGTCGCCGTCCAGGGCGTGTTCGGCCGCCTGCCCTGGCTCGACATCGGCCTGCAGTCGAGCGCGATCCCCCGCACCGTCCTCGTCAGCGGCGCGATCAGCGGGACCCTGTACGGCCTCATGGCCATGGGCCTGATCCTCGTCTACCGGGCCAACCGCATCATCAACTTCGCCCAGGCGCAGCTCGGGGCCGTGACGGCGAGCCTCGCGCTCGTCCTGATCGCCGCCCGCGGCATGAACTACTGGCTCGGTGTCGCGATGGCGCTCGTGGGCGGCGCGCTGCTCGGCGGCCTGTCGGAGGTCGTCGTCGTGCAGCGCTTCCAGCAGGCGCCCCGACTGATCCTGACCGTCGTCACGATCGGGCTCAGCTCGGTGCTGCTGGTCGCGGAGTTCGTCGCGAAGCTGTGGGCCGCGGGTGACCAGAACCTCGCGGGCGTGGTCGCGTTCCCGACCCCGTTCGACGGCGCCACGCTGCAGGTCGGGATCAGCACCTTCGTCGGCGACCACCTCGTCGCGGTGCTCGTGTCGGTCGGTGTGCTCGTCGGGCTGGGCGCCTTCTTCCGGCTCAGCGACATCGGCATCGCCGTGCGGGCCGCCGCCGAGAACGCCGAGCGAGCGGCACTCCTCGGCATCCCGGTCAAGCGCGTGATCACCATCGTCTGGATCCTCGCCGGTGTCCTCAGCGCGGCCGGGATCTTCCTGCGGGCGCCCATCGTCGGCCTCCCGCTGACCGGGTTCGTCGGTCCGACCTTCCTGCTCTTCGGGCTCGCCGCCGCGGTCGTCGCTCGCATGGAGCGCCTCGGCGTGGCGCTCGTCGCCGGCATGTTCATCGGGATCATCGACACGGGCGCCGTCTTCGCGACCCGCTCGTCCGCGCTCGCGGCCGCCTCGATGCTCGTCGTCGTGCTCGGCGCGCTGCTCCTGCAGCGGATCGACACCTCGCGCGCGTCGGCGCTCGAGGCCTCGAGCTGGGCGGCCGCGGCCGACCCGCGACCCGTCCCCCGCCGCCTCGCGACGCTCCGACAGGTCGTGGTTGGGCGCTGGGCCGCGCGGGCCATGGTCGTGGTCGCCCTCGTCGCGGTGCCGTTCGTGATGGGCACCAACGTCGCCCTCGCCACCCAGGGCGTGATCATGGCCATCGTCGGCGTGTCGCTCGTCGTGCTCACCGGCTGGGCAGGGCAGATCTCGCTCGGCCAGTTCGGGCTGGCCGGCATCGGGGCCGCGGTCGCCGGCGGCCTCGCGGCCAACCACAACCTCGACTTCTTCCTCACGCTCGCGGTCGCGGCCGCGGTCGGTGCGGCCGCGGCCGTGCTCATCGGGCTCCCGGCCGTGCGGATCCAGGGCCTGTTCCTCGCGGCGACGACGCTGACGTTCGCCTTCACCGTCGAGCGCTTCGTGCTCGACGAGCGCTACTTCGGCTGGCTGCTGCCCGCCCGGTTCGCCCGGATCCGCCGGCCCGTCCTGTGGGACCGCATCGACCTCGAGGCGCCGTCGACGCTGCTCGGCGTGACCGTCAGCGCCAACGCGAAGTTCTACTTCGTGTGCCTCGCCGTCCTCGGGGCGGTCATGTGGTCGGCGGCGTCCCTGCGCCGCCACCGCTCCGGTCGGATCTTCATCGGCGTCCGGGACAACCCCAGGACCCTGCAGGCCTTCGGCGTGAGCCCCGCGCAGGTGCGGATCGCCGCGTTCGCCGTCGCGGGTGCCTACGCCGCGATCGGCGGGGCGCTCCTCGCCTACGAGCAGCGCGCCGTCAACGCCGGCGTGTTCGCGCCGGAGTTCTCGATCGAGGTGTTCGTCATGGTCGTGATCGGCGGCATGGCGGCCCTGAGCGGCTCGCTGCTCGGCGCGGCCTTCCTCGTGGGCGTGCCGCTGCTGCCCGGCCTGCGTGACATCCCGCAGATCGAGCTGCTCGTCGGGGGCGTCGGGCTGATCGTGCTGCTGTCGCTGCTGCCCGGGGGCCTCGCCGACGGCGTCCAGCGCCTCCGCGACCGCCTGCTCGCCCGCATCGAGCCGGACGCATCCCCCTCCGACGCGGATCCGGAGGCGACCACGTGACCGAGCCACTCCTCCGCTGCCACGCCGTCGAGGCCGGCTACGACGGCGTGACCGTGCTGTTCGGCGTCGACCTCGAGGTGCGCCCCGGCGAGATCGTCGCGCTGCTCGGCACCAACGGCGCCGGCAAGTCCACGCTGCTGCGCGCCATCTCCGGCACGATCGGCGTCACCGCCGGTGCCATCACCTTCGACGGCGCCGACATCACCCACGCTGACGCGAACCACACCGCGGCCGCGGGCATCGCCCATGTCTCGGGTGGTCGCGCCATCTTCCCGACGCTGTCGGTCCGCGAGCACCTGCGCCTCGCGGCGTGGCTCGAGAAGGACGACACGGACCACGTCAGTGCCGCGACCGAGCGCGCCCTCGACACGTTCCCCGTGCTGCGCGACAGGATCGACCAGCACGCCGGCGACCTCTCCGGCGGCGAGCAGCAGATGCTCGCCATCGGCATGGCGCTCATCGCCCGTCCGACCCTGTTGATCATCGACGAGCTCTCGCTCGGCCTCGCACCCACGATCGTCGCGCGGCTCCTCGACGTCGTGCGCGAGATCCGCGACGCAGGCGTCGCCGTCCTCCTGGTCGAGCAGTCCCTCAACGTGGCGATGACCGTCGCCGACCGCGCCTACTTCCTCGAGAAGGGCGAGGTCCGCTTCGAAGGGGACGTCGCCGACCTCGCCGAGCGCGACGACATCGTCCGGTCGGTGTTCTTCGCACGCGCTGACCACGCGGAGGCCCCGTCGGCGCCGAGGACCACCAACGGCCACGCGCGGCGCGCCCGCGCGCTCCTCGAGATCCGCGACCTCCGCAAGTCGTTCGGGGGCGTGCGCGCCACCGACGACGCCGAGTTCACGCTGCTCCCGGGCGAGATCCTGGGCCTCATCGGCGCGAACGGCGCCGGCAAGACGACGCTGTTCGACCTCATCTCCGGCTTCCTCGCCCCCGATGCCGGGTCGGTCGTCTACGAGCGCTACGACATGACCTCCGACGCTCCCCACGTGCGCGCCCGCCACGGGCTCGGGCGGGCCTTCCAGGACGCGCGCCTCGTCCCGTCGCTGAGCGTGCACGACAACCTCAAGGTCGCGCTCGACCGCCACCTGCCGCTGCGCGACCACGTCGCCGACGCGCTCGCGCTGCCGGGCCTCGCCCAGCTCGAGCGTGAGGTGGACGACGAGGCCGACCGGCTCATCGGCCTGCTCGGGCTCGAGGACCACCGCGACTCGCTCGTGCGCGAGCTGTCGACGGGGACCCGTCGGGTCGTCGACCTCGCGATGCTCGTCGCCCACCGGCCGAAGGTCCTGCTCCTCGACGAGCCGTCGTCCGGCATCGCACAGCGTGAGGCCGAGGCGCTGGGGCCGCTGCTGCGTCGGATCCGCGACGAGATCGGCTGCGCCATGCTCGTCATCGACCACGACATCCCGCTGCTGCGGTCGATCTGCGACCGCATGGTCGCCCTCGAACTCGGCCACCCCATCGCCGCGGGGACGCCGGACGAGGTGCTCGACGACCCCGACGTCATCGCGTCCTACCTCGGCGGCGATCCGGCCACGATCAGCCGCAGCGGGTAGGTCCGGCCGGGGCTAGCGTCCTCGTCGACCGGGAGCGCACACGTGGACAAGAGGGTCGGCCGCCACAACCTCGCCCGCCTCGCCGAGGACGCCGCCGAGCGCAAGGGCTCCTACGACGCGCTGTGGTTCGAGGGCACGACGTTCACGTCCACCGAGCTGTTCGACCGGTCGCGGCGCATGGCCCGTGGCCTGACAGCCCTCGGCCTCGCGCCCGGCGACCCGGTCATGGTGGTCGCCGCCAACACGCCGGAGGTCGGGATCCTCTACAGCGCCTGCTGGCGCGCGGGGCTGGTCGTGGTCCCGGCGCTGTTCCTGCTGCCGCCGCCCGAGCTGCGCCACATCATCGACGACGCGGTCGTCCGCGCCGTCGTCACCACCCCGGAGTTCCTGCCGAACGTCCAGGCCGCGGCCGCCGGTGCCGACAGCGTCAGGCACCTGATCTGCATCGACCGGCCCGACGGCATGCCGGACGTGCTCGACCTCACGGCCCTCGAGTCGCACGACCCCGCGCCGATCGTCGGCCGCCATGACGAGGACCTCGCCGCCCTGCTCTACACGGGCGGGACCACCGGGCGGTCGAAGGGCGTGATGCTGACCCACGCGAACCTGTGGCACGGAGCCCGGAGCGGGATGGAGGCCAGCCGTGTCGACGGGATCACCCGCACGGCCGTGCCGCTGCCCCTGTCGCACTCGTTCGGACTGCTGGTCTCGGTCAGCGGCGCGCACGAGGACAGCCAGACGCTGAACGGGCTGATGCGCTGGTTCGACCCCGCCGGGTTCGTGAGCCTCGTCGAGGAGCAGCGCATGCAACGAGCGACGCTCGTGCCGGCCATGCTGCAGCTCCTGCTCGCCCAGCCGCTCGAGGACCACGACCTCTCGAGCCTCGAGTTCATCATCTGCGGGTCCGCGCCACTGCCACGCCCCGTGCTCGAGGCCTTCGAGTCGCGCGTTCCCAGCGCCACGATCTGCGAGGGATACGGGCTCACGGAGACGGCGGCCGCGACCACCGTGAACCCGCCGCACCACCGCAAGGTCGGCACGGTCGGGCCACCACTGCCCGGGTTCGACCTGCGCATCCTCGACGACGACGGCACGGAGGTGCCGACCGGCACGCCCGGCGAGGTCGTGGTGCGGTCGAAGTCCGTCGCCGCCGGGTACTGGGGGGCCGAGGACGCGACGCACGAGACGTTCGTGGACGAGTGGTGCCACACCGGCGACATCGGCGCGGTCGACGAGGACGGCTACCTGACGATCCTCGATCGCAAGAAGGACCTGATCATCCGCAACGGCTTCAACGTGTACCCCGCGGACGTCGAGGAGGCGCTCGCCGAGCACGAGGGCATCGTCGCGGCCGGCGTGATCGGACGACTGGACACCGAGGTCGGCGAGGAGGTCGTCGCGTTCGTGCAGCCGGCGCCCGGCGTCGACCTCGATCCGGCCGAGGTGCGCGCCTGGGCCCGCGACCGGCTCGGCGGCAAGAGCTACCCGCGCGAGGTCCACGTCGTCGACGCCATCCCCCGCACGCCGGTCATGAAGGTGGACCGCAAGGCACTGCGCGAGCTGGTGTGAGCGACACGGGCCCCGGGATCAGGCAGCGGCTGCGCGAGACGGCCGCGCAACGCCAGGAGCGGCTCGCCCGCCTCGACCGGCGGCTCGACGCCCTCGTGTTCCTCGCCGCGCTGCTGTCGATCCCCGCAGCTGCCCAGGCCGGGGAGCTCACCGGGGTCATCCTCACCATCGACGTCGTCGCGTGGCTGATCTTCGTCCTCGAGGCCGTCGTCAAGATCGGCGCACATGGTCGACGCGAGTACCTCGCCGACCGCTGGAACTGGCTCGACATCTCGATCATCGTGCTCAGCGCCCCGTACCACCTCGCGACGGGGCCACTCATGACGTCGCTGGGCTCGCTGACGAGGCTGGCGGTCCTGGCCCGCATCGCGCTCGTGGTCGTCAAGTTGCTCCGGCAGGGGCGCCGTCTCCTGTCTCGACGCAACGTCCCGATCGCGACCGGCCTCATGGCGCTGCTGATGACCGTGACCGCCGGGCTCGTCTTCGTCGCGGAACGCGCGGCGGGCAACGAGCAGTTCGCGTCGTTCGGCGACGCGATGTGGTGGTCGGTGGTGACCCTCACGACCGTCGGGTACGGCGACATCTCACCGACGACGGGCACCGGACGGCTCGGTGCGGTCTTCCTCATGGTGCTCGGCGTGGCCTTCCTCGGCACGGTCGCCGCCTCGCTCGCGTCGCTGTTCGTGGACGAGGAGTCCGAGGCCCACGACGCGCAGGTCGACGACGAGCTCGCCGACCTGCGGGACGAGGTCCGGCGGCTGCGCGAATCCATCGAGGCCCTGACGGCGAGGCTCGAGCGCTGACATACTCGAATCATGCGGCGCGCCAGCAACGACGACCTCGTCGCGGACGCTCGACGCCACGGTGTGCGGGATCCGCGGATACTCGACGCCATGCGGGCGACCGACCGCGCCCGCTACGTCCCTGACGGGCGCCGGCACGCGGCGTACGGGGACCGCCCGGTCCCCCTGTCACACGGCCAGACCACCTCGCAGCCCTCGCTGATCGCCCGGATGGTCGCCGAGATCGTTCCCACGTCCACGTCGGTCGTGCTCGAGGTCGGCACGGGCCTCGGCTACCAGACGGCCCTGCTCGCCCGGCTGACCGCGCGGGTCGTCACGATCGACGTGCACGCGGACCTGTCCGCACGCGCCGCGGCGAACCTCGCCACCGACGGCATCACCAACGTGGACCTGCGCGTGGGCGACGGCACGCTCGGCGCCGCGGACGTCGCCCCCTTCGACGGGATCATCGTCTCGGCCGCGTTCGACCGCGTGTACGAGGCGTGGATCGACCAGCTCGCGCTCGGCGGGCGCCTCGTGGTCCCGATCGGGCCCGGCGGCGACGAGTGGATCCAGGTGTTCTCGCGGACCGCCGACGGCCCGCAGCGGCTCCCTGCGCTGTGCCGTGCGTCCTTCGTGACAGGCAGGTCGTAGAGCGCACGCCTGCCGATCCGGCCTGAAGCGGTTGGGGGCCGCGCCGACAGGCCGAGGACCTCTCGAAGGAGGGACGTGACATGGATGTCGCGTTCGGATCAGCACTCCAGTCGTTGTCGCAGCGCCTGGAATCCCTCTCCATCTCCCGCCCGACCCTCCCCAGCGGCCAGGACCAGGACGACGACGTCGAGGTCGTGCCCTCGGTCCGAGGGGACGAGGACGACGACAGCGGGGTCCGCTTCGAGTTCTCGTCGCTCCGCTACCGCCGTGAGGCGGATGCCGTCGCGTCGCAGCAGCGCACGGCCGGGGTCGTGAGCGAGCAGCTGGGCTTCACGACCGGGTCGATCGAGCTGACCGAGGACGAGGACCTGTTCGAGGACCTGCACGCCGCGCTCGAGTCGCTGCAGGAGGCGCTGGCGCAGCTCACCGAGCTGATCAACGAGGTCGAGGAGGCCATCGGACCGCACCTGCTCGGGGACGCACCCGAGGACACGACGCCCGAGGGCGGCCTGCCCGCCAGCGACGACCCCACCGTCGAGATCGACCTGACCGCGTTGGAGCCCGCGGCCGCCTAGGAGAAGAGGCTCGGTTGCTCGGGCCCGGCGAAGGCCTCCTCGTCCTCGAGGCGGCCGTCACCTCTCAGGTGGACGACCTCGAGGCCCCGCTCGACGAGCGCCGGCGCCACCAGCAGTCGTCGATGGCACTCGGTCGGGTCCTCCTCCGCGCAGGCGATCGCCACCGGCAGCTCCGCGGCGAGCTCGACGACACGGCCAACGGCAGCGGCGAAGCGAGGCGTGGCCCGCATCGCCCCGTAGTTGGGGCGCCCGTCCTCGTGGCGCATCGAGTCGTCCGCGGGGCGGCCGCCGAGCGCCTCGCCCAGCCACAGGTAGCGCAGGCCGGCCTCCTCGATCCCCGCCCGGAACAGCTGCTTCGTGAACCACGGGGCACGGCGCGAGTAGGGCTGCGAGCGGACGTCGAGGACGAGCTCGACCCGGGCCCCGCGCAACAGGTCGACGAACGTCGCCATCGGGTGGGTCGAATGCCCGACGGTCAGCACACGGACCATGGCCACCTCCTGCCACCCCGACGCTACCCGTCCACATGGTCACCCTCGGCGCCGGCCGCGCCCCGTACCTTGACGCCGTGAACGCCCTCGACCTCCTGCTCATCGCCGTCATCGTCGTGGCCGCCGTCAGCGGCGCCCGCGTCGGCTTCATCGCGCGCGGGTTCTCGTGGATCGGCATCGCCATCGGGCTGGTGATCGCGAACTGGTCGGTGCCCGCGGCGGTCCGGCTCCTCTCGGGCGAGTCCTCGGTCATCCGCATGCTCGCGGCGGTCGTGACGCTGTTCGTGACGCTCGGACTGACGTCGTCGCTCGGCGAGAGCGCGGGCTTCAGGCTCCGGCGCGCGGTCCACCGCACGTCCCTCAAGCCGCTCGACCGCGCGGCCGGCGGCGGGGCCGGGGCGCTCGGCGTCCTCGTCATCGTGTGGCTGCTCATGCCGGCACTCGCGAACGTGCCCGGCACGGTGGCCAGCCAGGTCCGCAACTCGACGGTCGTCGGACTCGTCCGCGAGCAGGCCCCACCCCCGCCCAACACCATGCAGGCGCTCCGCGGCCTCATCGACCAGAGCCGGTTCCCGGAGGTCTTCTCCGATCTCGGGCCGGCCCCCGACACCGGCCCGCCCCCGTCGCAGCTCCCGGTTCCCCAGGAGGTGATCTCCACCGTGATCGCCTCGACCGTCAACCTCGAGTCGGAGGGCTGCGGTTCGCGTTACGAGGGCAGCGGCTGGGCCGTCTCGGAGGACCTGATCGTCACCAACGCCCACGTCGTCGCTGGCGCGGACGTCGTGCGTGCCCGCACGCCCGACGGCGCGGTCCTCGAGGCCACGGTCGTCGCCTTCGACGACGACAAGGACCTCGCGCTCGTGCGCGTGCCCGGCCTCGGCCAGGCACCCCTGCCGATGGCGCGCGCCGACATCGGCCAGGAGGTCGTCGTCGTCGGCTACCCCGGCGGGCAGGACACGCCGCGCACGGCGCCGGGCGCGATCCGGGACCGGCGGCCCGCCATCGGTCGCGACATCTACGGCGAGGACATCGCCAACCGCAACATCCTCGTGATGGCGGCCGAGCTCCGGCAGGGCGATTCGGGCTCGCCGGTCGTCAACGCGGCGGGCGAGGTCGTCGGCGTCACCTTCGCCGTCGCCGCCGACCGCTCGTCCACCGCCTACGCCCTGGACTCGGGCGAGGTCGAGGAGCTGCTCGCCGGTCCGCGCGGGGCCGGCAGCGGCCGCTGCGTGTGACCTAGCGCCGCGCGAGGACGCCGGTCAGCGTGCCGCGCCCGATCGTGATGCCCTTCGCGGCGGCGCGGACCTCGGTGGCGGTCGCGCCCGCCGCGAGGCCGATCCCCTGCGTGAGGGCGATGACGGTGAACCGGTAGCGCCGCTTGCCCTCGCCCTCGGGCGGGCACGGCCCCCGGTAGCCCGTCGTCCCGAAGTCGTTCTGCCCGCCGATGGCACCGGCGGGCCGCACGGCCTTGGCGAGGGACACGACCCCGGGGTCGATGCCGTACACCACCCAGTGCGCGATGTCCGGGCCGGGCGCGTCGATGTCCTCGAGGAGCAGCGCGAACTCCATCGTGCCGTCCGGTCGGGTCCAACGCAGGGGCGGCGAGACGTCCGAGCCCTCGCAGCCGTACTCGGTGGGGATCCGGTCGCCTTCGTCGAACGCGGTCGAGGTGACCACCAGAGGTGTCGGGTCCACCCGGCTACCCCTCTTCCGCGAGCTGCTTGATGAGCCGCTGGGCCACGTTGTCCGGCACGTCCTCGTAGTGGTCGAACTGCATCGCCAGGTCGCAGTCGCCCTTCGTGAGCGCGCGGAGCTCGGCCGCGTAGGTGAGCAGCTCGGCCTCGGGCGCCTGGGCGTGGATCATCGTGAGGCCTTCACCGATCGGCTCGGTCCCCATGATCCGACCCCGCCGGGCGCTGATGTCACCCATGACGCTGCCGGTCGCGTCGTCGGGGACGACGACGTCGAGCATCTGCCACGGCTCGAGGAGCTTGACGCCGGCCTCGTCGCACGCCGAGCGGAAGCCGAGGATGCCCGCCATCTGGAAGGCCGCGTCCGACGAGTCGACCGAGTGGTGCTTGCCGTCGACCACGGCGACGCTGACATCGACGACCGGGAATCCGCCGAGGGGCCCCTTGGCCATGGCGTCGACGACGCCCTTCTCGACCGACGGGATGAACTGCGACGGGATGACGCCACCGACGATCTTGTTCTCGAACTCGAAGCCGGCGCCCCGGTCGAGGGGGGCGACCTCGAGGTGGCAGACCCCGAACTGGCCGTGTCCACCAGTCTGCTTGACGTGGCGCCCGAGTCCCGTGGCGGGCTTCTTGAGCGTCTCGCGGTAGGCGATGGGTGGCGGCGCGTGGTGCACGCCGACACCGAACTTCCGCTTGAGCCGCGCGATCGTCACGTCGACGTGGACCGGGCCGTAGCTCGAGGCGACGAGCTTGCTGGTCAGCGGGTCGCGCTCGAGGAGCAGCGACGGGTCCTCCTCCTCCAGCCGGTGCAGGGCCGTGGACAGCTTGTCCTCGTCACCCGCGGAGTCCGGCAGCAGCAGCACGCGGTGGTAGCCGCGCGGCGGCGACAGGGCGTCCACCTCGACGGACTCGCCCTTGGCGGCGAGCACGTCACCGGTGCGGACATCGTCGAGCTTGGCGACCGCGACGAGGTCGCCGGCGGACACCTTCCTGACCGGGAACTGCTCCTCGCCGCGGGTGGTGAAGATCTGGTGGAGGCGGACGTCGTTGCCGGTCCGCTGGTCGATCAGGTGGTCGTCGACGGAGATGGAGCCGGACAGCATCCGGAGGAGGTTGATGCGCCCGACGTAGGGGTCGGAGAACGTCTTGACGACCAGCGCCGCCGGGGCCGCGTCGAGTGGCCGGTCGGCGATCGGCTGGGGCGCCGGGCACTCCTCCACGATGAACTCGAGAAGCAGCTGGGCCCCGATCCCGAACTCGGCGGAGCCGCACAGCATGGGGAAGAAGCCGCAACTGGCGATCCCCCTGGCGAACACCTCGGCCAGGCGCTTCGTCTCGGGGATCTCGCCCTCGAGGTAGGCCTCGAGCAGCTCGTCGTCGTTCTCGACGATGGCCTCGACCAGGAACTCCCGGTTGCGCTGCGCCTGCTCGAGACGGTGCTCGGGGATGTCCTCCTCGATGCGTTGGCTGTCCTGGAACTCGACGGCGTTGAAGTGCAGCAGGTCGATGATGCCGTTGAAGTCGTCGCCGAGCTCGAGCGGCATCTGGATCGGCGCGAAGGGCTTGCCGTAGGCCTCGCGGAGGGCGTCGACGTTGGTCTGGTACGCCGCGCCATGGTTGTCGAGGTGGTTGAGGAACACGACGCGGGGCAGGCCGAGGCGGTCGCACGCCCGCCAGATCTCGCGATGCTGGGCCTGGATGCCCGACGTGGCGTCAACGACGAAGACCGCCACGTCGGCGGCCTGGAGCGCGGGGTAGACGTCGCCGATGGCTTCAGCGCCACCAGGCGTGTCGATGATGTTGATCTTGTGGTCCTGGAACGGGATCGCGGCAAGGCTCAGGCTCAGCGAGTGGTGCCGTTCCTTCTCCTCGGCCTCCCAGTCGAGGACCGAGCTCCCATCGGTGGTCTTGCCGATCCGGTTGGTGAGGCCGGCCGCGTGCAGCATCGCCTCTGCGAGTGTCGTCTTCCCCGTCCCGCTGTGGCCGACCAGCAGGACGTTGCGCACCTTGCCCGTGGGTACCTCGAGTCCAGACACGTGCTCCCTCCTCCAACCGCGACTGGGCCCGCCACCCTATGCCCCCGTTCGGTCGGGCGGTAGGGGTGGGCGTTACCCTCCGCCGCATGAGTGACGTGACCCCCTACGAGAAGCAACCGAGCCTGGTCGCACTGTCGTTCGACCACCCACTGAAGGCGCAGGAGGCCCTGCTGGCCGCCATGCGGCTGCAGGAGCGCGGCCACCTGAAGCTCGACGACGCGGCCATCGTCTCGAAGGGCGCCGGAGGCCGGATCCGGATCCAGCAGACCAAGGACATCAACCCGGGGCAGGGCGCCGTCAGCGGCAGCTGGTGGGGCATCCTCGCCGGCATCTTCGCGGGCCAGCCCCTCATCGGCGCCGCGCTCGGGGCGGCGCTCGGCGGCCTGTGGGCCAAGCTGCGCGACCTCGGCATCGACGACGACGAGATGCGCCGCCTCGGCGAGAAGCTCCCGAACGAGCACGCCGCCCTCTTCGTGCTCATCGTCGAGGCGTCCCTGCCGGTGGTGCTCGCGGAGCTGCGCCGGTTCGACGGTCGCCTGCTGTTCGACCAGCTCGACGAGGACACGCGCGCGAAGGTCATCGAGTCCATGGGGGCCGGGGTCGTCCGCTGGGACGCGATCTGATGGACGCGCTCGAGCAGCGCGTGCTCGACACGCTCGAGGAGCTCGGGGCGGACTACGACACGCTCCGCATCGACCCCGACCTCGCGGACACCGCGGCCTTCTGCGAGCACTACGGGTACTCGCTCGACGACTCCGCGAACTGCATCGTCGTGGCGTCGCGCGGGGACGACCCGATCCACGCCGCCTGCCTCAACCTCGCGACGACGAAGCTCGACGTCAACAAGCGCGTCCGCAAGCTGCTCGGCGTCCGCCGGCTGTCGTTCGCCGCGGCCGACGCCACCCGGGACCTGACCGGCATGGAGATCGGCGGCGTGACGCCGTTCGGGCTCCCCGACGGCCTGGCGCTGTACGTCGACGCCGCCGTCATGGACCGCGACCGGGTCATCGTCGGCGGCGGCTCACGGGGCCTCAAGGTGCACGTCGACCCCGAGGTCTTCGGCCGGATGCCCGGTGCAGAGGTGGTCGAGAGCCTGGCGCTGCGCCCCGACTGACCGCCTGACGGCAGCCACCGCCCCCGGTAGGTTCGCCCGACGTCGGGAGGTCATGCGTGGAGCCGTTCAAGGTCGCAACCTGGTCGGAGCTGCCCGACCGTGAGCCGCAGGGCCTGCTCGTCGGCGGCGTCGACCTCGTCGTCCTCCGCTACGACGACAACCACTCCGTGCTGTACGGACGCTGCCTGCACCGCGGGGCGTTGCTGGCCGACGGGTTCGTCGACGACCGCGACAACCTCATCTGCTCGGTGCACGCCTGGGACTACCGGATCCACACCGGCATCAGCGAGTACAACAACCAGGAGCAGCTGTACCGGTTCGCCTCGTGGGTCGAGGGCGACGAACTCCTCATCGACCTCGAGGAGGTCCGCGGCTGGGAGAAGGACCACCCCCAGCCCTACGACCGTGACGCCTACCAGGGCGCCTACCAGGACCCGCACGGCGACCCCATGGAGCCCCACGTCGGCCTGATCCGCAAGCTCGCCGACCAGGGCCTCGACTACCTCGGCCATCACGGGCCCGTGTCGGCGATGGGCGTGCCCCGCGACCAGCTGCCGTCGTGGGACAGCATCCAGTTCCAGACCGCGCAGCTCGCCCGCCGTCCCCGGCTCGACGACGAGCCCGTCGGCACCGACGTCCTGATCGGGCCCAACGCGGACAAGCCGCTGAGGCTCGAGCTGCCCCTCTTCGTCAGCGACATGAGCTTCGGGGCGCTGTCCTTCGAGGCGAAGGTCGCGCTGTCGAAGGGCGCCGAGCTGGCCGGTACCGGGATCTGCTCCGGGGAGGGCGGGATGCTCCCGGAGGAGCAGGAGGCCAACAGCCGCTACTTCTACGAGCTCGCCTCGGGCAAGTTCGGCTGGTCGCTCGACAAGGTGGCCAGGGTCCAGGCCTTCCACTTCAAGCTCGGGCAGGGCGCCAAGACCGGCACCGGCGGCCACCTGCCAGGCCACAAGGTGACGGGCCGCATCGCGGAGGTCCGCGGGCTGCCGGAGGGCGAGTCCGCGATCTCGCCGTCCACGTTCACCGACCTCAGGAACGAGGACGACTTCCGACGGGTGGCCGACGACGTGCGAGAGGCGTCGGGCGGCATCCCGATCGGGGTCAAGCTCAGCGCACAGCACATCGAGGACGACCTCGACGCGGCGCTGCGGATCGGGGTCGACTACGTGATCCTCGACGGGCGCGGCGGCGGCACGGGCGCCGCGCCGACGATGTTCCGCGACCACATCTCGGTGCCGACGATCCCGGCGCTGGCACGGGCGCGCCGCCACCTCGACTCCCGGGGCCGGCAGGACGTCACGCTCGTCGCGACCGGCGGGCTGCGCACGCACACGGACTTCGCCAAGGCCCTCGCGCTCGGCGCCGACGCGGTCGCCGTGTCCAACTCGGCGATGCAGGCCATCGGGTGCCTGGGGATGCGGGCCTGCCACACCAACAACTGCCCCGTCGGCATCGCGACGCAGCGCCCGGAACTGCGGGATCGGCTGCCCGTCGATGCCGCGGCCGAGCGGCTCGCGCGCTGGTTCGAGGCGACCTGCGAGCTGATGAAGGTCCTGGCGCGTGCGTGCGGCCACGCCCACCTCAGCGAGTTCTGCGTCGACGACCTGACGACGTTCGACCGGGACATGGCGCACCTGACCGGCGTCCGCTACGGCGGCGTCGCGCCGTGAGCGACGGTCGCCAACAGGTCCCTGAGCCGTCTCTCGCCGAGCCCGGCCTGCCCGACGGGGAGTTCGAGTGGGTCCGGGTCCTCGACGACCCGGCCGCGCTGCCCGAGGGCCGCGTCACGACCGTGCACGTCGGGGTGCGGACGTACGCCGCGACGCGCTTCCGTGATCACTACGGCCTCCTCGACAACCGCTGCCCCCATCAGGGCGGCCCGCTCGGCGAGGGCACGATCGAGAAGGGCTGGCTGCGCTGCCCGTGGCACGGCTACGACTACTCCCCCAAGGCCGGCACGCCGCCCCCCGGCTTCGACGACGCACCTCGCGCGTACCGCACCGAGCTCCGCGACGACGGCCTCTGGGCCGCGCTGCCGACCCGCGAGGACGACCCGCGCACGGTCTCCGACGTCATGGTCGAGACGATGATCGCGTGGGGGGTCCGCCATGTCTTCGGCATGGTCGGCCACTCCAACCTCGGCGTCGCCGAGGCCTTCCGGCGGGCCGAGGAGCGTGGCGAGCTGACCTACATCGGGATCCGCCACGAGGGCGCGGCCGCGTTCGCCGCCTCGGCGTACGGCAAGCTCACCGGTGGACTCGCGGCCTGCTTCGGCATCGCCGGACCAGGCTCGACCAACCTGCTCACCGGCTGCTACGACGCGCACGTCGACCGGGCGCCCCTGCTCGCACTGAGCGGCTCCGTGCCGTCCAGGCAGCGGGGCCGCGGCGCGTTCCAGGACGTGGACCTCGAGGCCGCGTTCGCGGGCGTCGCCGCCTTCTCGCAGGCCGTGATGGCCGGCAGTGACCATGCCGAGCTCGTCAACATGGCCTGCAAGACGGCGCTCGTCGACCGCCGCGTGAGCCACCTCATCTTCCCCGACGACGTCCAGGTCCTCGAGGCAGGAGCCGAGCAGGAGCCCGGTGGGCCCGAGGGCCGCGTCGCGGACCACCGGATCGCGCCGCCCCGCGCCGACGTCGAGGCCGCGGCCACGAGGATCGCCGGCAGCGAGCGTCCGCTGTTCGTCCTCGGCCACGGCGCACGGGGCGACCGGGACCGGATCATCGCCCTGGCCGAACAGGTCGGGGCGCCCGTCGTGACCACGTTCAAGGCCAAGGGTGTCATCGCGGACGACCACGAGCTCGGGTGCGGCGTGCTCGGCCGGTCGGGGACGCCGATCGCCTCGTGGTTCATGAACGAGGCCGACCTCCTCGTCGTCTGGGGCGCCTCGTTCAGCCATCACACGGGCATCGCCGACTACAAGCCGATCATCCAGGTCGACACCGACCCGATGGCACTCGGACGCTTCCACGCCGTGGACCTGCCGATGCTCGGCGACGCCGGCGTCACCGCCGAGGCCATCCTGTCCGCGCTCCCGGACGACCGGCGTTGCGTCGACCACCGCCCCGAGGTCGCCGAGCGATGGCAGCTGTGGCGGGACGAGAAGGCGTCGCGCCGCGAGGACGATCGCGGCGAGGGCATCAACTCGGCCGTGCTGTTCGACGCCCTCACCCGGGCGGTGCCGGCCGACGCCGTGCTGTGCGTCGACGTGGGCAACAACACGTACTCGTTCGGCCGCTACTTCGAGGCGACCGGCCAGGACCTGCTGATGAGCGGCTACCTCGGCTCCATCGGCTTCGCCCTCCCGGCGGCGCTCGGCGCGTGGGCGGCGGTCGGCGGCGAGCGCAAGGTCGTGTCGGTCAGCGGCGACGGCGGCTTCGGCCAGTACGCCATGGAGCTCACGACCGCCGTGAAGTACGGCATGGACATCACGCACGTGCTGCTCAACAACGCCGAGCTCGGCAAGATCTCCAAGGAGCAGCGGGCCGGCGAGTGGCAGGTGTGGCAGACCTCACTGCACAACCCGGACTTCGCCGCCTTCGCCGACAGCTGCGGCGCGCTCGGGATCCGGGTCGAGGCCGCGTCCGACCTCGAGGCCGCGTTCACACGGGCGCTCGCGCACGACGGGCCCGCGCTCGTCGAGGTCATGACCGACGCGCTGCTCGTGTGAGCCACGCCGTGGAATACGCCGGCGGTGGGCGCGTTGCACGGCGCGAGACCACAGGGTGATCGGGGACACGGCATGACGGACCTGCACGGGGCACGTGACCCCCGCGAAGAGGCGCAGGCGCTGCTCGGCGGCGACCTGGAGGCGCGGGTCCTCGAACCCTCGCCCCCGACCGTGACGCAGGACCCGTACGCCGACGACCCGGTCGACCCCGCCGGAGCGGCCGTCGTGAGCCCGGTGGCCAGCGGCCAGCTCACCTGGGACGCGTGGGCCGACGCGAATCCGGGCCACGACGACTTCCTGGCTGCACGATGGCTCGGACGTTTCCCGCGCCTGGGGCCCGCGCCTGACACCCTGACCGCGACCCGTGAGGCACTCCACGCGCTGACCACCCACGTACTCACCCCCGCACGGTTCGCGGCCAATGGCAAGATCGCGATGCGCTACACGGCCGGGGGCTTCGGCACCCCGTTCTTCGGTGACGACGAGCAGCTCCGCGTCGTGGGCACCCGGCTCGTCCGGCAGCGGGGCGGGTCGGCCGAGGCGACGCCGATCACGACCCTCGCCGAGGCGGCCGCGTTCGCACTCGACGGTCCGCCCTCGCTCGACTGGGTCGACGCACTGACGCTGCACGACCCGCCGCAACCCGTGCCACACGACCAGGCCCTGGAGGTCGACGCCGAGGCGGCTGCCTTCCTGGCCGACTGGTTCGGGTTCGCGTGGTCGATCCTCGAGGAGCTGCGCGCGGACGCGGCGTCGACGGAGGCGTCGCGCCCGCAGCTGTGGCCCGAGCACTTCGATCCCGCCATCGAGGTCCTGCCCGACAAGCAGCGCGCCAGCTACGGCTTCTCCCCCGGCGACGGCGGCATCCCCGAGCCCTACATCTACGTCTCGGTGTGGTATCCCGACGACGCGCTGGCCGGCACGGATGCCTCGCTGTGGAACGCCGGGGGCTTCCGCGGCGCGGCACTGCGGCTGTCGGAGTTCGTCGACGTCGACGACCAGCGCGACCACGTCCTGCGCTGGCTGCGCACGCGACGCGAGGCGCTCGCGCACTAGGTACCGTCACGCCGCATGAGCGGCACGACGACGAAGCCAGACCTGGACGCCCGGCCGGACCTCGACACCGGCGACGGGGATCACGACCGGTTCGCCCACTACGTGCGCAAGGCCGACGCCACCCGCGCGTACATCGAGGGCACGCCGGTCGTCGCGCTGTGCGGCAAGAAGTGGGTGCCCAGCCGTGACCCGGATCGCTACCCGATCTGTCCGTCGTGCCTCGAGATCATGAAGGCGCTGCGGGGCGAGTAGCCCGTCAGACCGTCCTGGTGACGTCGGCGAGGTCGGCACCGACGTGCTCGACCAGCACCGTCGCCTCGACGTGGATCGACGTCCCGTGCCGGCCCGACCCGAGCGCGACCCGACCCTTGTCCCCGATGGACGCGTCGGCGACGACCGGCCACGCCCGTGCCGTCCCGATCGGCGTGATCGTGCCCCGCTCGTACCCGGTGGCGACGAACGCCTCCTCGGCGTCGGGCAGCGAGAGCCGGTGCTCCCCGAGGTGTGCGCGCAGCTTCTTCCAGTCGAGCTGCCGGAGGCCGGGGATCAGGACGAGCACGTAGTCATCGTCCCCGCGCCGGACCACCAGCGTCTTCAGCAGGTCGTCCGGCTCGACCCCCTGGTTCGCCGCGTGCTCCTCCAGCGAGCGCGCTCGAGGCGTCGCCACGTAGGTGTGGTCGACGCCGGCCGCGTGCAGGGCGAGGCTCGCAGGAGGGGGCGATTCGGACATATCACAGAACCTACTCAGACCGCTCGACGTCGCCGTCTGGGCGTGTACGGTGGTGCCGTGTCGAGGGGGTGTCAACCACCAACCGTGGAGGACCCCCTCATGTCAGCCCTTCCCGACGAACTGCACGTCATCGTCGACGCCGCATCGCCACCCGCTGCGTCGACCGCCAAGTTCGCGAGCCCGCACCACTTCACGACCGTCCTCGACGCGCTCATGGATGGCGTCTTCGTCATGCAGGCCGTGCGCGAGGCCACGGGCGAGCTCGTGGACTTCGAGTGCGTCTACGCGAACGACGCCGCTGGGCGGATCCACGGCGTCCCTGCGCACCACCTCGTGCACCGACGCCTGCGCGCTATGGCCGACGACGGAGACGCGTCCTTCAGGGCCTACCGCGGCCTGCTGGAGACCGGCGAGCCCCTGCACATGACCGTGCCGTGGGAGGACCCGGACACGGGTCGCGTCCGTGCCGTGCTCGAGTTCAACGCGACCCGTCTCGGCGACGGATTCGTCGTCGCCTTCCGGGACATCAAGCAGCGCGTGGACGCGATCGAGCAGGTGGAGGTCACCAACGCCCGACTCGCGCAGACCATCGACGCCCTCGAACGGGCGAACTCCGCCCAGCGCGACTTCCTCGCGGTGGCCTCCCACGAGCTCAAGACCCCGATGACCGCAGTGAACGGGTTCGTGGAGCTCCTGCTCAACAACTGGGACCAGCTCGACGACACGCGTCGGCGCGAGTACCTGACGACGATCCACAACAAC
>JBFHRB010000024.1:0-20718 GCA_041591915.1 Nitriliruptorales bacterium
ACCAGCAGTCCGCCGTGCTCGTCCGCCACATCGAGGGCTTCGGCGTGGGCCCGGTGCACCAGCGCCTCCACCCCGAGCGCCAGTTCCTCGGGGACGACCGCACTGATCGTCAGCACCCCGGGTCCGTCGAGCGTCATCCGGCCCCCGACGTCGAGCCCGCGCAGTGCGGCGCCGCGTTCCGACAGGACGACGCTCGACGCGGACAGGGAGCCGAGGTCGGCGCCGAGCACCGTGCCGTAGCTGGAGGGCTCGACGACGGCGATCGAGAGCGGGATCGCGTAGCCCGGGGGCGGTGTGTCCACGGGGGTGCCGTCGGCCCGCACGGACCCGGTGATCCCGGCCGTCGTCGTCGTTCGGCTAGCGGCGACGTCGAAGCCGTGGACCTGTTCGATCGCGCGCCGGATCGTGGGGGGCACGCCGCCGCGCCCCGACAGGAGCACCAGGCCGGCGCTGCGCGCGGGCTCGTACGTCAGCGCCTCGGAGCTGCCGGCGCGAGCGCCGGGGTCGGCAGGGGCAGCCAACGCCGCGACCGCCATCAGGACCGCGGCGAGGACGAGGGCGATGAGGGGGCGGAGGTGGAGGTGCAACGGGGGCTCTGGCGGTCGAGGGGGACGGCGAGGGGTACCACACGCCCATGCCCCCGACGGTGAGGCTCAGTCGTCGCGCGCCTCGGCGGAGCGAGCCGCCCGGAGCTCGCGGCGGAGTGCGTCGAGCTTCGCGTCCAGCGACGCCCTCAGGCCCTGCCCCGAATGGGGCGGCGCGTCGCGGAGGTAGGCCTCGACATCGCGGATCTCGCGCAGGATGGCGGCCACGGGGCGGCCCTTGCGCTCGGTCATGATGCGGGCTCGACGATCGCGATCAGGTCGTCGACGAGGCCACGCGCCGTGTCGGCCGCAGGATCCATCGCCAGGAACGCGTGCAGGCCCTCGACGTCGATGCGGACCTGCCCGGCGACCTGCAGGGGCGCCGCCGGCACGACCCCGATGTCGGCGCCCGCCGCCGTGGCAGCCGATGTCGGCAGTGCGGCGATGATCGTCGTGGCCTTGTGCGTGAGGTGGGTCGGGACGCGACCGAGGGTGCCGCCCCCGGCCCAGCGCTCGGCCAGCGCGTGCCAGACGTCCTCGTAGGTCGACCAGGCGGCCTGGCTCCCCAGCTCGTCGAGGTCCGCGCCCGTCTCGGCACGGATCCCGTCGAGCACGGCGCGATGCACCTCCTCGGTCCAGGCGTAGCGCGCTTCGTCCCGGTCGCCCAGGGCCCGCACGAGGACGCCACGGCGGCCGACCAGCGACCGTTCGACGCGCTCGACGACGGCCGCGCGGACGAGCGGCCCCCAGCCCTCGACGAGGACCTCGTGCCAGCCGCTGTGGTCGTCCACGTTGCCTCCGGAGGGGAGTGTGCCGTGTCGGCGTCGCACGTGGTTCCTCGGTCGTGTCACGGCCCGTCGATAGCGTCGGCGGCGGCTCACAGGAGGTAGGCGCTGGCCGGCGCGCTCGGTAACGCGGTACAGGACGCCCTACGCGGGGCGCCCGATGGCCTGACGGTCCGCGAACTGATGGCCGAGTTGCGGGCTCGTGGCGCGCGGTCGTCGCGGCGCGCCGTCGAGGTCGAACTCGCTCGCGCCTTCCCGTCGGAGTCGATCGCCGGGCGCGTGCGCTGGTTCGCGCGTGCC
The DNA here is from genome assembly GCA_041591915.1 of Nitriliruptorales bacterium. Lineage (GTDB taxonomy): Bacteria > Actinomycetota > Nitriliruptoria > Nitriliruptorales > Nitriliruptoraceae > JBFHRB01. Next base: position 1,670 of record JBFHRB010000024.1, read on the forward strand.
GCCGACGCCGCCGCCGACGCCGCCGACGCCGCCGCCGACGGGGCGTTGCCGGCCCCCACCGGTCGACCGCTCGACGACCTGCCGCTGCGCGACTGGCAGGTCGAGGCCTTCACGGCCTGGGCGGCCAATGGTTCGCGCGGCGTCGTCGAGGCCGTCACCGGCACCGGCAAGACGCGCCTCGCGATCGCGGCGACGCGCGCCGCGCTCCACCACGGGGGCCGTGCGCTCGTCCTCGTGCCCACACTCGAGCTCCAGCAGCAGTGGGTGCGTGAGCTGCGCTCGCACGTCCCGGGCGCCCGCATCGGCCGCCTCGGCGGGGGCGAGGCCGACGACCTCCACGATCACCACGTCGTCGTGTCGACGCCACACTCGGCGGCGCCGCTGCCGATCGAGCCGCCGACCGGCGGCCCCGGCCTGCTCGTCGCCGACGAGGCGCACCGCTACGGCGCGCCGACGTGGGGGGCGGCCCTCAAGCCCGGGTTCCCGATGCGGCTCGCCCTCACCGCCACCTACGAACGCAGCGACGATGGCCTCGTCGACGTGCTCGGCCCGTACTTCGGGCCCGTCGTGTGCACCTACGGCTACGACCGGGCCGTGCCCGACGGCGTGGTGGCGCCGTTCCGGGTCGCCTTCGCTGGCACCGCCCTCGACGACCACGAGGCGAAGCGGTACGCCGCGCTCGACCGCCAGGTCCGCGACCTGCACGGCACGCTCGTTGGCCAGCACGGCCTGTCCGCGGACCCGCGTCGGATGTTCCAGCAGCTCGCGCGGATGGTCGCGGACGCCGACCAGGCGGGGCACCGGGGCTCGACCAGGGTGGCGCTGGCCAGGATGTACCTGTCGCAGGTCCGCGCTCGGCGCGACGTCGCCGCACAGTGCGCCGGCAAGCTCGACGTCGTCCGGGCGATCGCGCCGACGCTCGCCGACCATGCGGATCGGTCGCTCATGTTCTGCGACACCGTCGAACAGGCGGAGCAGGCGGCACTGGTCCTGCGTCGGGCGGGCCTCGCCGCCGAGACCGTGCACGGCGACCTCGATCGCAAGCGGCGACGCATCCGGCTCGCCCAGTTCCGCAAGGGCAACCTCGACGTGCTGGTCGCGCCTCGCGTCCTCGACGAGGGCGTCGACGTCCCCGAGGCCGACGTCGCGGTCGTGCTCGCGGCCTTCCGCACGCGCCGGCAGATGGTCCAGCGGCTTGGCCGCGTGCTGCGCCTCAAGGCGGATGGCCGGCATGCGCGACTCGTGATCGCCTTCGCGAAGCAGACCCGGGAGGACCCGGACCTCGGTGGCCACGACGACTTCCTGCGCGAGATCACCGACGTCGCGACGAGCCTGCACACGATCGACGTCGACGACCACCCGGAGTCATTGCACGACTTCCTGCGCGAACCCGGTGTCAACGCGGCCTAGCCCGTCGTGGGGAGTCGCGCCCGGCCCTCTTCCCAACCTGGTGTTCCCGGCGGATGATCGAAGGTGGCGCACCGCGTCGCGGGCCGGACAGCGGCTCGATCGGGGGCGGGCCGGGGGGTCTGTCGGGCGCGGGTGCCTTCGGATCGGGGGGTCGATCATGTCAACAGTCGCTGCAGGCGTGCCAGCCGTCGAGGGCCGGGCACGTGCCGTCTTCACGCGGACGGAGGTCCTGGGGCTCACGCTCCTGGCCGTCACGCCGCTCTTCGTCTTCACCACCGCGGTGATCGCGGGGCTTCCCCTCGACGAGGGCGCGTTCCTGGCGATCCCGATCACCGCCGCTGCCGTCGGCGCCGGCCTGGCCTGGCGCTTCGGCACCTGGGCCAAGGCCGTCGGGCTGCTGCTCGGCCTCGGCGCCGGCACCATGGTGTTCTGGCTCATGTTCGGGCTCGCCGAGCCGAGCTCGTTCATCGACTTCACCGCTGGGGTCGCCTGGGTGGTCGGCGTCCTGCTCACGCTGTTCGGGGGCGTGGCGGCACTCGTCAAGCACAAGGACCTGCGGGTCGAGGCCACGCGGGCCGAGCACATCGTCGACCGCACGGCCCTCGGGGTCGTCGCCCTCGCACTGCTCGTCTCGCTCGGCCTCTGGCTGACGGCGCGCGAGAGCGTGTCGGCCGACCTCGCCGCCGGCGCGACGGAGGTGGCAGCCGCGAACTTCCAGTTCCCGGAGGCCGTCACGGTGGCGAACGGTGACAGCGTCCTCGTCCGCAACGCAGACCCGTTCTTCCACACCTTCACGATCGATGAGCTGGGCATCAACGTGGACCTCGTCCCGGGCACCGAGGTGCTCGTGCCGATCAGCGGACCAGCCGGGAGCTACGCCTACTACTGCGTGCCCCACAGCGTCGTCGACGATGGCCTGGACCGCGAGCACGACATGACGGGGATGATCACGATCCAGTAGCCGTCAACGTGTCTAGTTGACCGTGGGGAGCCGTCTCGGACGACTACCCGCGTTGTCCGGCGCGACGGATGATCGACGCAGCGCACCACCCGACGGGAACCGCTCGTCGGGGGTGCGCTCGTCGAGCATCGGGGGTCATCGGCATGTCATCGGTCGTTGCGCGCGTCCCGGCCACCACCGGACGGGCACGCGCGGTCCACACTCGCACGCAGGTCCTCGGGCTGGCACTGCTGGCTGCGGTGCCAGCCATCCTCGTCACGGCGGCGATGCTCGCCGGCACGCCCTTCGGTGACGCGGTGTACTTCCTCTTCCCGGTCGCCGTCGCGGGCATCGCGGCGGTGTTGGCCTGGTCGTTCGGGACCTGGTCGAAGGTTGTCGGGCTCCTCGCGGCAGGCTTCCTGGCCTTCTCCATGTTCTGGATGGTCGTCGGCCTGCGCGAGCCGTCGTCGCCCGTCGAATTCACGTTGGGGAGCGCGTACGTCGTCGGCATGGCCCTCGCCCTCGGCGGCGGCGTCGGGTCGATCGTCCGGCGGCGCGATGGGCGGACGGAGGTCACGCCCGCCGAACGCACCGTCGAGCGGGCGGCGCTGGCCATCGTGGTGGTTGCGATCGCCGTGTCCGTGCCGCTCTGGCTCCTGGCGCGGGAGTCGGTCGACGCCGGGGTGGCCGGCGGGGCGACCTCCATCGCCATCGTCAACTCCGAGTTCGGATCCGACCTCACCGTCGCATCCGGGGAGTCGGTGGTCGTTCGCAACGGCGACCCGTTCGTGCACACGTTCACGGTCGACGAGCTGGGCATCGACGTGAAGCTCGTCCCGGGCTCCGAGGTGCTCGTCCCGATCGAGGGTGCGAGCGGGACGTACGCCTTCTACTGCGTCCCCCACACCAACACGTCCGACGGCATCGATCCCGAGCACGACATGGCCGGGACCCTCACGATCTCCTAGCCCGACGAGGCCGGGTCAGCCCAGGAGCTTCTCGCGGAACAGCGCGATCACGCGCTCGCGAGCCTCGTAGGTGGGCTGGCCCGGCTCGTCGATCAGGTCGGTCGTGAGGACGGAGTGCGGGGGGTTCGGCTTGCCGCGGGGGTTGCGCGCGGCGTTGGGGACCTCGATCCCCTCGAACCTGTCGCCGAAGTCCGCGCGCAGCTGGTCGAACCGGGCGCGGGGGCAGAGCGGGTCACCCGCGAACCGCAGGCCGATGAGGGTGAGGTCCTCGTCCTCCATCCGCCGCTTCACGGTGAGGAGGTCGTCGCCCGCGACCTGCGTGCTGCGCATGTGCTTGGGGCTCACGCCGAACGGCAGCGACGGCTGGCTGAGGACCGGGGCGATCAGCGCGGGCTCGAGCATCAGCGACAGCGCGAAGCCCCCGGTGAGGCACATCCCCACGGCGCCGACGCCCGGACCACCCGCCTCGGCATGCAGGTCGCGCGCGCAGGCGCGCAGCCAGTCGGCGATCGGCCCCGGGGAGCGGGTCGACAGGACCTGGAACTCCTTCGAGATGCAGGCCTTCGCGATGGAGGAGGTCATGTACCCCGGCGTCATCGGCCGGCCGGCCTCCCCGAAGAGGTCCGGCATCCACACCGTGAAGCCCTGATCCACGACGTGGCGGCTGAAGTCGGCCACGTACGGCGTGATCCCCGGGATCTCGGTCATCACCAACACGCCCGGACCCTCGCCCTTGGTGTAGATCGTCTTGCCGACGCCGTCGTAGCTGCGCTGCGTCCGGACCCAGTCGGTCAGCGGATCGTGCTCTGCCATCCCGCGGTCCTCTCAGTAGTGGTACGGGAAGCCCGACCAGTCGGGCTCGCGCTTCTCGAGGAACGCGTCCCGGCCCTCCTGCGCCTCATCGGTCATGTAGGCGAGCCGTGTCGCCTCGCCCGCGAACACCTGCTGTCCGACGAGGCCGTCGTCGGTGAGGTTCATCGCGAACTTCAGCATCCGCGTGGCCGTGGGCGACTTGCCGAGGACGAGGCGGGCCCACTCCAGGCCCGTCGTCTCGAGCTCGGCGTGGGGCACGACCCGGTTGACGGTGCCCATCCGGTGGCCGTCCTCGGCCGTGTAGGTCTGGCCGAGGAAGAAGATCTCACGGGCGAACTTCTGGCCGACCTGCTTGGCGAGGTACGCGGAGCCGAACCCGCCGTCGAAGCTCGCGACGTCGAGGTCGGTCTGCTTGAACCGCCCGTGCTCGCGGCTGGCGATGGTCATGTCACAGATCACGTGGAGCGAGTGGCCGCCACCTGCAGCCCAGCCGTTCACCAGCGCGATCACGACCTTGGGCATCGTCCGGATCAGCCGCTGCACCTCGAGGATGTGCAGGCGCCCCGACCGGGCCGGGTCGATGCTCGCCGCGTCCTCGCCCTCCGCATAGCGGTAGCCGTCCCTGCCGCGGATCCGCTGGTCGCCGCCGGAGCAGAAGGCCCAGCCGCCGTCCTTCGTCGAGGGGCCGTTGCCCGTGAGCAGCACACAGCCGACGTCGGAGGCCTGCCGCGCGTGGTCGAGCGCCGTGTACAGCTCGTCGACGGTGTGCGGGCGGAAGGCGTTGCGGACCTCCGGGCGGTCGAACGCGATCCGGACCGCACCGACGTCCTTCGCGCGGTGATAGGTGATGTCGGTGAAGTCGAAGCCGTCGACCTCGTCCCACAGCGCGGGGTCGAAGATCTCGGACACCATCGGTGGGCTCCTGGGTCGGGGAGGGGTGTGCGCGGACCGGGCCGCGCGAGCGGCGGCCGACGCTAGCAACCCCCTGTCCGAACGATGGTGTGCGAACAGGGCGCGGCCACCGCACACTGGAGCAGGGGTACCGCACGCCACGACGCACGAGGAGCGCATGGGACTCGAGTTCAGCCGCCGCCAGATCGCCGAGTACGACGTCTACGACGGCGACCGCCACATCGGCATCGTCCGTCGGACGTCCTCCCGCAAGCCCGGAGGCCGGTGGGAAGCCGTGCAGGTCGACGGGCAGGTGCTGGAGGGCCGCTTCCTCACCCGTCGCGCCGCCGCGGAGGCCCTCGAGGGGACCGCGGAGCGCGTCTGAGGATCAGGCGCCGCGCGCCGCGATCTCGCTGTAGACGCCCGGGTCGACGGGCTCCACGCGGGCGAGCCGCCCGTCCTTGATCGTCGCCTTCGACGCCGGGTTCATGACCGTGTCGCCCACGGTGATCGTGAGCTTGTAGTGGAACTCGTCGCCGGCGGGCTCCGTCATCTCGACGTCCGAGACGCGGGCACCCTTGGCCAGGAGCCCCCTCACCGTCTCGGCCCACTGCTCCTTGGTCCGGTCGCCATCAGCCGTGACGATCACGACGTCGTCGTGCATGACCTCGTCGTAGAGCGGTGCGATGTCCTCCCAGCCGTGTGAGCCGTCCATCGCGTCGAAGTAGCGCGTCAACTTGTCCTGCATCGCTGATCCCCCGATCGAGTCGTACCCACCCAGAGAACCACGGTTGTCCCGGCTCGGGAAGCGGCCAGCGTCACGTCCCCGACAGGGAGAAGTGCATCGGGTCGGTGAGGCTGCGCCAGCGGCCGCCCCACCCCCAACCGATCGCGTCGAACGCCGAGGTGGCCACGTCACCTTCGAAGATCATCCCCGGCCGGACCCACGAGCGGTCGGCGTAGGCCCGCGCCAGCTCGGGCAGGATGACCTCGCCCTTCACGTACGGGTTGTGGAACGGGTTGATGTCGACCGCGAGGCCGTACGCGTGCTGTGACCAGCGGTTCGAGCCGCGTGTCGGTCGGCAGACGAAGGACGTCGTGTTGTTGCCATCGCCGGTCGGGGGCGCATCGAGCTCCTCGGGTCGCACGATGCGCATCTCCTCGATCGGGAACCGCGCGTCGTAGAGCTGGCGGAACACGTCCGCGACACCCTCGGCCACGTCGCGGTGGACGAGCAGCTCGCCGGCGTGCGCCCGACCGTCGAAGCCCCAGAAGGTCACGCGGACGTGGCGGAGCTCGGCGGCGGCCACCGGGCAGCCGTCCGACCACGTCGACCGGGCGAGGACCTCGGGTGGGGCGGGCTCGATCGTCGCGATGAACGCATCGGCTGCCACGCGGTTGGCGGCCGGCGGTTCGAGCCGGCGATCGCGCAGCTCCCGGGGTGTCTCGCCCATCTCGCCGAACCCGTCGGGGCGGAGTGGGAGGACGCGGGTCCCGAGCCACGCGGGTCGGGCATGCGCGGTCGCGACGGTCGTCGCCGTCGGCGCGGGGGTGGGCGCCACCGGCGTCTCGGCCTCCGTCGACGGCTGCGGATCGGCCGGGCCGGGCGTGGCCGCGTCGACGGCCTCGACCCGCTCGACCGTCGCGACCGGCTCCGGACCGGCCGAGGGCGGGGCCGGTGTGTCGCACGCCGACATCGCCGCGGCTGCGGCGAGGACCAGCGCGACGACCCGAGGACTCACCCGCCGGACGGTACGACGGTCGCTGCCCGGGCGCTCAGCCGCGGGTGACGCCGTCCGCCCGCGCCGCGTCCGCGACCGCGGCCGCGACGAGTTCGACGACGCGCTTGTTGAAGACCGCGGGCACGATCTTGCCCTTGGCCACCTCGTCGTCGGGGACGGCCGCGGCGATCGCGCGCGCAGCCGCGACCTTCATCCCCTCGGTGACCGTCGTCGCGCCGGCATCCAGCGCCCCGCGGAAGATGCCCGGGAAGGCGAGGACGTTGTTGATCTGATTGGGGTAGTCGGAGCGCCCCGTGGCGATGACCGCGCCATCCCGCTTCACGTTCTCCGGCAGGATCTCCGGGTCCGGGTTCGCCAGCGCGAAGACGATCGGGCGGTCGGCCATCGTGTCGACCTCGGACGTCGAGATGAGGTCGGGCCCGCTCACGCCGACGAACACGTCGGCGTCCTGCAGCAGGCTCCCGAGCTCACCGGCCACGCCGCGCGGGTTGCTGTTGTCGACCAACCACTGCTTGATGGAGGTGAGCCCCTCGCGTCCGCCGTGCAGGGCGCCCTTGCGGTCGGCGACCACGATGTCCGTCACGCCGACCGAGTGCAGGATCTTCGTGATCGCCACACCTGCGGCGCCGGCTCCGGCGATGACGACCCGCAGGTCCTCGTAGCGCTTGTCCACGATCTTGAGCGCGTTCTCGAGCGCGGCCAGTGCGACCACCGCCGTGCCGTGCTGGTCGTCGTGGAAGACCGGGATGTCGAGCTCCTCCCGGAGCCGCTCCTCGACGTCGAAGCAGGCCGGGGCGGCGATGTCCTCGAGGTTGATGCCGCCGAAGACCGGGGCGATGCGGACGACGGTCTCGACGATCTCGTCCACGTCGGTCGTCGTGAGGCAGATCGGGAAGGCGTCGACGTCGGCGAACGTCTTGAAGAGCGCGGCCTTGCCCTCCATCACGGGCAGCGCTGCGCCCGGGCCGATGTCGCCCAGGCCGAGGACGGCGGTGCCGTCGCTCACCACGGCGACCGTGTTGCGCTTGATCGTCAGCTCGTGGATGCGGGCAGGCTCGTCGCGGATCGCGAGGCACGCACGTGCGACGCCTGGCGTGTAGGCCATCGACAGGTCGTCCACGTCACGCAGCGGTGTCTTGACCGAGATGCCGATCTTCCCGCGTTGGTGCAGGGCGAACGTGCGGTCCTCCCACTCGACCACGTGCAGGCCGTCGAGCTCCTCGATCGCCTCGACGATCTGCTGCTGGTGCTCCAGCGACTCGCAGTCGACGACGATCTCGTCCTGCACGGCGTCACCGTGGACCTCGAAGCCGCCGAGCGAGCGGATGTTGCCGCGCAGCTCGCCGATCGTCAGCGTGAGGCGTCCGAGCGTGCCGGGACGGTGCTCCATGCGGACGACCATCCGCATCGAGAAGGCGGCGGTGGGGATGGGCATGCGTTGCTCGCGGTGCAGGGGGTGGCGGCGGACGGTACCCGTGCACGGACCGCACGCACGAACCGGCCCGTCAGCCGCGGGTCCCGATGAGCACGCGGTACGGCAGCCGCAGGGTGAATCCCGCCCCGTGGGTCTCGTTCAGGCTGCGCGCGACGTCGATGAGCTCGGGGAGGATCGCGCTCCACGTCCCGTCGCCGACGAGGCGCTCACGCGTGGTCGCCCAGCCGCCGCTGTTGGTGAAGAGCCACGTCAGGAAGTCCTCCGCGGACGAGAACACCCACGTGAGGTGGGCGTCCTCGACCGCCACCTCGACGCCGACGGCACGGAACAGGGAGCGTGCGTGATCCGGGTCGCCCCACCGCATCGCGGCGTTCGGGTCGTCGCCGGGCGGCAGGTGTGCCGCCAGGACCTCCGTGAGTCGCTCTCCGGGTCCGTCCGACATCCACGCGGTCATCGCGACGGTCCCGTCGGGGCGCGTGACGCGGGCGAGCTCCGCGGCGGTGCGGGCCTGGTCGTCGGCGAAGATCGCAGCGAACGACGACAGCGTCACGTCGAAGCGACCGTCGTCGAACGGGAGGTCCGTCACATCGCCGAGGTGCAGGTCGAGCTCGACCCCCGCCGCGGACGCCCGCCGACGTGCCTCGCCCCACCACGCGTCGACGATGTCGACGCCGGTGACCGTCGCGCCGGCGCGCGCTGCCGCCACGGCCACCGACCCCGACCCGACCCCGACGTCGAGGACCTCCTGGCCCGCCGTCACGCCGGCACGGGCGACGAGGCGCGCTGCCGCGGGCTGCAGGCGCTCGCCGATCGGCACGTAGTTGCCGGCGGCCCAGACCTTCGCGGCTGCCTCATCGGCCATCGCTGCACCTCGTCGCGGGCCTCCTACCCTCCCGTCGTCCGTCGCGACCGGGAGGGGCCCCGTTGACCGTAGTGAACGACCTCGCGGCCGAGTACTGGCGGCTCCGCATGGAGCTGTCCCCAACCTACGCGACCCTCCTGGGCATCCACGAGCACGACGCCAGGATCGAGGACGTGTCGCGTGACGTGGAGGACACGGCCCGATCGCGCTTCGCGGCCCTGCTCGACCGTGCTCGCGACATCGACCCCGACACGCTCGAGGGCGACGAGCTCGTGACCCACGGGCTGCTCGTGCAGGAGATCGAGGAGGCGATCCTCACCAGTGGCGGCGAGGACGGTGAGGGCGTGCGGCTGGTGGAGCTGTCCTGCGACCAGATGGGCGGGCCGCAGGCGCTGCTCCTCGTCGGCCTGCCGCAGATGACCCTGCTCGAGCCTGCCCACGCCGATGCCATCGTCGAGCGCTACCGGGCCATCCCGACCTTCCTCGACCAGGCCGCCGACCGGTTCCGCGACTCGGTGGAGGCTGGCCGCACACACGTGGCGCGCGGTGTGGAAGCACTGCTGGCGCAGGTGGACGGCTACCTGCGGCTGCCGCTGGACGGCGACCCCCTGCTCGGCCTGGCGGCCCCAGCCGACTGGGAGGGGGCGGCCGACTGGCGCGAGCGCCTGGCCGCGGTCGTACGTGACGATGTCCGTCCGGCCCTGGGCCGGTTCCGCGAGCGTGTCGCGGCGGAGATACGGCCGGCGGCCCGCGGTGACGACGAGGGCGGGCTCTGCCACCTGCCGGGCGGCGACGCGATCTACGCCGACCTCGTCCGCATGCACACCTCGCTCGAGCTCGACCCCGCCGAGGTGCACCAGTGGGGCCTCGACGCCATCGAGGCGCTGCGTGGGGAGTACAGCGAGATCGGGGCCCGCGCCTTCCGGATCGACGATCCGGCGGCCGTCTTCGACCGCCTCCGGAGCGACCCGGCGCTGCGCTACTCGGACGGCGCCACCATGGTCTCCTCGGCAGAGGAGGCCATCCGTCGCGCCACGGAGACCGCACGTGACTGGTTCCGGCGGCTCCCGTCGACGGACTGTGTCGTCGCGCCGGTGCCCGAGGCGCTCGCCGCGTCGTCGCCGCCAGCCTTCTACCTCCCGCCGGCCACCGACGGCTCCCGGCCGGGCACGTACTTCCTGAACACGGCCGACCCGTCCGCGATGCACACGTTCGAGGCGCAGGCGACCGCCTACCACGAGGCCGTTCCCGGCCATCACCTGCAGATCGGCGTCGCGAGCGAGTTGGACCACCTGCCCGACTTCCGGCGGCATGGGCGGTGGACCGCCTACAGCGAGGGCTGGGGCCTCTACGCCGAGCGGCTGGCCGAGGAGATGGGGCTGTACTCGACCGACATCGACCGGCTCGGGATGCTCGCGCTCGATTCGTTCCGCGCGGCCCGCCTCGTCGTCGACACGGGCCTGCACGTGCAGGGGTGGAGCCGGCAGCGAGCGGTCGACTACATGACGGAGAACACCCCGCTGCCGCAGGGCTCCATCGAGAGCGAGGTCGATCGCTACCTCGTGATGCCGGGTCAGGCGCTGGCCTACAAGATCGGGCAGCGCGAGATCCTCCGCCTCCGTCGCGAGGCCGAGACGGCACTCGGCGCGCGGTTCGACGTCCGCGACTTCCACGCCGTCGTCCTCGACACGGGTCCGGTCACGCTGCCGGTGCTGGGACAGTTGGTGGATGCCTGGGTCGCCGCGGCGGCGTGACGTCGAGGGTCCTCGGACCTGCGTCGGTGGCTTGCGATGATGCGAGCTCGCCGTGGCCAGAGGGGACGAGCAACGTTGCGCGCACCGTCGCACCACGCTCGCGCCGCCACGACCTCGAGCCTCGTGGTCAGGCCTGGCAGCGTCGTACTCACCGTCGGGCCGGCGCGGTCCGGGAAGTCCACGGTGATCGGCGACTGGCAGGCGGCCGGCCTCAGCGAGCACGCCGTCCTGTCGGGTGACCGCAACCGCGCACAGCTCGGCAACGACCGCCGGCGACAGGACATCGACCACCTCGTCTGGCGTCGCGTCCACCGCGATCTCGCGGACCGCCTGTCGATCGGGCTGACGACGGTCGTCGACGGGACCAACCTGACGCCCCAACGACGCACACCGATCGTCGAGATCGCCCGGGCAGCCGGCGCGCAGTTGATCGCGGTCCGGTTCGACGTCCCGCTCGAGACCCTCCGGTGGCACAACGCGATGGGACCCGAGCACGAGCGGGTACCCGACGACGTGCTGGTCCGGCACCGTGGGCAGTTCGACGCACACTGCTCCGTTGCGGAGCTCGCGCGCGAGGCCGACCTCGTCGTGTCGGCCGGGCTGCGGATGCGGTTCGAGCGGGACTACGACCCGTCGGCGTGGGACCGGCTGTAGGCCTCAGGCCGCGCGGCGGCTGTCGGCGGAACCGTCGCGCCCGACCACGCTGCGGGCGATCTCGCGCCCGAGGATCACGACCGCCCGGCCCGCCTCGGCGATGGCCTGACGCAGCTCGGGGAGCTCGTCGCGCAGGGCGCTCGCGCCCGCCCGCACCGCCGCGCCGAGCGCCTGGCCGAGGACGAGCGCCTGCTCGCCGAACGACAGCTCGCCCAGCGTTCGCGTGTCGTCGTTCGCGCGCGCGAGGGGTTCGGCGGGCACGCCGGCCGCGGCTGCCTCGGTGGCGCTTGTCGACGCGGTCGAGACCTCGGCTGCATCGGTCGCGGCACCACCCTGGAACTGCTGCAGGATGCGGCTCGCGGTCACGGCGCCGACGCCCTTGACCTTCCGGAGCTCATCGGCCGTGGCGGCTGCAAGCTCTGCCGCGGTGAATCGCTCGGCGATGCGGTCGGCCAGGTCGTCACCGACGCCCTTCACCTCGGCGAGGCGGTCCCTGAACGGCTGGGTGGTCATGGTGGGGTCCTGAGGTCGTGGGTCCTCCAGACAAGCGCACGCGCGCTTGGACCGGGCGGCGAGACCCCGGCCGCACGGTCAGGTTGCCGGGATGCCGGCTCGGACCGATGGACGTGACAGGATGCGGCTGCCGCCCGCCCCCGCGCCGACCCCTCACGAGGCAATGACGGGACTCCGACCCACGGACGCCGAACGGCTTCCGCCGCTGACACTGACCCGCCGAGGTCGTTTCGCGCTGGGCGGCCTGGCAGCCATCGCCATCGGGATCCTCGCCACGGGCGTGGTGCTCGTGGTGCGTGCCGGCGACGACGCCGAGCTCCCGGCCCGGGAAGCCATCGCTGCAGAGCCACGCGAGGACGCCCCCGAGGGCCCGACCTGGGACGCGCCGACCGTGCGGTCCGAGCCGGGGACGCTCCTCGTCACGGCCGCCGACGCCGTGGCCCTCTCGGCCGAGGCAGCCGAGGCCCTGTTCGAGCACGCGCCGGTGGTCGTGGTCAGCGAGCAGCGTGCGGAGCCCGTGGAGGCAGCCGGCGTGCTCGCTCTCCGCCTGCGGGCACCGCTGCTGCTCGTCGACCCACCGACCGCCGGACCCGGTGTGGGCGAGACCGAAGGCGCGACCGCGGAACTGGCGATGCCGTCCCGGCTCGATGACGCCCTCCGGGCGCTCGCCCCATCCGTGATCGTCGCCGTAGGCGCCGTTCCGGCGCTCGCGACCGACGCCGAGGTCCGTGAGGTCACGATCGCGGACGATGTCCGCGCCGTTCGCCGCGCCGACTGGGAACAGGTGCTCGGCGCGATCAACCGCGCCGCCGGGCCCCGAGGTGCGGACACGTCCGAGATCGACGACCTCCTCGCCGCCGCCGCCGAGGCCGCCGTCCGCGATCCGTCCGGTGCCGCCGTCCTGCACCGCTCCGACGTCCTCGCGCTCGCGCCCGCGATCTCCGCCGTCGCCGCCGGGCGATCACTCGTCCCGCTGGCCGACACGGACCCGCGCGCGGACCACCGCGCCATCGACCGGTTGGCATCCGTCGGGTCCGCGAGCATCGTCGTCCTCGGGGGCGACGACACGTGGGGCGGGGCCACGGTCGAGGACCTCGCCTGGCGCCTCGAGACGGCGGCCACGGGCGTGCACCTGCCCGGTGGGGGCCAGCTCCTGTTCCCCGGCCGTCAGCTGATCGCGTTGTACGGCCACCCCGAGGGCCCGGCACTCGGCGTGCTGGGGGAACAGCCGGTCGATCGGGCCGTGACCCGCGCCCAGGAGGTGGCTGCCCCCTACGACGCGCTCGTCCGCGAGCCCGTGGTCCCCACCTTCGAGATCATCACGACCATCGCCTCCGCCGGCGCCGGCTCGCGCGGCGACTACTCGCGGCGGACGCCGATCGAGACCCTGCGCCCGTGGGTGGATGCCGCGGCCGAGGCCGGCATGTACGTGGTCCTCGACCTGCAGCCGGGGCGGACGGACTTCCTCTCGCAGGCCCAGGAGTACGAGGAACTGCTCCGGCAGCCCCACGTCGGCCTCGCGCTCGACCCTGAGTGGCGGCTCCGTCCGAACCAGGTCCACCTCCGTCAGATCGGTGGCGTGGACGCCGCGGAGGTCAACGCGGTGGCCGACTGGCTCGCTGGGCTGACGCGCGAGAACCGCCTGCCCCAGAAGCTCTTCATCGTGCACCAGTTCAAGTTCTCGATGATCCGCGATCGGGCGTCGATGCGGGCCGACCACCCGGAGCTCGCCACCCTGATCCAGATGGACGGCCAGGGATCGCAGGGGTCGAAGGACGGCACGTACCGGTCGCTCGTCACCCAGGACAGCCCGCCGCCGGGTGTCTGGTGGGGCTGGAAGAACTTCTACGACGAGGACACCCCCGGCGTGCGCAGCCCCGCCGCGACGATGGCCGTCGATCCGCGTCCCTGGTTCGTCAGCTACCAGTGACGCGGAGCTGGAGCGAGCCGAGCAGCCAGGACGTCTGGTGGAAGTACGGCGTCGTGCTCGTGCTCGTCGTCGTGATGGGCTGGTTCCCGTTCGTCCGCGGCACGCGGGTGCCGCTGCTCGGCTGGGTCGACCTCTTCGTCCATGAGGCCGGGCACATCCTGTTCGGCTGGGCCCCCTGGCTCCTCCCGGCGATCATGGGCAACGGCTTCCAGACGCTCGTGCCGCTCGTCTTCGCCGCAACGTTCCTGCTCAGGTACCGCGACCTCGTGGGCGCGGCCTTCTCGACGGCCTGGGCCGGGACGACGCTCGTGGACGCGAGCGTCTACATCGGCGATGCGCCCTTCCAGCGACTCGACATCGCGTTCGGTTCGGGCGAGCACGACTGGGCCCACGTCTTCCGGCAGGTCGACGCCATGGGCGCGGCCGTGGGGGTCTCGCGCTTCGTCTGGTTCCTGGGGCTCGTGCTCTTCGCCCTCGGCGTCACACTGCTCGTCGTGGGGCCACGGCTCGAGTCCGCCGTCCGTGCCGGCCGCTGGCCGACGTGGCCACCGTGGCCGCCACCCGACGAGCCCGCATAGGCTCGTCGGACGCGACGGAACGGGAGCCGGGATGCGCACCTGGAGCGGGAAGGTCGAGGTGCTCGACGGCGAGGAGGTGCTCGGCACCGTCCACGCCGACCTCGCCGCCGAACCCAAGGATGACGACGAGGTCTGGTGGGGCCAGCTGCGGGGCGCCGCGGGGTTCGACCTCCCCAACCGGCTCGGCTGCTGCCTCCGCCTCCCCGACGGGACGGTCGGCCAGATCCTCGACGCCGAGACCGACCAGCAGGACCTGTACCACCGTACGGAGATACACGGGGACGGCCCACCACCCTTCTGAGCAGCTCCCCGGACCGACCGCCACGACCAACGAGGATCGACCATGGCTGACATGACCTACCGCCGCCTCGGCCGCGCCGGCCTGCAGGTGTCCACGCTCTCCTTCGGGAGCTGGGTCTCCTTCGCCAAGCAGCTCGGTGACCAGACGGCCCTCGAGTGCATGCAGGCCGCCTACGAGGCCGGCGTCAACTTCTTCGACAACGCGGAGGCCTACGAGGCCGGCGAGTCCGAGGCGCTCATGGGGCGCGTGATCGACAAGCTCGGCTGGGAGCGCCACACGTACGTCATCTCGACCAAGCTCTTCTGGGGCATCCACGGCGAGATGGTGAACATGCACCACACGCTGAACCGCAAGTACCTCATGCAGGCGATCGACGGGTCCCTCGAGCGCCTCGGGCTGGACTTCGTCGACCTCGTCTTCTGCCACCGCCCCGACCCGAAGACCCCGATCGAGGAGACGGTCTGGGCGATGTCGGACATGATCAGCCAGGGCAAGGCGCTGTACTGGGGCACCTCGGAGTGGTCCGCCGACGAGATCCGTGCCGCCTACGAGATCGCGGAGCGCCATCACCTCCACAAGCCCGTGATGGAGCAGCCCCAGTACAACCTCTTCTTCCGCGACAAGGTCGAGAAGGAGTACGCGCGGCTCTACGAGGACATCGGGCTCGGCCTCACCACCTGGAGCCCCCTCGCCTCGGGCCTGCTCACGGGCAAGTACCTCGACGGCATCCCCGAGGGCAGCCGCGCCTCGCTGGAGGGGTACGAGTGGCTGCAGCACTTCCTGACCGACGAGAAGCGGAACGAGCAGGTCCGTGAGCTGAAGTCGATCGCCGACGAGCTCGGCTGCACGCTGGCCCAGCTCTCGGTCGCGTGGTGCGCGGCGAACCCGAACGTCTCGACCGTCATCCTCGGGGCCAGCCGCGTCGAGCAGGTCCACGAGAACCTCAAGGCCCTCGACGTGCTCGAACAGCTCGACGAGGGCGTGATGGAGCGCATCGACCAGCTCTTCGGCTGAGCGCCTTGGACCCCGACGACCTGATCGCCACCCTCGGGCTGCAGCCGCATCCCGAGGGCGGCCACTACGCCGAGACCTGGCGGCACGATCCGGCCGATGACAGCCGGCCAGCCGGGACGTGCATCTACTTCCTCCTCCGTGCGGGCGAGCGGTCGCGCTGGCACCGCGTCGACGCGACCGAGATCTGGCATCACTACGCCGGCGCCGCCCTGGAGCTCCGCATCAAGCCGCCGGACGCGCAGGACGTCGAGACCGCGGTCCTGGGCGACGACCTCGGCGCCGGGGAGCGCCCGCAGGTGGTCGTGCCGGCGCACGCCTGGCAGGAGGCGCGCTCGCTCGGCGACTTCACGCTCGTGGGGTGCACGGTGTCGCCGGGCTTCGAGTTCGCGGGTTTCGAGCTCGCCGAGGAGGGGTTCCGGCCGTGACGACTGAGCCTCAGCGGCGAGGCCTCGGACGCGCCGGCCCGGGACGGCGCGCGTGCGGACCGCGGAAGAGCCGGTAGCGCCGCCGTCGGGTCACGCGTGCGGCCTTCTGCTGCTCGTCGACCACAACGGCGAACACCCGCTCGAACGAGTCACGAACCCGCGGATCCGGGCCGCCGATCAGCATCGCCACGGCGAGGGCGGCGAGCGCCACCCCCCTGACGGTCCGGTTGGCGTAGGCGAACACGGGTCACCAGCCCGACGGGACGGGTTGGCCCTCGGCGTACCCGGCGAGGCTCTGGACCCCGACGATCGCACGATCGTGGAACACGTCGAGGTCGGCGGCGCCGGCGTACGTGCAGGCGCTGCGGACGCCGGCGACGATGGCGTCGATCAGGTCCTCGACCCCCGGACGGTCGGCGTCGAGGAACATCCGCCCCGAGGAGATCCCCTCCTCGAACAGGCCCTTGCGGGCGCGCTCGAAGGCGTCGTCGTCCGAGGTGCGCAGTTGCACGGCGCGGGCCGAGGCCATGCCGAAGCTGAGCTTGTAGGGGCGTCCGTCGGCTGCCACGAGCAGGTCGCCCGGCGACTCGTGCGTGCCGGCGAACCAGGAACCGATCATGACGTTCGCGGCCCCGGCGGCCAGCGCGAGCGCCACGTCGCGCGGGTGGCGGATGCCGCCGTCCGCCCAGACGTGCCGACCGAGGCGGCGGGCCTCGTCGGCGCAGTCGAGGACGGCCGAGAACTGTGGCCGGCCGACGCCGGTCATCATCCGCGTGGTGCACATGGCCCCCGGTCCGACCCCGACCTTGACGATGTCGGCGCCGGCCTCGACCAGCTCGACGACACCCTCACGCGTCACGACGTTGCCGGCGACGATCGGCACCTGCGGATCGAGGCCCGCGACGATGCGCAGGGTCTCGATCATGCGGTCCTGGTGCCCGTGTGCCGTGTCGATCACGAGGACGTCGATGCCCGCCGCGAGGAGCGACTTGGCCTTCTGCTCGACGTCGCCGTTGATGCCGATGGCCGCGCCGATGCGCAGGTGCCCGTCGGCGTCGAGGGCAGGGTCGTACAGGGTCGAGCGCAGCGCACCGATGCGCGTGAGGATGCCGCGCAGGCTGCCGCTGCGGTCCACGACCGGTGCCAGGCGGTGGTGGTGGCCGTGGAGGATGTCGAAGGCCGAACGGGGCGTCACGTCGTCGCTAAGCACCAGCAGCTCGGTCGACATGACCTCGCGCACCTGCGTGAAGCGGTCGCGGTCCTCGAGGTCCGCGAGCGTCACAAGGCCGACCGGGGCGTCGTCGTCGCCGATGACGACCGCGGCGCCGTGCGAGCGCTTGGGCAGCAGGTTGAGGGCGTCGCCGATCGTGTCGGTCGGCGCGAGCGTGATGGGCGTCTCGAAGACGGGGTGGCGATCCTTCACCCAGGCCACGACGTCGCTCACGATGTCGACCGGGATGTCCTGCGGGATGATCGCGATCCCTCCGCGACGCGCGATCGTCTCGGCCATCCGGCGGCCGGAGACCGCGGTCATGTTGGCCGCGACGAGGGGGATCGTCGTCCCGACCGCGTCCCGCGTGGTGAGGTCGACGTCCATGCGCGAGGTGACCTCGGACCGACCCGGCACCAGGAAGACCTCCTGGTAGGTCAGGTCGACCTCGGGGGCGCGATCGTCGAGGAACCGCATCGGCACTCCTGCCGTTCGGACGACCCTCCACGGTACCCGGCCGCGTACCCTCACGGCCGATCCCCGACCTGGAGTCCGACCGTGATCGACCCGAAGCACGAGATCTCGATCGAGTACTGCGTTCCCTGAAACTACATCCCGCGTGCCGTCGGTCTGGCGGACGAACTGCTGAGTGGATGGGCGCCGATCGTCAGGTCGCTCGACCTGATCGCCGGTTCTGGTGGTGCATTCGAGGTGACGCTCGACGGTGAGCTGATCTACTCGAAGAAGTCGATGCAGAAGCGTCATGCCGAGCCCGGAGAGGTCGCCGCACTCGTGCGCGAGCGCCTCGGCCCCGAGTTGCTGCCCGAGGACGACTAGAGGTCGAAGGCGGTGGGGCTCGTGGCGAAGTCGGACTCGAGCCATGCCAGGACGCGGTGAGGCGCCATCCGGTACACGGCGACCTCGGTCTCCGTGCCACCCGACAGGGTGAACGGGTCGCCCGTCTCGGGGTTGGTGTACTTGGCTGCGTACGCCGCGTCGATGCGGGCCAACAGGTCACCGTCCACGCGGCGGCCGGCGACCTCGCCGTAGCAGATGACCGCCTCGTCGCCCGACTCGAGGTGGATGACGGCGGCGGGGTTGGCGGCGAGGTTGCGAGCCTTGACGCTGTCCGGGCCGGAGCCGAACCAGACGGCGCCGTCGACCCACACGCCCCAGACCGGTGCGGCGTGCGGACGCCCGTCGGGGCGGACGCTGACCACCCAGTAGTTGGGCGAGCGCTCCAGCCGCTGCGTGACCCACGACCACGGCAGGCCCGAGCCCTCGGTCGGCACGCCGTAGCTCGCCGGCATCCACGGCCGTGACGCCTGCGGGTCGGTGGTCATGGTGTCCCTCGTGGTCCTGGTCGGGGCGCGGCGCGCCTCACGCCAACCCTACGCGCCGCCCTCGGCGTCGCCTCTAGCCTCGCGTGATGCTCCGGCTCAGCTCGCGCAGCCTCGTCGTCCTCGTTGGCGCGTCCGCGTCGGGGAAGTCGACGTGGGCCGCCGAGCACTTCCGGCCGGAGCAGGTCCTGTCGTCCGACGCCCTCCGAGGCGTGGTCGGCGAGACGACCCGCGACCAGCGCGCCTCGAAGGATGCCTTCGCCGCGCTC
>JBFHRB010000025.1:0-20591 GCA_041591915.1 Nitriliruptorales bacterium
GGAGCGCGGCCGGCGCGTCCGTGATCAGGCCCAGGACGAGCCGCGTGCCCAGGAGGCACCGCGTGCCCAGGAGTGGCCGCGGGTCCAGGAGTGTCCCTTGCGCATGGGAGCGCCTTTCGTGTCGGAGGTACGGCTGCGCCCCTGTGACACAGCCGCCACGCCCAACGAACGAAACGGACATCGGTTACGCAACGTCATCGACGAACACGGAAAGCGATTCCGGGCACAACCCCCTGAACGGACGCCAACGAACGCGAACACGGCCGCCGGAGCGGCCGTGTTCGCGTCTACCGTGTCGGTCTGTGGCCTCAGCTGGCCTTGCGCTCGATCTCACCACGCCAGGCACCGGTGGCCTTGCCGCGTGTCGAGATGAACTCGGCGAAGTTCTCGAGGTCGTCCTCCACGCGGGACTCGATCAGTCCGACCTTGTCGGCGTAGTGCTCGAGGAAGCCGGTCGGCTCGAAGTCCATCTGGTACATGACCTTGGTCGTCGAGTCGTTGAGCGCGTGGAACGTCACGGCCCCACCGTGCTCCGGGCCCTCGACCGCCGTCCAGGCGATCCGTTGGTCGGGCGTCTGCTCGGTGATGCGCGCGCGCCACTGGCGCTCCACGCCACGGATCTTCGCCGTCCACATCAGCTCCGCATCGGTGAGCTGCTCGACCTTCTCGACGTCCTCCATGAACAGCGGGAAGTCCTCGAACTGCGTCCACTGGTCGTAGACGGTGCGGACCGGCAGGTCGATGGTGATGGAGCGTTCGATCGACGTGCTCACGGGGCCTCCTTCGGGGGTTGCGGTCATGGGTGAGCTGTCGTGCCTCCACCTTGGGGCATGCACGCGCACGGCGCAGGGCTGCGCCACCCCCGACCGGGAACCGTTCGAGCGGCGGTTGTCCGGATGACCGGGTGTGCGCTCGCCGGGCGGATCAGGCCCGAGGTCCGGGCGAGCCGTCGCCGCCGTCCGGGTACGCCCGGTCCGGTTCGTCGAGGCCGACCGCCAGCCAGCCCACCATCCCCTTGAGCACGTCGTACGCGCCCAGGCGCGCCCGGTCGGTCCCCACCGACTCGGCCTCCTCGACGGCGGCCCTCATCCGGTCGACGGTCGACGGCCCGAGCTCGAGGAGTCCCTCGGCACCGCCACTGGCCCACCGGGCCAGCACGTACCGCGCCAACGCCCCGACCGGGATCCCGAGGTTGCGCGACACGTTGTCGAGCGTCGCGAGCGGATCCGCCTTCGAGTACGCGGCCACCTCCGCCTTGAAGTTCGCGTCAGGGTCGTCGTCCGCCCACGGCCCGTCCCAGGAGACCAGTTCGATCGTCTGAGCCATCGTGCAACCTCCGCGGAACGAACGACGCGGCCCCCGTGGGGGCCGCGTCACTCAACACGATGCTCGGTCAGCGTGCGCCGTTGAAGGTCACGCCGCCCGGGATCTCGGATGCGCCCCACACGTACAGGCCGCTCGAGGCGATCGGCGAGTCACCACTGGCGGGGTGACCGATCATCACGCGGATGTCGCGCGTCGTCGCGCCCTTGCCGGCCTCGGTCGCGAACCCAGCCCCGGAGAGGTCGATGGGGTAGACGACCTTCGCGGAGGCCTGGGTCGAGGAGACCTCGCCCTCGGCGGTGACGACGTCGGCGAACACGATCTTGCCGTCGACCTCGACCCGGATCATCGTCGCGAACTCCTCACCGATGTGCGCCGCGTTCAGGAGGAGGTAGTGCGTCTCGACCGAGATGCTGCGCAGGTTGCCGGTGTACTCGCCGACCCAGGTCGTCTCGAAGACGTCGTCCTCTTCCCCGTAGCCGACGGTCGCCGCGTGGTCACGACCGGCCTGGTCGAGGAGCGGTGGCGTCAGGTGGCCACAGCCGGCGCCACCCTGGAAGGAGGCCTCGGGGGCGTTGGTGACGAGCGGCGCGTCCGACACCGAGGCGTCGGCATGTCCGAAGGGGCTGAACAGCTGGACCTTGGTGCCGACCGAGTTGGCGCACGAGGCGTAGGTGTCCAGGGTGCAGACGAGCACGTCGTCCGCCGTGCCGGCCTTGCTGTCGGCGCCGTTGCCGGCGATCTCACACGAGCTGCCGGGGCCGGCGGCGGTGGTCAGCAGTGCGGTCGGCACGAGCGTCGCGGCGACGAGAAGCGAGCGGAGGCGCATGGGAGATCCCTCGAGGTAGGGGTCGGCGGGGAGTCGGGGGTCCCGTGGGATTCCACGCCCGCGACCCCGCCGCCTCCCACCCGCTCACCCCAGCGCGCACCACGCACACCAAAGCAAGCACCCTCACTCCCACTCGAGCGGTTCGACTGGCAGCGGAGCACCGCAGCGGAACGGCAGCAGGGACCTCCGTAGGCCAGCATTGCGAGCGAAGCGAGTCGCTGGCTGCAGGAGGTCCCTGTGGCGTGGAGCGGCGGACCCGCCGCTCAGCTGAGTCGCTCGACGATCATCGCCATGCCCTGGCCACCACCGACGCACATCGTCTCGAGGCCGACGGTCTTGTCCGTGTAGTCGAGGCCGTTGAGGAGCGTCCCGGTGATGCGGGCACCCGTCATGCCGAACGGGTGGCCGACCGCGATCGAGCCACCGTGCGGGTTCAGCTTCTCGAAGTCGATCCCGAGCTCGCGCGCCGACGGGATGACCTGCGCAGCGAACGCCTCGTTGATCTCGGCGATGTCGATGTCGTCGATCGTCATCCCGGCGTGCCTGAGCGCCTGCTTCGTCGCCTCGACCGGGCCGAGCCCCATGATCTCGGGGTTCAGCGCCGAGACCCCGGTGGACACGATCCGGGCGAGCGGCTGGATGCCGAGCTCGGCGGCCTTGGTGTCACTCATGATGATGACGGCGGCGGCGCCGTCGTTGAGCGGGCAGGCGTTGCCGGCCGTCACGGTGCCGTCGGGGCGGAACACCGGAGCGAGCTCACGCATCTTGTCGCGGTCGGTGTTCGGGCGGGGCGAGTCGTCCTTGGCCATGGTCTCGCCGTTGGGCAGGTCGACCGGGGTGATCTCCCGGTCCCAGAAACCGTTGGCCTCGGCCTTCGCGTACCGCATCTGCGACTCGAAGGCGAAGTCGTCCTGCTCGTCGCGCGTGAGGCCCTTGAGCTGGACGACATTCTCCGCCGTCTGGCCCATGGGGATGTAGATGTCCGCGAGGTCGTCGTGGAAGTCCCAGTCACCGCCCTCGCCGGCCGCGCGCTGCTCGGTGCGCTTCTGGGCCTCCTCGAAGCGCGGGTTCTGCGTGTCCGGCAGCGAGTCGGAGTTGCCCTTGACGTAGCGGGAGACCATCTCGACGCCCGCGGAGACGAAGACGTCGCCCTCGCCCGCCTTGATCGCGTGGAACGCCATGCGCGTCGTCTGAAGCGAGGAGGCGCAGTAGCGGGTCAGCGTCGTGCCCGGGACCTCCCAGCCCAGCAGCGTCGTCACGACGCGGGCCATGTTGAAGCCCTGTTCCCCGCCGGGCAGGCCGCAGCCGAGGTGGAGGTCGGTGATCATGTCGGGCGTGACCTGCGGCACCTTGGCCATCGCGGCCTTGATGATGGTCGCCGTGAGGTCGTCCGGACGGACCCCGGTCAACGAGCCCTTGAAGGCGCGGCCGATGGGCGAGCGCGCGGTCGCGACGATGACTGCTTCTGGCATGGCTGCTCCTTGCACGATGCTGTCGACTGGGCCGGTGTGGCCCCGGACGGCGGGCGGATGCCGGTCTCCCTGCCAACAACGGTACCCCCACCACCCTTCCGGGCAGCAAGCCGCGAGGTCGTGGCATGCTCCTGGGCTACCGCCACCGCGCCCGGTAGGGGACGCCGATGCTCCGCGATCGCAACGTGCGACTGCTGCTGCTGTCACACCTGGTCAGCCGGACCGGCGGCGAGGCCGCGTTCTTCGTCGGGATCTGGGGGCGCGCGGCGTTCGAGCTCGGTACCAGCGCGGTCGGGATCGCCATCATCATGGGCGCCATCGGCATCGCCGGGATGGCCGGCTCGGCCATCGCCGGGGTGCTGGTCGACCGCTACGACCCGCGTCGGGTCGTCGTCATCGGCGAGCTGCTGTTCGTCCCCGGGATCCTGGCCGCCGGCCAGGCCGAACAGGTCTGGACCCTCGCACTGTTCGCGGCGCTCGCGTGGCTGCCCGGGTCGGGCGTGTTGACCGCGATGAGCGCCTTCCCGCCGTTCCTCGACGCGGGCGAGGACTCCATCGAACGCGGCAACATCGCGCTCGAGTTCGCCGAGAACATGGCCTTCGTCACCGGGCCGGCGATCGGCGCCATCATCGTGCGGTTCCTCGGCGACGTGACCCACGTCTTCACTCTCGACGCGGTCACGAGCATCATCGGCGTCGCCATCATCCTGCGGGTGGCCCTGCGGGGCGTGGAGCGTGAGAGGGACGAGGGCTCGACGCCCCTACGGGAGGCCCTCGACGGGGTCCGCTACGTGCGCTCGTCCCCTGCGGTGCTGCTCCCCATGGCACTCGGGACGCTCATGTTCCTGTCGTTCGGCGTCTTCACGACCCTGGAGCCGCTGTTCTTCCGCGATGTCCTGCAGACGGACGTCGAGGCCCTCGGGTGGCTGAACAGCCTCTTCGGTGTCGGGATCCTCGCTGGCACGCTGGTGCTCAATGCCTTCACGAAGCGCTTCGCACGGCTCACGGTCGCGGTCGGCCTGACGACCCTCGCCGGGACGGGAGCGCTCGTGTACGTCGGCACCGACTCCATCACGGTGGTGGGCGTCGGTGCCGTCTACTGGGGGTTCCTGATCGGGATCCTCTTCCCGCTGCTCCGGATCCTCTTGCAGCGTCAGGCCCGGCCGGCGATGGTCGGGCGCGTCATGGGACTGTTCGAGATCTCCCAACAGGCCGGCGAGATGATCCCGCTCGTCGTCGCTCCGTTGCTCGTCCTCGTCTTCCCGGTCCAGCCCGTCCTCGTCGGCTCCGGCTTCGTGATCGTGCTCGTGGCCCCGCTGTTCCTGCGGCGGGCGCGGGAACTCGACGCGGAGCAGCCGCTGGACACCCAGGATCTTCCCGTCGACGTCACGGTCGACATCCCGCCCTCGGGCTTCCGCTAGATCAGCCCGCGCGCTCGAGCGGGGTGGCAGCAGACGGCAGCCACAGGTCGAACCGGGCGCCGTCACCGAGCTCGCTCTCCACCGTCAGGGTCCCATCGAGCAGTTCGGCCAGCCGTCGCGAGATGAACAACCCGAGCCCGAGCCCGCCCGTCTCCATGACCAGGGGGTCCTCGACCCGGTGGAACCGGTCGAAGATGAGGTCCTGGTGGTCGCGCGGGATGCCGCGCCCGAAGTCCCGCACGCTGACCGTCACCCCCCGGACCGTGCCGGCGACGGTGACCTCGACGTGTCGGTCGTCCGGCGAGAACTTGCACGCGTTGTTGAGCAGGTTGTCCAACAGCTGGCCGAGCCGCTTCGGGTCGATGCTGGCGCTGGTCTCGCCGGAGACGAGGACGTCGAACTCGCGGGCCGGGTTGCGGTCGCGGAACCGGTTCACGACCTCCTCGACGACCGGCGCGACGTCGAGCTCGGTCCGGGCCAGGCCCGTCTCCTCGAGCGTCCCCAGGTTGGCGACGAGGAGGAGGTCGTCGATGAGCCGGACCATGTCGTCCGCGCGGTCGACGATGCGCTCGAGGATCCGCTCGCGGGTCGCGGCAGGCAGCTCCTTGTCCATCAGCACGTGCGCGAAGCCCTTGATCGGGGTGAGCGGGGTTCGCAGTTCGTGCGAGACGCGCGAGATGAAGTCGTCCTTCAGCCGATCGACGAGGCGCTCACGTGTGACGTCGTGGAACAGCGCGACGTCGGCGATGGGACGGTCGTCGTCGAAGAGCACGTGGTGCGTGGCCCGGACCTCGCGGCTCCCCTCATCCGTCTCGATCGAGTAGTCCTCGACCGACACCGGATCGGCGGCATCCCTCGACTCCAGTGGCGCGCCGACGCGGACTGGCCTGCCGTCGTCACAGGCCGCCTCGATCAGGTCGTCGATGTGGCGGCCGCGGGCGCGCTCCTCCGCGATGCCGGTCAGCTCGTGCATCGCCGGACTCCACAGCTCGACGTTGCCGGCGGCGTCCAGGAGGACGATGCCGTCACTCGCGCCACGCACGACCCGGTCGAGCCGGTCGCGCTCGGTTCGCACTTCGTCGAGCAGTGCTGCCGACTGGACGACGCCCCGATAGGCGAGGTGGAGGGTGAAGAGCGGCACGACCACGAGGAGGGCGAGCTCAGGACGCTCGCGCCAGAGGATCACGGCCGTGAGGCCGACGGCGCTGTTCCCGAGGACCGTGATGGCGGTCAGGCGCAGCTCACTGCGCCAGATGCGGCCCAGCGGACGGGACTCGAGGATCGCGATGACCCCGTTCATCGCGACCGTGTTCACGACCCCGAAGCCGAGCATCCCGACGAGCGCCGCGGTTGCCCAGGCCAGCGAGGGCTCTGCGGTGGCGCCGCCCGCGAGCCCGAAGACGCCCGCCGCGAGGGCTGCCCCGACCGCGTACTGAGACGCGTTGAAGACGATCTTGATCGCGGGGCGACCACGGACGAGCTGCACGGCCGTGACGCCGGCGACGGTCGCCGCGGCCGCAACGAGCGGCGGGAGCGTCACCACCACGGCGACCACGGCGGCCTCGAGCAGCGTGACGACCTCGACCGCGTTGCCGTGGTCCAGCTTGAGCTCGGTCGCCTCGCCGGCGGCGACGAGCGCGACCGCGATCGCGAAGGCCGATCCGGCAACCGCCCACGGCGCGCCCGCGAGGCTCGCGTCGAGCGCGAGCGCACACGCGGCGGCCAGCCCCGCGAGCACCCACAGCGCGACGTAGCGCGTGAGTGATCGGTCGGGGGTCAGGACGCGGGTCTCGTCCGTGTCCGGACCCGCCGGGATCAGCCTCGGCGCCAAGGGTCAGCCCCAGGTCGAGCCGGCCCAGGACCGCCCGGCCCAGGACCGCCCGGCCCACGAACGGCCCGCCCACGAGCGGCCCGCCCAGTGCTCGTCGTCGCCGAGCGCGAGGGCGTCGAGGAGGTCCGACACGCCGGGGACCAGGCCGTTGACACCGTCGACGAGCTGTCCGGAGGACCCGGCCCACTGCGACGCGGCCGCCGCGAGGTCGAGCCCGCCTGCGCCGCCGAACTCGGCGTCCGCGGCGAGGCCGTAGGCGCTGAGCTTGAGGATGGACTTGACCTGGTTCGGGGTCAGGTCGGGACGAGCGTCGAGCAGCGTCGCGACGGCGCCGGCGGCCACCGCGGTGGCCATCGAGGAGCCGCTGCCGACGAAGTACGCATCGCCGTGGCGCGCCTCCGGGAAGGCCTCGTCCGCAGCGCTACCCGTGGCACGCAGCGAGATGAGCGAGACGCCGGGCGCGACGAGGTCTGGCTTGTCGATGCCGTCGACGCGCCCGTGGCCGGACCAGGACTGGCCGATGTCGTCACGCCGGCGACTGGACCCGTTGTCGTCGAGCGCCCCGACGGTCAGGATGACGGCGTCGGAACCCGGCGATGTGACCTCTCCGTCGTTGCCGGCGGCCGCGACGACGACGATGCCGTCGTACCAGAGCCGCTCCGAAGCGAGTTCGAGGAGGTCGGTCCCGGGGCTGCGGGGCCGCGCGAGCGCGACCGCGACGACGCGGATGCCGTGCTCGTCCGCGCGGCGCTGGACGAGGTCGAGGCCCGCAAGGACGTCGCTGAGCCACGTCGAGCCGTCGGCTGCCGCGACCTTCACGTCGATGAGATCCGCGTCCGGGGCTGCACCGAGGGCCGGCCCGCCGGCCGACTCGCCGACGATCAGGCCGGCCATGAACGTGCCGTGGCCGAACCCGTCGCCGGGACCGGAGCCGGCTACGTCGTAGGTGGCGACGACACGGTCACGCAGCGCAGGGTGCGCGGCGACGCCCGTGTCGACGAGGGCCACGCCGATGCCTGCACCACGGTTGCCGGCGCGCCAGAGGTCCCTCGCCCCCACCGTCGCGGCCGCCGTGTCGCGGGCGACACTGGTGGTCGTGTCGGTGTCCTGCTTCGGCTTCCTGCCCTGGTGCTGGATCCGGGCGTCGGCGACGACACCGAGGTCCTCGTCGGTGTCGAGCAGCGTTGCCGCGGTCGTCGTGACCCGAGCGGCGACGCCGTCGACGATCGCGAGCTCGTGCAGCACCGTTCCGCCGACCTCGGCGACCGAGGCCAGCGCGTCGGCCATGCCGAGCCGGCTCACGACGATGACGTCGCGGTTCGCGTCGGTCGCGGCCGTCCCGGCGAGGGCCGTGGCGGCGGTCACGAGTGCGACCCCGAAGCTGGCCGTTCGGAGACGGAGGGTCGTGGGCAAGATCATGCGTTGGCACCTGCGAAGGCGAGCCGGCGCACGACCGCGAGGAACGCGTCCGGCTCGAAGGGTTTGGCGACGACGGCGTCGACGCCGTGTGCGCGGGCAGTGCGGTCCAGCGACGACGAACGGTCACCGGTCATGAGAACGACCGGGACGTGGGCGTGGGCGGCCCGCAGCGCCTCGGCGAGCTCGAAGCCGCCGGGCTGCGGACCGTGCGGACCGAGATGGAGGTCCGTGATCACGACATCGGGCGACGCGACCGCATGCTGGCGAAGCGCCTGCTCGACGGAGGCCGCCGTGAGCACCTCGAATCCCTCGAGGTCCAGGATGATGCCCAGGAACTCTGCGACCGAAGGATCGTCGTCCACGACCAGGACACGTTGAGACATGGCGCTACCCCCGATGCGCGACCACCCGCTGGTCGCTGCGTCGAAGGTGTTCTCGGCGGCCGCGAGGTCGACCTTTATGACCCGCGAGGACTATTTCCTTCTGATTACCGCGAGTCCGGTCGGCGGAACCTGTGCCCGCCCGGGTGAGATCAGATGCTGTCGCGCAGGACCGGGCAACTCATGCAGCGCGGACCGCCCCGACCACGCGGCAACTCGTAGCTCGGCATCGTCCGGACGGTGATCCCTGCATCGGACAGGATCTGGTTGGTGGCGACGTTGCGCTCGTAGGCCACGACCTCGCCGGGCGCGAGCGCCAGGGTGTTGTTGGCGTCGTTCCACTGCTCGCGCTCGGCCTTGACGCTGCCGAGCGCCGGCTCGATGGCGCGCGCGTGGTCGAGGCCGGCGGCCCACGCCATGCCCTGCATCAGCGAGGCAGCCTCCGAGACGTGGACGGCCCCGTCGGCGCCGGGCGTGACCTGGTAGCTCCGCACGTCGCGCAACAGCGACGGGTAGACGATGAACGCGTCCACGTCGACCATCGTCACGACGGTGTCGAGGTGCATGGCCGCGCGGACCTTCGGCAGGTCGACCGCGAGGATCCGGTCGACCACGCCCGCGCCGAACAGCCGGGAGGCGAGCGTCTCGACGCCCTGTGGGGTGGTCCGCTCGGACATGCCGATCGCCAGTCCCCGGGCGCCGACCACGAGGACGTCGCCGCCCTCGAACGTGGCCGGGTAGTGGTCTCCCGGGTCCGCACCGAACCAGACCTGCGTGCCCGCGAACCGGGGGTGGTGGGTGTACACGTAGCGCAGCAGGCCGGTCTCGCGACGGCGCACCATGCGGTTCATCGGCGAGAGCAGCACGCCCTCGCCGA
Source organism: Nitriliruptorales bacterium (assembly GCA_041591915.1). Lineage (GTDB taxonomy): Bacteria > Actinomycetota > Nitriliruptoria > Nitriliruptorales > Nitriliruptoraceae > JBFHRB01. The sequence continues at coordinate 9,553 of JBFHRB010000025.1, forward strand.
TCCACGCCGACGAGTCCCGCATGAACACGGCGTTCGGCAACGGCTCGAGGATCGTCTCGTGGTGGTCGGTCACAGCCGAGACGAGCCCGCCCGACGCCCCGACCTCGGCCAGCGTCACACCGCCGAACAGGTGCCCGACGAGCTCGTCGGTGTCGAGGTCGAGCAGGAAACCCCGCACGCGATCCACGAGCGCCGGCCCGCACGCCTGCGGCGTGACGTTGCTGTAGACGACCTCCTTGCGCGCCTCCTCGTCGGCGAGCACCTCGGCGAGCAGGTCCTCGACGTACAGCACCTCCGCGCCGGACTCGGTCATCACCTGGGCGAAGGCGTCGTGCTCGGCCTGGGCGCGGTCGACCCAGACCAGCTCGTCGAAGAGCAGCTCCTCCATGTTGGTGGGCGTGATCCGGTGCAGCTCGACACCCGGGCGGTGCACGAGGACGGCTCGGAGCTGGCCGACCTCGCTGCGGACGGAGACGGACGGATCGGCGCTCACGGGTGGCTCCACGGGGTCGCGGGTGCAGCGCCGCATCCAACCACGTCGGGCATCGGGCCGGAGCGGCGTCCGTGGGCCGCCCGGCCGCGGGTCCCGGCTGGCTGGCGGAACTAGCGTCGGGCGGACCGACCCAGGAGCCGCCGGGACATGCCGTACCGCACGATCATCGAGCCGTTCCGCATCAAGACCGTCGAGCGCATCCAGTTCACGACGCGCGAGGAGCGCGAGCAGAAGCTGGCCGAGGCCGGCTGGAACCTCTTCAGCCTCAAGGCCCGCGACGTCATCATCGACCTCTTGACCGACTCCGGCACGGGGGCGATGTCGTCGGAGCAGTGGGCCGCGATCATGCGGGGCGACGAGTCCTACGCAGGGGCCGACTCGTTCGACCGCTTCGAGGCCGTGTGCCAGGAGCTCACCGGCTTCGACCACATCATCCCCACGCACCAGGGCCGCGCCGCCGAGCGCATCCTGTTCTCGGTCGTCGCCGACGACGGCGACGTGATCCCCAACAACACCCACTTCGACACGACCCGCGCCAACGTCGAGTACCAGGGGGCGGAGGCCCGCGACCTCATCTGCGAGGAGGGGCGCGACCTGCAGCTCGACGCCCCGTTCAAGGGGAACATGGACCTCGAGGGGCTCGAGCGCACCTTCGAGGAGGTCGGGGCCGACCGCATACCCGTCGTGATGGTCACGATCACGAACAACTCCGGCGGCGGCCAACCCGTGTCACTCGAGAACCTGCGGGCCGTCCGCGAGGTCTGCGACCGCTACGACACCCCCATGTTCCTCGACGCCTGCCGGTTCGCCGAGAACGCGTGGTTCATCAAGCAGCGCGAGGTCGGGCAGGGTGATCGCGACACGCGCGAGATCGCGAGAGAGGCCTTCCGGATCGCCGACGGCTGCACGATCAGCCTCAAGAAGGACGGGCTCGCGAACATCGGCGGCCTGCTCGCCATGAACGACCCGGACCTCGCCAGGCGCTGCAAGGACCTGCTGATCCTCACCGAGGGGTTCCCGACCTACGGAGGCCTCGCCGGGCGCGACCTCGACGCGCTCGCCGTCGGGCTGCAGGAGGTCACCGACGAGCAGTACCTGCGCTACCGGGTCCGCACCGCCGAGTACCTCGCCGAGAAGGCATGGGCCGCGGGCGTGCCCACGGTGCGTCCCCCGGGCGGCCACGCCGTCTACCTCGACGCCAAGGCGCTGCTCCCCCACATCCCGCCGCACGAGTACCCCGCGCAGGCACTGGCGAACGAGCTGTACCTCGACGGCGGCGTGCGCGGCGTCGAGATCGGGACGCTGATGTTCGGGCGCCCCGGCCCGGACGGGAGGGACGAGGCGGCGCCCAACGAGCTCGTCCGGCTGGCCCTGCCACGCCGTTCGTACACCCAGAGCCACGTGGACTACGTGGGCGAGGTCATCGCCGACGTCGCGGAGAACGCCGAGCGGATCAAGGGCTACCGGATCACGAGCCAGCCGCCGTTCCTGCGCCACTTCACGGCCCGGCTCGAGCCGATCGCCTGAGGCCTACGGGCTCGCCGAGACGGCGGGCGTCGGCTCGGGCGGCGGCACGGTCGGGGTCGGGACCGGCGGCAGCGGGCTCGCGGAGTCGACCGGCGTCGGATCGGCATGCGGGTTGGGCGGCCACGGCTCAGCCGGCCCGCGGTGGGGGCCACTGCCGTTCACGATCGCTCTGACGTCGTCCAGCACGGACTCGCTCACCGCGAAGGCACCGCCGCTGACGATGGCCCTGGCGACGTCGCCGTCATGTCGTCGCAGCCAGTCACGAACGGCCGCCGAGACCTCGAGTCGCTGGTCATCCACGAGCAGGAAGATCGCGCCGCGTCGGTTGGCCGCGGCGCCGGCGCCGAGCGCGTCCGGCCAGTTCCTCCCGGAGGCGAGCACGACCTGCCAGCCGATCGGCTCGGCATTGGGGTCCGCGCCGCGCTCCGCCTCGAGGTCCGCCCAGCGCTTCAGGAGCTCATCAGCGGTGCGCGCCGAGGTGTCGAATCGGTCCACGCCGGCGATCCGGGTCGTGGCGGCCCGGGCCGCAGCCGCGACCTGCGCCTCCACCTCGGCGCTGACGGCGCCCGTCCCGCCGAAGATCGTCGCACCGTCCTTCCACGTGCGCTTCGCCAGGAACGACCGCGACGGCTCCGGGAGGCTGCCCGACTCGGTGAGGATGACCGGCAGGCCGAGGTGGGCGCCGAAGGAGCCAGCCGAGAGCGCGTCGGGGAACGCACGGCCCTCGATCGGGTGGTCGCCGAGCGCGACGAGCACCTCCGTCGAGCTCTCGCGGGTCCGCACGACATCGGCGACCTTGGCCGCCGTCTCGTACCGGTTCGCACCGGCGTGGCGGACGACCTCGAAGCCGAGCTCCTCGAGCTGAGGCTCGACCCCGGCGGGGATCCGCGCGGTGCCGCCGACGATGTAGACCTTCTCGGTGTGCAGGCGCTCGAGCTCGTCGAGGACGAGCTGCGGGATGCCGTCGGGGGGGACGAGCAGGACGGGGGCGCTGAGCGAGCCGGCCAGTGGCGTGGCGACGAGGGCATCGGCGTAGGAGACCGATGAGGCCAGCACGGCGCGCCGCGCGGACGAGAAGCCCCACCTCGAGACCTCGACCGCCGTGGCGATGCGGTCCTGCCCGGCGACGCGGTCTGCCGGCGCGGTGACGAAGAACGCGGTGTCGACCGGCGTGATGACCACTTCCGGGTCGCTTGCCTGCCAGGCCTCGAGCGTCGCGCGGTACTCCCCCGGAGCGACGAGCTCCCCGTCGGCGTCGCGGAGGTCCCAGCCGCGCGCGACCTGTGTCGCGCCCGAGCCGCCCGTGCCACGGACGAGGTTGCCGTCCTCGTCGGTGATGCGGAGCTGCCACTCGAGCGGCTCCGTGAAGGACACGTCCCAGGTCGGCCGGATGCCCGCCTGCGGCTGGTGGCGGTAGCGGGTGGGGCCGCCGTAGGCCTTGGGCAGCCCGATCTGGCTCACGTGGTCGCGGATGCCGTCGAGCTGGCTGACGAGGTTGTCGCCCGGGCAGCTCGTCGTGTTGGTCGTGCGGTGCCCGAAGACCGTCGGCAGCGTCACGTGCTCGTGCTCGTCGGCGCGTGTGCTGCTCCCGCTGCCGGCCACCTCGGTCGTCTCACCCAACGGGTCGACGTGGTGGAGGTCGAGCTTCCACGCGAGCAACTGCTCGAGCGCGAGGAGCGCCTCGGTCGGCGGCTGCGCGACGTCGAAGTCCCCGAGCAGCGCGATGCCGGTCGAGCCGCCGTTGAATCCCGCCGCGTGTGAGCCCCCCACCGCCTCGGTGATGCCACCGGAGCGGCCCTCGTAGACCGTGCCGTAGCGGTCGACGACGAAGTTGTACGCGATGTCGTCCCAGCCCCGGGACTCGGTGTGGAAGGCGTAGATGGCGCGGACGACGTCGTCGGCCTCCTCGCGGGTGTAGCTGTTGGCGTTGCTCCCGCCCGCCGTGTGGTGGACGATCGCGAACCGGACCCGGCTCGAGTACCAGGGCACGTACTTGCGCAGCGACTCGTCCGCCCCCCATGAGGCGCGGCTGAGGATCGGGGGCTTCGCGGCCGCGGCGTACGCCGCAGGCCCCGGCGAGACGCGTGACTCGGGTGGCATCCAGCCGAGTCCGTCGCCACCGATGCTGTCCACGACGAGGAGGCCCACCTCACCGGCGCCCGGGCGGGCGCGGACCTGGAGGCGCTCGGACGGTCCGATCCAGACCGGGTCGCTGACGTTGGGCCGGCTCCGCTGGTCCTCGCGTGTACCCGGGTCGGGGCCGTGGTCGTCCACGAACGCGAACGCCTCCCACGGCGTCCAGGCGCCGGCGCGGCGGACGCGGAACTCGACCGCGTGGTCGGGGTGTTCGACCTCGGCGCCGATGAGGACCGCGTCACCGGCGGCGGTGTCGGCGAGCGTGAGCCACGATGGCGCGGCGAGCGCCGCCCGCCCGCCAGGCGTGGCCGCCGCGGGCGCGCGACCGAGGTCGAGCGTGCGGACCTCCGTGCGCGGCGGGTCGCCGGGGTCGGGGTGCGGGGGCGGCACGAGCAGCGCGAGCACGGTGATGCCCGTGAGCGCGGGCCGGAACCTGCCCCGGAACAACCTGCGGATCGCGGCGCCCCCTGGTGTCGCGTCGCGACGCCAGTTGGCGCCGCCCCATCACTCTCTCAGACGAACGGGCGCCTCGGAACGTTCCTCACGGCCACAGAAGTTCACTCTGGCAACACCGCCCGCGCGCACTCCGCACGGAACCGGACGAAGCGGGCGCGGCCCCGGGAGAAGCTCAGGCGGCGTGGGTGGGGTTGGAGAGGGAGCGCGGCTTGCCGAGCGAGCCGATGGGCTCGAACCAGCGGCCCTCGTTGGGCAGTTCCTCGAGGTTGATGCGCGGCAGCGGCACCTGGAAGAGGCCCGGGATCGACTCGAGGTCGACGAACTCGAAGGCATCCGACTGCGAGAGCTGGCCGGCGTACTCCGCGAAGCCCAGCACCGTGGCACTCACGCGCTCGTCGGCGACGTAGCCCTCGAGGGGCTCGACGAAGTTCCGGGCGTCGTTGCTGCCGACGTAGACCTGGACGAGATCGCCACCGTCGAGCCGGCGCTCGATGTGGTCGAGCATGTCGTCGTCGACGTCGGAGTCGTCCTGCTTGGGCTTGGCGAAGACGCGGAAGCCCTGCTCGAGCAGCCACAGGACCCAGCCGCGCATCGGGCCGGCGACGTGGGGGGCGACGTTGATGAAGACGCAGGCCTCGACCTCGTCGCCGGGCTCGGCGCGGCTGACCAGCCACTTCCCAAGCACGTCGAGGTCGGGGCGTTCCTTCGAGGTCGGCTTGCCGTCGATGATGTTGGCGAGCGTCATGTCGATGTTGGGGGCATCCCAGACGAGCAGATGGCGGCCCATGGCCGATCCTTCCAATCGATGCAAACGAGCAATGCGTCGATCGTAGGAGCGCGGCGCTCCGGACGGGAGCGCGGACTCAGCTCAGAAGCAGGCCGGTGCGAGCCAGGGGTAGGGGTTCACCGGTCCGCCGCCGCCGGGGTGGATCTGGTAGTGGATGTGCGGACTGCCGCCACGGGCGTTGCCGGAGTCGCCGTTGTAGGCGATGAGCTGGCCGGCCTCGACCCGACTCCCGGTCCCGATCCCGGGCGCGATGCCGTTGAGGTGCGCGTAGTAGTAGACGTTGCCGTCGTCGCCCTTGAGGTAGACGCCGAGACCGCCGAGGCGCGAGCTCGAGATGCGGCTGATGCGTCCGTGGGTGAAGGCGTAGACCTGCGCGTTCCAGCGGCCGAAGACGTCGGTGCCCTTGTGCCGCCGGCCGCCGGAGCGCGGCGCACCCCAGGTGTCGCGGAAGTGGTACGGCGGGGCGATGATGCAGGCGTAGGTGCCGTTGAGCACGCCGTTGGTGATGAACTGCTGGCGCTCACGCCGCGTGCGGAGCTCGGACTCCTGCTCCTTGGTCTCGGAGAGCGTCGCGTTCAGCTGGTCGAGGAGCTGCTGCGTCTCCTCCTCCAGCGCCGCGAACTCGGCTTCCTTGTCCGCCAGGAGGTCGCGCGTCTGCTCGAGCTGGACACGCAGGTTGCTCGCACCCTCGAGCTGGCCGCGCTCGCGCACCGTGATCGCGTTGAGGTAGGCGGCGCGCTCGATCGCCCCGCCCGGGCCGTTCGCGCCGAGGATCACCCCGATGGACGAGCCGTCGCGGCTGATGAACGCGAGCCTTGCCCGCCGTTCGAGGACCTCGTTGACCTCCGCCATCTCCGCCTCGAGCTCGGCGGTGCGGGACTCGAGGTCGCCCAGCTCGTCGCGCGCGGTCTCGAGCCGCTCCGTGATGTCCTCGTAGGCCTCGACCACGTCCGCGATCTCGGCCTCGAGCTCGCGCCGCTCCTCCTCGACCTGTTCGAGGGTCTGCGCGACGGCCGATGCGGGGAGGGCGAACAGGACCGCCGCGATGAGGGCGATCGTGCGTCGGAGGCGTGCGTGGGCGGGAGTCACGGACTCGGGTGGGGTCGCTTGTCGTCGGGGCACAGCGAAGGCCACCGACTCGGCCCCGGGATACTACGCCGCCCGGCCGGGGCTTTCCTGTGAGCGTGTGCAGCGTGAGCGCGGGGTGGGAACGCTCTCAGCCGACCTGGTCGCCCGTCGTCCGCCGCGTCAGCCGCCCTCCCGCGGGTCCGCCCACTGCGGGCAGGTCAGCCGGTACGGCTCGTCCGCCGGCAGGTGCTGGGCCCACTCCGCCTCGGTCAGGTTGCGCCCGGCGATGTCGCAGGCGTGTCCGCTGAGCCGCTCGACGTCGAGCGTGAGGGCAACGATGTCATCGTTGCTGGCGAGGAAGCCGACGCGGCCCCCGTCCGGTGCGAAGGTCAGGTCGACCGGCCCCCCGTCGCTGAACGGCGAGAACAACGCGTCTCCGCCGCCGAGCGAGACGGGCTCGAGGGCTGCGTGGAGCGGACGGCCGGAGGCGACGTCGACCAGGAGGAGGTCGCCCTGGGCGCCCTGGATGGCGAGGACGGATCCGTCTGGCGAGAAGGCGAGGGAGTGCTCGCCACCCTCGAGTGCCGGCAACGTCGCGCGGCGCGTCCGCGAGTCGAGGTCCCAGACCTGGGGCAGACCCGTGCCGCCCCCGATGGCCAGGAGGCGGCCGTCGGGCGACACCGCGAGGGCGTCGAACCGCGCTGCGCCGATGGGAAGCGACTCGCCGGTGGGTTCGAGGGCGTCGTCGAGCACCGTGATCGAACCCTCCCGGGATGGCACGTAGATCTCGCCGCGCGCCTCCGACCAGGCGACGACGGGGTCGAACACGCCGGAATCGAACGGGCCCGCGACGAGATCGCCCGAGTGGGCGTCGAACCGGGCGATCGGGCCACCCCGCGTCGCGACGACCAACTCCTCGGCGGCGCGGGCCCACGCGACGTCGAGCACGTCCCCGGCGAGGAAGGTGTTCGCGCCGATCTGGACGGGGCCGATCTCGAGCGCATCCCAGTCGAGCAGCGCGAGCACCTCGAGGCTCGCCGCATCACGTACCTCGACGTCCCGTGCAGGCGCGTCGTCGCGGAACGTCATCACGCTGCCGAGCACCGCCTGACCATCCGGGCTCGGGAACGCGAGGTCCAGCACGAGGTCGCCCTCGCGACTCGCGGGTATCGCGACCTCCCGCCGCTCCCCGGTGTCGACGTCGACGACCTCGAGGGGATCCTCCACCGACCGACCCCTGGGGTACACGCGGACGAGGTCCGCGCCGATCGACGCGTGCCCCCGGGTCAGGCGATCGAGGGCCGGCGAGATGGAGTTGGGTGACCAGCGCAGGACCGTCCCGGTGATCGAGCCGATGGTCCAGGACGAGGGGTCGGGGCCCGGCGCGACCGCGACCACCTGCTCGCGCGCGTCGAAGGCCCACGGCAGCAGGTCACCCGTGATCGGGTCGATCGTGCGGACCCAGCCGTCGGCATGAGCGACCGCGACGGGCCCGTCCGGCGACGCGGCCATCGCGGTCACCCGCGGTCCGGCGTAGGGGATGGGGCCGGCGACGACCTCCCCGGTACGGGCGTCGTGGACGACGACGCCCCCTTGCCAGTCGCCGACGACGAGGTATCTCCCGCCACCCGCGAAGACGGCCGCGGCAGGCTCGATCGACAGGACACCCTCGAGGAACGGGCGCGTCTGCGGCGGGGCCGTCCAGGCGGGCTCGCTGTCCGCGGCATCTTCGAAGAACGTGATGCCCAGGCACTCGGTCACGACCGCGATGGCGCCCGTCGGTGAGACGGCGAGGACCGAGTCGACCTCGTAGCCGAACTCGCAGTCGTCGGTACGGAAACGGAACACCTGTCTCGCGACCCGATCGCCGGTGGCCGCGTCGAAGACGTGCACTCGTGTGCCCGCCCCGCGGCTGTCGGTCACGTACGCGAACCGTGCCCCCCCGGGCAGGAAGGTCGGAGGCCACTCGACGGTGCTGGGCAGGTCGAACCTCTGGGTGACGGTGCTGGAGGCGACGTCGATCAGGAGGAACTCGTCCTGGATGAAGGCTGATGGCGGCGTGCCGACGGCGATGCCGAGCGTCCGCCCATCGTCCGAGAGCACGACGTGCCCGAGGCCGCCGGGCAGGTGTTCAGGCGGAACGTCGACGCTCGTCAAGTGCTCGAGCGAGGCCGCGTCGATGACCTCGACCGGACCGCCGTCGCCGCTGAGTGCGAGGAGTCCGCCGCCGGCAGCCGCGTGCACGTTCGTCGGCGTCATGGTGACCGGCACGCCACCAACCCTGGTGACCTCGGGTTGGTCGAGGAGCCGTTGGATGAGGGCGCCGCGGGCTTCGGGGACGTCGGGTCCGAGCCGGGCGGCCTCGGCGGCGAGGAGGAGCCCGAGGTCGATCTGCCGCACGCCGACCGCCTCGGCGGCGAGGGCGCGGACCTGTGCGAGGTGGGCGGTGTCGTTGGCGCGGGTGCGTTGGATGGCCGCGAAGGTCCCGGCGGTGGCGGCGGCGACGAGCAGGGCGGCGGTGGCGCCGAGCAGTGTCTTGAGGCGGCGGTTCTGGCGCGCCTGGCGCAGCGCACGTTGTTCGGCCTCGAGGGCTTCGGCCTCGGCGAGGTCGCGGGACGCGTCGATGAACGCCCGTTCGACCGGGTTGAGGTCGACCTCGGCACCCTCGAGCCACTCCAGCGCGGCCGCGAGCCGAGCGCCGCGGTAGAGCTCGCCGGGGTCGCGGTCGAGGCCGTCCCACGCCGCGGCGGCCTCCGACAGGTGCCGCAGGAGCCGCAGCCCGTCACGGTTGTCGTCCAACCAGCGTTTCAGGGTGGGCCACTCGCGCAGCAGCGCCTCGTGGGCGAGCTCGACCGAGGCCTCGTCGGTGGTGATCAGCCGGGCCGCGACGATCTCGTCCAGCACCGCCCGCACCGTGTCCTCGTCGCTGCCGGCTGGGACCAGCTCCGACAGCGCCGCCCGCCGCTTGGCGTCCGCGGTGTCCTCGCCGGGCTCGACCAGCCGCAGGAAGATCAACCGCGCGATCACCTGCTGCTGCTCGTCGAACCGGTCCCGGTAGAGCGACTCCGCCGTGCGCGCGATCGCGCCGTCGACCCCACCCGCCTGCCGATACCCCTCCAGCGTCAACGTCGTCGCCGAGCGGCGTGCCCACGTCTCCACCAGCGCGTGCGACACCAGCGGCAACGACCCCACCCCACCGCCCGAGTCGGCGATCACCGCATCCACCAGCGCCGGTTCGAGATCGAGCCCGACCGCCTCTGCCGGGCCCGTCACCGCCCGCCGCAGCTCGATGTCGGTCATCGGCCCGACCAGGACCTGGCTGTCGCCCAGCATCCCGGCCAGCTGGGGGAACCGCGCACAGTTGCCGTAGTGATCCGCCCGCAACGCCACCACCACCGACGCCCGCGGCCCCTCCGCCCGCGTCAACCGCAACAGCAGGTCCACGAACGCCTGCCGCTGCTCCTCGTCACGGCACAGCGTGAACAGCTCCTCGAACTGGTCCACCACCAGCAGCAGCCGCGCATCCGGACGCGCACCCCCCAGCGCCACCTCCACATGCCGGTCGATCCCGCGCGGATCCGCCTCCAGGTCCGCCAGCACCTGCGCCAGACCTGCATCCGACGACAACGCCAACCGGTGCGCGAGCTCCTTCACCGGCTCCGACGTCGGCGTGAGGATCAACGGCACCCACGCCCCACTGCCCGGCAACGCCCCCCGCCCCAACGCGGGCAACAACCCCGCCCGCACGGCGCTCGACTTGCCCGACCCCGACGGCCCCACCACCGCCAGGAACCGCGACTGCGCCAACCGCGCCACCAACCGGTCGACCAGCTCCTCACGCCCGAAGAACAGCTCCGCGTCCTCCGGCTGGAACGCCGCCAACCCCTTGTACGGACACACCGCAGAGACCGCGCCGCCCTTGACCCGCGGCGGCGGGAAGTCCGACTCCAGGTCCGGCGCCGACACCTGCCACAGGTGCTCGGCCGCCGCGATCCCCTTCAACGTGTGCACACCCAGGTCCGTGAGCACCAGCCCGTCCAGCGGCGAGTCCTGCAACAACTCCCGCGTCGGCCCCGACAACACGACCTGCCCACCGTGCGCGACATCCATCACCCGCGCCGCCCGGTTCACCGACGTCCCCCGGTAGTCACGCAGGTTCGGATCCACCGTCCCCGTGTGCAACCCGATCCGCACCCGCAACGGCCCCGTCACCCCCCACGACGCATCCCGCAACCCACGCTGCACCCCCACCGCCCCATGGACCGCACCCACCGCCGTGGGAAACACCGCGAACACCCCATCACCGGTGTCCTGCACCACCTCCCCACCCGCAGCCGCGATCGCCCCACGCACCACCCCGAAATGCGTCTCGAGCGCCCCCGCCATCGCCTCCGGATGGTCCTGCCACAACCCGGTCGAACCCTCGATGTCCGAGAACAGATAGGTGACCTGCGTCACCGACCCCGCCGACACCTCACGCTCACCCAACGCCGTCCCCAGCGACCGTCCCGCTGTCTGACCATACCTGTGCACAACGGGCACAACAGGCGGTCGCGCCGAGCCCTGTTCCAC
>JBFHRB010000026.1:0-20262 GCA_041591915.1 Nitriliruptorales bacterium
CGCGGGCGAGACTAGCGGGGGCGTCGTTGCGGCCGGGGGAGTCGCTGCGGTCGGACCCGCGGCTCAGCCCTTCTTCGTGGGCTTGGGCGGGAGGGTGCCGATCCAGTCGTGGCTCTCCTGGATGAGCGCCCCGGCCGCCGCGGCGTCCTCGAGCAGCCCGTCGGGCACGAGCGCGTACTCCTTCATGACGGCGCCGTAGGAGACCGGCCGCTCGGTGCCGTGCTCGGCGAGGAACTGCTCGAGGCGGTCCTTCGGCAGCCGTACCGCGAGCTGTCCCTCCGGCGTGAGGAACGAGTACATGTGGCCGTTGCGCGACGTGTAGGGGTTCTTCGCCCCCTTGCGCGACAGCGGGACGCCGTCGTCGTCGCTCGCCTCCGCGACCGCGGCCTCGTACGCCACGAGTCTGTCCGCAGGGCCGGGGTAGGTCGCCTTCGCCATCACCTGCTCCGTGTCGGAGAGACGACGGTAGGACAGCCCGATGGGCCGCGCACCGGGTAGGTGGCGGCTGGTCGGGTCAGCGGGGTCTTCGGAGCCGGATGTTGTCGGCGACGGTCGTCACGGTGGTGTCCCTCGCCTCCAGCCTCCCGCTCCACGATCCCGCCGCCCGCTCCGCGCCCGCTGACCTCGTGGGTCCGGCATGGGTGCAGAGCGAAGGGCGGATGGTTGCCCGTAGGCGAGGCTGGTCTTGAGGCTTCTCGGCTCGCCGCAGGGCAACCACCGCCCGAAGCGGAGAGAGCACGACCGTCCGAAGGGGACCGGAGCACGACCCCAGATGCCGAGACGAGCACGCCCCGCCCGACGTGCCCTACTGCAGGAAGGACGCCAGTGACGGTGGGAACGCCCGGCCGAGGGCCTGCTGGGTCGCCTGCAGGGCGACCTCCTGCATGCGCAGCTCCATGATCGCCTCGGCCATGTCCACGTGCTCGAGCTCGCTGAGCTCCGCGCCTATGTGCATCTGGCCCTCGACGGACCGATTGCGGGCGGACTCGACGCGGTTGGTCGCCGCACCGACGACCCCGAGGTGTTCGGTGACGCGCGAGATCTGGCCGTCCAGCGAGTTCAGCGAGGCCTGCAGGCCGTTGACGTCGCCCGATCGCAGCTGAGACTCGATCGTGTCGAGGCGCGTGAACAGGTCGTCGCCGGCGGTGAAGCCGAACACGTCGTTGGCACGGACGTTGACGGTGACCGTCTCGATGTCGCCGATGCGGCGGCGGACCTCGCCCGCGTCGCCCTGGTAGACGAAGGTGCCGCCCCCGTCACGGGCCACGGCGTCGACGTCCGCGAAGCCGCTGAACAGGGGCCGCCCCGCGTGGCGGGCGTTCGCCAGGGCGACGAGCTCCTCGCGGATCGACGCGATCTCGTCCGCGATGGCGCCACCGCCGTCGCTGATGGTCGTCGTGTTGGCGCCCTGCACGACGAGGTCACGGACGCGCTGGAGCCGCGACGTGATGGTGCGGAGGTTGGTGTCAGCGGCGTTGAGCAGGGCCTCGGCGTCGTCGGCGTTGCGCTGCTCCTGGACGCGGGCACGCTCGGCCGCGCGCAGGGCCAGGATGCGGCCCGCGCCGGTGGGGTCGTCCGACGGCAGGTTCACCCGGCGTCCCGTGATGGCGGCATCGCGGGCATCGTTGTTGGCCGTGTGGACGTCGCGCAAGCGGCGCAGGGCGTTGTCGACGATCAGTTGGTTGGTGATCCTCATCGGCGGCCCCCCATCATCGGCCCACCACGCCGGTGCGGTTGATCAGGACGTCGAGCGCCTGGTCGATGGAGGTCATGACGCGGCTGGCGGCCTCGAGCTGGCGCTGGAACGCGATCAGCGAGACGAACTCCTCGTCGAGGTTCACGCCGTGCTCCGACATGCGAGCGGCCTCTGCGGCCCCGGCCACCTGCGCCTGATGGTTGGCGGCGGTCTGCGCCCCGCCGACGCTCGCACCCAGCGAGGACACCAGCGCCTGCAGGTCCTCGGTGATGACCGAGCCGGACGAGCCGGCGACGTTGCGCAGGTCGGCCAGCGCCTGCGCGTTGTCCCCGTCGAAGCGGGCGGCGGCCGCGTCTCCGTGGACGGCGAGCTCGTCCGGTGACGAAACGGCCACCTGGAACGTGCGGGCGGTGCCCAGTGCGATCGTGAACAGCGGGCCACCGGCGGCGCCCGAGTCGGTGAAGCCGGCCGCGTGCTGGTCGTTGAAGCTGGTCGCGAGGTCGGTGGCGAACGTGTCGAGCTCGGCCTGCAGCGAGGCGATCCCGCTGGCCAGGAACTCCTGGATGCCTCCGAGCGTGCCGCCGAGCGTGACCGCACCCACCGCGGGGTGGGTGATGGTGCCGTCGGCGGACGCGGTGAGCTCGTTGACGAGCGCACGGTCGACCAGTTGCTCGCCGTCCAGCGTCAGCCGCACGGAGCCGTCCTCGTTGTGCAGGACGCGGGCGCCCGTCCGTTCGACGATGTCGTCGATCACCCGGTCGCGCTCGTCGAGCAGGTCGTTCGGCTGGCCGCCCGGCCGCGCCCCCAGGATGGCCGTGTTCAGCTCGGCGACGCGGTGCAGCAGCTGGTTGACCTCGCGGGTCTCGCCGATCAGGTCGTTGCCGGCGTTCGCAGCGATCGCCTCGTACCCGGTTGCGATCGAGCGGATGCGCGTGGCCAACCCGTCGAGTCGCGAGATGACGACCTGGCGGGCCCCCGCACTGTCCGGGTTGTTCGCGAGGTCCTCGAGGGCCGCGAACACGTCGTCGAGGTCGTTGCTGACGCCGAACTGCAGCTCGCCGAACACGCCCTCGGTCCGGCCCAGCATGTCGGCCAGCCGGCTCAGTCGGCCGGAGCGACCCAGCTCGGTGCGAGCGCGCTCGTCGAGGAAGCCGTCGCGCAGCCGGTTGATGGCCTCGATGTCGACGCCCTCACCGATGTAGCCAGCCGCGGTGAGCGTCGCGTGCGAGGTGACCAGCTCGACCCGCTGGCGGGTGTAGCCGCGAGTGCTGACGTTGGCGATGTTGTTCGAGGTCGTCTCGAGACCGGCCTGCGCCGCGCGGATGCCGCTGTAGGCCGTGTGGATCCCGAGGAAGCTGCTCATCTAGAGGACCTGGTTCACGCGTGTGGGGGCGGCGGCCGCGGTGTCGGCACGCCCGGCGGCCGTGTACGTCTGCGGGGCGTTGCCGATGAGCGACGACAGCGAGTCGCTGATCGAGGTCAGTGAGACGCTGGCCAGACGGCGGTTCTCCGCCGCCGTCTGCTCGATCTCCGTCGCGAGGCGCTGGAACTCCGCCTGGTGGTCGGCGAACATCTCGCCCCACGGCGGCGGGCACTCCTCGATGAGGCGGCCCAGCGTGACGCTCTCACGTGGTTCGCGCCAGTCGTGCGCGACGCTGGCGAGCGCGGCAGACCGCGCCGTCTCGGCGTCCCAGAGCCGTGCCATGGTCTCCTCGACCTCGGCGAGCGCCGCGCCCAGGAACCGGCGTTCCTCGGACGCGAGCAGCAGCCGAGCGCTGACCAGCCGGTAGAGCAGGTGCTCCACCAGGTGGCGCTCGGTCCACAGCGTCTCAGCGAGTGCCGGGACGTTGCGGCACTCTTCGATGGTCTTCATGTCGCAACCTGTCGACCTGGGTGGGCTCGGTTTAAGGGTTGCCCGACCCCGGCTGGTCCGGCCGGACTACTCGCTCCGGACCCCTCGCCGGCCACCCGGGCGTCCGGGTCCGAGGGCCCGGGAAAGGGGGCCCAGAACGCCCATCCGCAGCACGGGATGACCTCGTATACTCAGCGACGATGCCGGTGCACGGGTGAGCTGGAGGCCACGTGCCACTCTCCGAGAACGAGGAGCGCATCCTCGCGCAGATCGAGGCCGGGCTCCGTGACGAGGACCCCCGCTTCGTCGAGCGCGCCTCCAAGCTCGGGTCGGATGCGTCGCGGTCGCGGCGGCTCCGCCTGGCCATCGTCGGGTTCGTCCTCGGCGTTGGCTGCCTGCTGGCGATCACCTTCAGCTTCGCGTTCGGCGTCATCGGGTTCAGCCTGATGCTGATCAGCGTCGTCGTCGGGGCACGTTCGCTGCCCGACGTCCGCAAGGGCGGTGACGACGACATCCTGGCGCGCATCCGCCGCGGCCTCGGCCGCGAGGACGAGGCCTAGCGCCGGCCCCGCGGGCGCAGGCGATCGGCGATACCGCGCGCGCCGCGCCATGCCTGCTGCGTCGGGAGCCGGACGGGCGCGAGGAAGCGTTCGCGTGCGCCGATCGACGTGCGCATGGACGCGACGAGCTGGTCGCCGAGCGCCTCCGCCTGCTCGCCTGCCTGCTCCGGCAGCTCACCGCCGAACGCGGCCGCCTCCGACAGTGACACGAACCCGCTCGCGGGCTCGGCCGGGACGTGCCCGTCGCGGACCCAGCGACGAGCGACCTCGCGCGCGGTCTCGTGCGGCCGTCGTCCGAGCCCGTACCGGGCGGCCATGATGTGGACACGACGTTGCGCCGCGAGGACGCGGTCCGCGCCGTGGATGTGGCGATGGTGGGGGCGCCGGCGCCACAGCGCCACGAACCACGCAACCAGCGAGACGACCAGCAGCGTCAGCAGGCCGAGGAGGACGAGGCCGCCACGGCCGACGCCCGCTCCGGCGCCGTCCTCCGGCAGCGGGTCGAGGTCGACCCCCGGTGGGAGGCCTTCGGGATCGGGGATGTCCTCGTCGGTCAGGTCAGGGACGTCGGCACCGTCCTCGGTGCCCGCCTGGTTCGTCCGCTCGGCGATGGTGAGTTCGGGGTCGAGGTCGCTTATCTGGGGCGGCATCGTCGCGCCGTCCGAGCGCGGCGTCGGGTCGAACTTCACCCACCCGTGGCCCGGGAACAGGACCTCGACCCACGCGTGGGCGTCGTTGGTGGTCACGGAGTAGAGCGTGGCCCGCCCCGCCTGCTCGACGCCCTCGGGCAGGCCCGGCTGCACGACCGGGCTGCCGGGCAGGAAACCGACCGCCACGCGCGCCGGCACCCCGGTGGCCCGCAGCATGATCGCCATCGAGGTCGAGAAGTACTCGCAGTAGCCGGTGCGGTTCTCGAACACGAACTCCTCGACGGCACCGCTGCCGAGGAGTCGGTCGACCTCGGCCGGGTCGGTCGAGTACGCGAACTCGCCGGAGGTGGCGAACCACTCCTGCAGGGCGAAGGCCTTCTCGACCGCGGTCGTCGCGCCGCTCTCGCCCCACGTCGCGTACACCTGCTCGGCCTGGTCGGCGAGGCGCTGGAACCTGCCGGGGAGCTGCAGCCACCGATCGACGTCGGCGGCGCCGTAGTCCACGGCGACCAGGTCGGTGAAGCTCGGTGTCGGCACGTCCGCGATGACGGAGTAGCGGAAGCCCTCGACCACCTGGGGCTTGAGGCGGTCGAGCCCCTCGATCGTGCGGACGTCCTCGTCGGTCGCGACGACGAAGCCGTCGCGCTCCGCGTAGACGAGGGACTTCCGGCGGGGCCCGTCGATCTCCACGGCCTGGTACGGGACGGGGACGTAGGTGTTCGCGAGGTCCTGCACGGTCACCGTCGTCGTCACCCGCGTCGTCTCGCCCAGCGGCACCTCCGGCGGGAGCGGCCCGTCGCCCGCGTAGTGCAGCGTGGTCGGGTCGGGGGAGTAGGTGTCGGTTCCGGCCGGCCCGATGAGCCACGTCTGCCCGTCGAACGTGTCGAGGCCGGCGATCCGAAGGTAGACCGGTCGGTCCGACTCGACGAGCAGGACCTCGGTCTCGGCGGGCAGCAGCAGGCGGTCGCCCACGTCGACGATCGGCTGGTAGGCGGGCACGTCCGCGCCGGCGAGGTCGAGCCACGCCTCCTCCCCATAGCCCGGGAGCAGCGTCGGCCACGTGGCGGCGATCACCAGGGCGACGGTGCCGACGACGATCCCGCCCGTCGACACCCGCAGGCCGGTCCGGTCGCGCGCCCAGCCGACGACGTCGACGTCGGCGAGCAGCAGCAGGACGAGGCCCGCGGCCGCCAGGAACGGGATGACGTGCGGCCACGTGCGCGTCGGCGGCTGCGGCACCGCCAGCGGCACCGCCCAGAGTGCTCCGGCCGTGAGCAGGGCGAGCCCCGGCTTGCTCCAGCGCACGATGAACTCGTGCACGACGTGGGTGACGACCCACGTCGCCGTCGTCACGATCAGGAGCAGGCCGGCCAGCGGCGACGACGGCGCCGCCTGGTCGCGGAACTCCAGCAGGCCGCGGCCGAGGAGGTCGACGAACGCGTCCCACTGCTCGAGGCCCGGGATCAGCCCGCCCGCCGGGAGGTGGACCACGTAGGTGAAGGTCACGAGCCCGAGCAGCGAGCCGACCACCGACCACGCCCAATGGAGGTGGAAGATGCGCAGCACCGCCGCGATGCCGGTGGCGACGACGATCGCCAGCAGCACCATGGGCCGCCACTCCGCGGGGTTGACGATCGCCTTGGTGAGCGCGTGGGTCGCGCCGAGCACGAGCAGGGCCGAGGCGCCCGCGAGGATCGCGTCGCGTCGCTGGCTCACGCGCTCCTCCCTCGCTGGTGCAGCATCAGCTGTGGCCACCGGTCGGCGAGTCGCTCGCCCGCCGTCACGACCGTGACCCGCCAACCGGCGGCTCGCAGGCCGGCCACGGTCACCGGGTCGGCCCGGTGGTGGCGATTGCGCCCGAAGCTCTTCGCATCCAGCAACACCGCGAGGCGCTGGCTGAATCCCCGCCCGGCGCGGACGAGCATCCGCAGGTCCGACGCGTCGGGCACCGGCGCGATGACGAACAGCACCCCGTCACCGATCGTGCCGTGTGAGAGCTGCTGCCAGAGCGGTCCGAGGTCGGTGTGGGCGCTCGGCTGCAGCGTTGCCAGCTGCTCGAGCCCGAGCTCCCAGTTTCGGGCGCGCGGCGTGCTCACGATCGGGCCGGTCACCAGTCGGGTCGCGTAGTTCCGGCTCGACAGGTGGTAGGTCACGCTCGCCGCCGTGGCGACCGCGAACTCGAACGAGGAGTGGGGCCCGGCGCCCGCGTGCGCACTCCCACGGGTGTCGAGGACGACGGTCGCGGCCGGCTGCTGCGGGGCCTCGTCCTGGCGGATCATCAGCTTGTTGCGACGGGCCGTCGAGCGCCAGTGCACCTTGCGGAGGTCGTCGCCTCGGACGTACTCGCGGATGTTGGCGAGCTCCTCGCCGCTCGCGAGCGGGCGCGGGCGTCCCTCGCCGCCGCCGCCGTCGCGTCCGCCGAGCGGGAGGCCGGGCGGCAGTGCCCAGACCGGCGGGTAGACGATCACCTCGTCGGATCCGGTGAACAGCTCCGTCCTCTGGGCGATGCCGAACGGGTCCCGGAGCCGGACCACGAGCGGCCCGATCTCGTAGCGGCCCCGATGGCGGCCGTGGAGGTCGTAGGTGGCGGCGACCCCGCTGCCGGACCGTATGGGCGAGAGGATGAACCGGGCCGCGTCCACGATCGCCGACGGGGCCCGGTCCTCGACCTGCAGGATCGCGGTGGGGAGGCGCCCACGGTTGCGGATCTCGACCCGCACCTGGCCCTCGGCGTCGTGGAAGAGGCGTATCGGGTGGACGCGACGGACGATGTGGAGGTTCGCGCTGGTCAGCCGCGTGTAGATGACCGCGAGCACGAGGAGGGCCGCGATCGCCAGCGCGGCCATCGACAGCTCACGAACGGCCATGAGGCGGCTGACCAGCCACAGCAGGACCGCGGCGGCGAGCATCGTCTTGCCGCGGTCGGTCAGCACGTTCACGCCAGCTACTCCGTCGGCGCGGGCACGCCCTCGACGACGTCCTCGATGACGCCTGACGTCGTGCGCCCGGCCAGCTCGGCCTCGGGGCGCAGGATCAGCCGATGCGGGAGGACGTGGCCAGCGAGGCCCTTGATGTCGTCGGGCACCACGTAGTCGCGCCCGTCGTAGGCCGCGGAGGCGCGCGCCGCGCGAAGCATCGCGAGCGAGGCGCGAGGTGAGGCTCCGAGCTCGACGTCCTCGTGCTGACGGGTCGCCCGGCACACGGCGACGATGTACCGCTCGACCGGGTCGGCGACGTGGACGTCGCGGACCGCGGTGATCGCCCGTGCGACGGTCTCGGCGTCCGTCACGGGCGTCAGCTGCCCGAGCCGGTCGTCGTGGCCGTGCGTCCGCAGGATCGCGAGCTCCGCCTCGACGTCGGGGTAACCGATGGCGAGGCGCATCATGAAGCGGTCGCGCTGGGCCTCGGGCAGGGGATAGGTGCCCTCGAGCTCGATGGGGTTCTGCGTGGCCATGACCATGAACGGGGGCGCGAGTTCGTAGGTCACCCCGTCGATGGTGACCGTCTGCTCCTCCATGGCCTCCAGGAGCGCGGACTGCGTCTTCGGGCCGGCGCGGTTGATCTCGTCTCCGAGCACGATGTTCGCGAAGATCGGCCCGGGCCGGAACTCGAACTCGCCGGTGTCGGGGGAGTACACGTTGACGCCGGTGACGTCCGACGGAAGCAGGTCGGGCGTGAACTGGATGCGCTGCACGGAGCAGTCGATGCTGCGGGCGAGTGCCTTCGCGAGCAGCGTCTTGCCGACCCCCGGCACGTCCTCGATGAGCAGGTGCCCCTCGGCGAGCAGGGCGATCATCGCGAGGCGCACGACCTCCGGCTTGCCCTCGATGACCCGGCGGACGTTCTGGTCGATCGCAGCGATCGTCTGCGAGACGGAGCCGAGGTCAGGGCGACGGCGGGCGGCGGTGCGTGCCACGAGTGACGGCTCCGGTCACGACGGGGAGGTGGTCGGTCGCCTTCGACGGCCGGGTCGACGGCGGCAGGCGATGGTAGCGGCCGAGCCTCGCCCCGGGCCGGGCCGCGGACCTCGCTCGGGTCCTCAGATGGAGTTGGCGAAGCCCCCGGCGTGGACGCCGATCGACTCCTCGTCGGGCAGGACGACGGTCTTGAAGTCGTTGTCCTCCCACGGCGACGACTCGCCCACCTTCTCGAACACGTCGTCGGCGCACGAGCGACAGAGCGTCCAGCGCTTCGCGACCTCGACGTCGACCCCGCCGTCATCGGTCGCCTCGGTCGAGATCAGGACCCGCTGCCCGTCGAGCTCGACATCGCACTGGTCGCAGTTGGCCTGCATCCGGGACTCCTCCGGTGGTCGACAAGAGTTGACGTCGATGTCAACTAGCTGTCGGCGTTACCCTACGGAGCCGTGCGGGGGCTCGCAAGGGCCGCCGTGGGAGCGCCGACGGTGAAGGGGCGGCTGGTGGAGACCGAGGCGAGGCAGCTGAGCCCGCGGGGGCTGCGCACGTCGCAGGCCCTGCGCGATGCGGCCCGGACCACCTTCGCCCGCATGCCCTACGCCACCGCACGGGTCGAGGACATCGTCGCGGAGGCCGGCGTCAGCCACGGGACGTTCTACACCTACTTCGAGAACAAGGCGGCGATCCTCGCGGCCCTCGTCGAGGACGTCATCGGGCGGATGGCGGCCGTGGCCGGCGGGGACTGGCACGGGCAGGACCGGCGCGTGGCCCTCGAGCGCGTGATCCGCGACGTGCTGCAGGTCTACCTCGAGGAGGGGCCGGTCATCGCCGCCTGGCGCGACGCGGTGGCCGAGGAGCCCGCCCTGCGGCAACGCCTCGCGGAGCTGCGCGAGGCCTTCG
This sequence comes from Nitriliruptorales bacterium, assembly GCA_041591915.1. Classification (GTDB taxonomy): domain Bacteria; phylum Actinomycetota; class Nitriliruptoria; order Nitriliruptorales; family Nitriliruptoraceae; genus JBFHRB01. Next base: position 9,576 of record JBFHRB010000026.1, read on the forward strand.
TCGCCCGGGTGGCGATCGACGTCGAGCTCGCCACCGGGTCCGACGAGCACGCGGCCGTCGTCGCCCCGGCGCTGGTGGCGATGGTCGAGGGCTACGCCGACGGCCGACTCGCCGGCACGTCGGTGGAGGACCGGGAGCGGGCCGTGAGGGCCCTCGCCGCGCTGTGGCACGGCGGCCTCGAGGCCCTGGCCGACTGAGCCCCACTTCGCTCCACCACGGGGCCTCGGCGCCGTTCTCGAGCGCCCTCGGGCGCCGCCGTCCCCGGCGAATCCCTCGCATCGGGCACGTTCTCTGGCGCGCCTCGGGCCGCCGAGCCCCGGGTCGGTGGCGTGGTCCTCCCGATCCCTCCACCTCCCTCCCCACCCCAGAACCGGCCGATCTCGGCCGGTTCTGGGCTTCCGGCAACTCCTCAAGTCGTGGTTTCCGTTGACGACGTGGAGTTTGGTGGCGTAAGGTGGAGGGAAGTGGGGCAATCTCCCACGGGGTGGTGCGTGCGGCGCCACCGGGCAGGTCGGTGAAGGGCGGACTGGGTGTCCACGTGGTTCTCGGGCAAGGCCGAGCACACCCTCGATGCGAAGGGGCGTGTGATCCTGCCTGCGCGCTACCGCGAGCGACTCAACGGCGGCCTCTACCTCAGCCCCGGCCAGGACCGCTGCATCGACGTCTACCCGCTGCCCGAGTTCGAACGCGCCGTCGAGCGGCTCCGCAAGCTCCCGCGCGAGAACCGCAAGGCCCGGGCCTACATCCGGATCTTCCTGTCCGGGTCGGAGCAGGAGATCCCCGACAGCCAGGGCCGCATCACGATCCCGCAGCACCTGCGCGACTGGGCCGGCCTCGGCAAGGACCTGACCATCGTCGGGAACATGGACAAGGTCGAGATCTGGGACCGCGAGTCCTGGGAGGCCTACCAGGGCGAGCACGAGCCGGACTTCGCCGACATCGACACCCCGTTCGACTTCGACATCGAGGGCTTCTGATGGACTTCTTCGAGGCACTGGAGCAGGTCGAGGCCGCCCCCGGCGGCTTCCGCGCGCTCGCCCTCGACGTGCTGCTGCCAGCCGTCGAGGCCGAGGCCCCGCGCCACCGTCGCGCCGTGGTCGGACGCTCGATCGGCGACGTCGCACGGGCCGCGGCGATGGCCCAGCCCGCCACCGTCCCCGCGCCGGTCGACGCGGTGGCGTGACCAGGTGCCGACGCTGATGGCCGAGCCGCGCGCGCCCCACATCCCGGTCTTCCTCGACCGGTGTGTCGCCCTGCTCACGGACACGCCCGAGGGCCACGTCGTCGACGCGACACTGGGTGCCGGCGGACACGCGTCCGCCGTCGCAGCAGCGCGGCGCGCCCAGTTCGGGCTCGCACAGCTGGTCGGGATCGACCGGGACCTGAGCGCGCTCGAGCTGGCGGGGGAGCGGCTCTCGGAGCTGGGCGACGGCGTGCAGGTCGACCTCGTGCACGCGACCTTCGACGAGCTCTCAGACGTGCTCGACGATCTCGGCATCGAGCGCATCGCCGGGATCCTGCTCGACCTCGGCATCTCGTCGATGCACGTGGACCGGCCCGAGCGCGGCTTCAGCTACCGCGCTGAGGCGCCACTCGATATGCGCATGGACACGAGCCGCGGCATGACCGCCGCGGACGTCGTCAACACGTACGACCATCGGGCACTGGTCCGCGTCATCCGCGAGTACGGCGAGGAGCGCTTCGCCGACCGCGTCGCGCGCGCGATCGTGAAGGCGCGCCCGCTCGCCACGACCACCGAGCTGGCCGAGGTCATCAAGAACGCCATCCCCGCAGCCGCCCGGCGCACCGGCCCTCACCCGGCCACGCGCACGTTCCAGGCGCTGCGGATCGAGGTCAACGGCGAGCTGGACGTCCTGCGTGACGTCCTCCCCGTCGCGCTGGACCGCCTCCTCCCCGGCGGCGTGTGCGTCGTGCTCGCCTATCACTCCCTGGAGGACCGCATCGTCAAGCGGGCCTTCACCGACGCGGCCCGCGGGTGCGTCTGCCCACCGGATCTCCCGGTTTGCGCCTGCGGCCGCGTCCCCTTCGTCGAGCTGATCACCCGGAAGCCGGAGCGTCCGGACGAGGACGAGATCGCGCGCAACCCACGCGCGCGGTCGGCCCGGCTGCGCGCCGCGCGCCGGCTCCCGGGTGACGGCCACTCCCACGAGGATCACGCGTGAGCGCCGTCCCCGCCATTCTCCGTCGTCCCGCACGCCCGGCGACGCCTGCCCCCGCACGTGGCGAGCGCCACCTGCGGGTGGTGCGCCAGGCCAAGCGCCGCCACACGCTGGCCTTCGTGCTCGGCGTGCTCCTCCTGACCGCCGGCGTCGTGTTCGCCGCGGTCTCGCTCAACGCGCTCGCTGCGGGCGATGCCGTCCGCGCAGCCGACCTGGAGCGACAGGTGCTCGATGCGGAGCGGCGGTACGAGCGGCTCATCGCGCAGGTGGCCGAGCTCGAGAACCCCGCCCGCATCCAGCAGGTCGCGTCCGAGCAGCTCGGCATGGTCCCGGCGACCTCGCCTCGCTACCTGCCGGTCTCGCGGCCCCTGCCGGCCGACGGCTACGTCGTCGAGCTGCTGCCAGCCGGCGGCGCGACCGAACCCCTCAAGCCCCTCATCTCCGCGGAGAAGTAGTTGACGACGAAGACGGCCCCCGGAACGCGCACCCGCGCGCGCCGCATCGCCCGCCGCCGCCTCCGCGTCACGCGGGACACCACCGTCCGTCGCGTCGTCGGGATGCTCCTGGTCTTCGCCGTCGCGTTCGGCGGTGTCCTCTACCGGCTCTTCGACGTCCAGGTCCAGCGCGCCGACTACTTCGCCGAGTTCGGGGAGCGCCAGCGCGAGCGCACCATCGACCTCAGCGCTCGTCGCGGCCGCCTGTACGACCGCGACGGGGAGGTCCTCGCCACGTCCATCGACGCGGCAACGATCTACGCGGACCCCCGGGCCTTCCGCCCCGAGACACTGGAGAACGGGCTCGTCAAGCCGCCGGCGGCCGACCCCGTCCGCACGGCGGCCGCCCTGGCGCCGCTGCTCGGACGCGAGGCCGAGTGGATCGAGGCGCAGCTGACCAAGGACGCGCACTTCGTCTACCTCGGACGCCAGCTCGACTGGGAGCTCGGCGAGCAGATCCTGTCGCTGCAGGTCGATGGCAGGCCCGTGAGCGGCCTCGGGCGCATCGTCGAGCCGAGCCGCGTCTACCCGGGTGGTGGACTCGCCGGACAGATCGTCGGCTTCACCGGCATCGACGGTGACGGGCTGCACGGCCTCGAGCTCCAGCACGACAGCCTGCTCAAGGGCACGCCCGGGACCCTCGTCTTCGAGCGCGCCGGCTCCGGCCTGCAGATCGCGTCCGGCACCCGCGAGGTCACGCCGCCGATCGCCGGCACGGACCTCGTGCTGACCATCGACCGGGAGATCCAGCACAAGGCCGAAGCGGTGGCCGAGCAGCTGCTCCTCGACTACGACGCGGCCGGCGCCGGCATCGTCGTGCTCGAGGTCGGCAGCGGCGAGGTCCTCGCGATGGCGAGCGCGCCGGGCTTCGACCCCAACGTCCGGGCCGAGTACGCCCCCGACCTCTGGCGCAACCGGACCGTGACCGACGTGTTCGAGCCGGGCTCGGTGCAGAAGGCGATCACGGCGGCTGCGGCGCTCGAGGAGGGGGTCGTGACGCCGGAGACCACCTTCCTCGTCGACGACCGCTACCGCGTCGGGAACAAGACGTTCTCCGACGCGCACGACCACCCGACGGAGGAGATGACGTTCCGCGAGATCATCGAGACCTCGTCGAACGTCGGCACGATCATGGTCGCGGAGGAACTCGGCGACCAGCGACTCGCGGAGTACCTGGACCGCTTCGGCTTCGGCCGGGCCTCGGGCGTCGGCTTCCCTGGCGAGGCGCCCGGCCTCGTGCTGCCCGTCGACCAGTGGTGGACGACCAGCCTGCCGACCATCGCGATCGGCCAGGGGGTCGCGGTCACGCTCCTGCAGTCCGCGGACTTCTACGCCACCATCGCCAACGACGGGGTCGCGACGCAGCCGCGCATCATCCGCGGCACGGTTGGTGACGACGGCCGACTCGCGCCCAGCACGCCGGCATCGACGACCCGGGTCGTGTCGAACGAGACGGCCCAGGCCATGCAGGACATCCTCACCGGCGTGGTCCACGGTGAGCGCGCGACCGGCAAGCGCGCCGCCGTCCCGGGCTACCTCGTCGCAGGGAAGACGGGCACCGCCCGCAAGCCCCTGGCGGATGCCCGCGGCTACTCGGGGCAGTACGTGGCCTCCTTCGTCGGCTTCGCGCCCGCCGACGACCCGCAGATCGTCGTCGCCGTGATGGTCGACGAGCCCTACCCGATCTGGGGCGGCGTCGTCGCCGCACCCGCGTTCAGCGAGGTCATGGAGTTCACGCTCCGCCACCTGCGCGTCGCCCCCGGCGGCCGTGCCCCCACCATCGCCGAGGTGCTCGACGCGGCCGACCGTGCCAAGGCCGATGCCGCAGCGCAGCAGGAGGGGCCCGCCACCGCGCCCGACGCCCCGGCCTCGCCTCCGGTCGGCGACGCCGCGGACCCGGCGGCAAGCAGCCCGCAGGACCCCGCTGGCGAACCGGCGGAGGCCGACCCCGACCCGGCCGCCGAGGACCCGCCGGACGGCGGCTAGACCCCGGCCGGACGGGCGGCCCCGCCTAACCGGAGCGCTGCAGGCCCGTCGTTATCCTCGGACGAGGGTCGAGCGCAGCGCTCGACCCTCCGGCTGTGGCCCCGTGCAGCCGATCCCCGAACGACACGAGCGGACGCGTGCCGACGACCCTGAGCGCCATCACCGCCGCGCTGCCGACTGCCGAGCAGCGCGGGGAGGCCGACGTTGTCGACGCGACCCACGACAGCCGCCAGGTCGAGCCGGGCTGGCTGTTCTGCTGTGTCGTGGGACACAACGTCGACGGCCACGACTTCGCGCCGGCGGCCGTGGCGGCCGGCGCCTCCGCACTGCTGGTGCAGCGCTTCCTCGACCTCGACGTGCCACAGGTTCGGGTGCCCGACGTCCGCGCCTCGATGGGGCCCGCTGCGGCGGTCGTCCACGGCGACCCCTCCGACGAGCTGCGCGTCGTCGGCATCACCGGGACCAACGGCAAGACCACGACGACCTACCTCCTGGAGACCGCGTTCGGGGCCAACGCCTGGGGGACCGGGGTCATCGGGACGGTCGAGACGCGCATCAACGGCGAGCCCATCACCGGCGTTCGTACGACGCCCGAGGGCACCGACCTGCAGCGGCTGCTGCGTCGCATGCACGACCGGGGCGCGGACGCCGTGGCGATGGAGGTCTCGTCCCACGGCCTCGACCTGCACCGAGTCGCCGGTGTGCGCTTCTCGGTGGCCGCCTTCACGAACCTGACCCAGGACCACCTGGACTGGCACGGCTCCATGGAGGCCTACTTCGACTCGAAGGCCCAACTGTTCGCATCCCCCTACGCGGACCGCGGTGTCGTCTGCGTCGATGACGAGTGGGGCCGCCGACTCGCGGCCGAGGCGCCGATCGCCATCACGACGTACGGGGCCCACCCGAGCGCCGAGCACCGCATCACGGGCATCGACGCCGACCTCACGGGGACGACCGCGCGGTTGGCCGGCCCGGACGGCGAGGCGGTGGTACGGACGCGGCTGCTCGGCGAGCACAACGGCAAGAACGCCGTTGCCGCCTACCTGTGCGCCCGCGCGATCGGCATCGACGCCGAGGTGGCGCTGGCCGGCATCGCCGCCTGTGGCGGTGTGCCGGGCCGGTTCGAGCCGGTGCAGGTCGGGCAGCCGTTCGCGGTGGTCGTCGACTACGCCCACACACCCGACGCCCTCCAGCACGTCGTCAGCGCCGCTCGGGACCTCCTCGGCGCGGCCGGGCGCCTCCACGTCGTCATCGGCTGTGGCGGCGACCGTGACCGGGGCAAGCGCCCGCTCATGGGTGCCGTTGCCGCGCAGGCGGACGTGGCACACCTCACCTCCGACAACCCGCGCTCGGAGGATCCCGCCGCCATCCTCGCGGAGGTCGAGGCCGGCGCCATCCGCGCGGTCGAGGGCGGCGCTCCTGCCGAGCTCGTCGTCGAGGTCGACCGCCGCCGTGCCATCGAGGCCGCCGTCGGCGCTGCCCGCGAGGGAGACGTCGTCGTGGTCGCAGGCAAGGGCCACGAGACGGGCCAGTACTTCGCCGACCACACGATCGACTTCGACGACCGACTGGTCGCGCGAGAGGCCCTGTTGGCTGCCGGCCACGGATCGGAGGTCAGCTCGTGATCCCCCTACAGCTCGGGGAGGTCGCCGAGGCGGTCCGCGGGTCGGTCTCCGCAGGCGCCGCGACGGTCGACCGCGTCGTCACGGACTCGCGCGAGGCCGGGCCCGGCGCGCTCTTCGTGGCGCTACGCGGCGAGTCTGCGGACGGGCACGACTTCATCGACCAGGCCCTGGCGGACGGCGCGGCCGGCGTGCTCAGCGAGCGTGATCACGACGCACCCAATGTCGTACGGGTCGAGGACACCTGGATCGCCGTCCGCCTGCTCGGCCACGAGGTCCGACGTCGCGTCGACCCGGACGTCATCGCCATCACCGGTTCGGTCGGCAAGACCACCACGAAGGACCTCGCGGCGGCCGCCCTGCGAGCCGACCGCGCCACCGTCGCGGCGAGGGGCTCGTTCAACAACGAGCTCGGCGTGCCGCTGACGCTGCTCTCCGTCGAGGCCGACACGCGTGCCCTCGTGGTGGAGATCGGGGCCCGGGGCATCGGCCACATCGCCGAGCTGGCGCCGTTCGTCGAGCCCGACGTCGCCATCGTCACGGCCGTCGCCGAGGCACACCTCGAGTTCTTCGAGTCACTCGAGGGGGTCGCACGGGGCAAGGGCGAGCTCGTCGAGGCCCTCGGCGCCGACGGGACGGCCGTGCTCAACGGCGACGATCCCCGCGTCCGCGCGATGCGCGACCGGACCGATGCCGACGTCCTCACCTACGGGCGCGGTGACGTCGACGTGCGCGCCGTCGACGTCGTGCTCGACGCGTTGGCGCGGCCCAGCTTCCACGTCGACGGCCCGTTCGGCACGGCCGGGGTGCGGCTGCCCCTCGCGGGCGAGCACCACGTCCACAACGCGCTCGCGGCCCTGACCGCCGCGTGCTCCCTCGGTGCCGACCTCGAGGTGGCGGCTGCCGCCCTCGAGCACGCCGCCGTCTCGGCCTGGCGCTCGGAGGTCGTGACTGCCGGGGGCGTGGTCGTCCTCAACGATGCGTACAACGCCGGCGTGACGTCGACCACGGCCGCACTGCGCTCGCTGGCCGCCTTCGATCGGCCGGGTCGGCGGATCGCCGTGCTGGGCTACATGGCGGAGCTCGGGCCCACGGAGGACGACGACCACCGCCAGGTCGGCCACCGCGTCGCGGAGCTCGGCATCGACCGCCTGATCGTGGTCGGCCGGGGCGCGCCCATCGCCGAGGGTGCGCGTGCCGGCGGGCTCGACGGTGATCGCATCGATGTCGTCGACGGTGCCGACGAGGCGTTGACCCTCCTTCGGTCTGAGGTGCGCAGCGGCGATGCTGTGCTCGTCAAAGCGAGCCGTGTGGGTGGCCTCGAGCGGGTGGCCGCCGGGTTGCTCGCTGACCTGGACCCCGAACGGGCGCCTGCAGACCACGACCCGGAGCCGACCGCGTGATCTCCATCCTCGTCGCCGCCGTCGTGGCCGGGATGATCTCGCTGGTCGGGACGCCGCTCGTGATCGCGTACTTCCGTGGGCGCGGCTTCGGCCAGGCGATCCGCGAGGAGGGTCCCGACCACCACCAGGCCAAGGCCGGCACCCCGACGATGGGAGGGGTGGCCTTCCTCATCGCCGCGCTCGCCGGCTACATGGCGGCACGGTTCACCGGCGTGCGCTTCACGCCGACGGGCATGCTCGTCCTGTTCACGTTCCTGGGCATGGGTGCCGTCGGGTTCGCGGACGACTTCATCAAGGTCCGCATGCAGCGCAACCTCGGCCTGAACAAGACCGCCAAGTTCCTCGGCCAGGCCCTGGTCGCCGTGGTCTTCGCCGTGCTCGGACCGCGCCTCGCCGGGGTCCCCGAGCACATCTCGGTCGTGGGCGAAGGGGGCCTGCAGGTCCCGACCGCGGTCTTCGTCCTCTGGATCTTCATCCTGCTGACCGGCAGCTCGAACGCCGTCAACCTGACCGACGGGCTGGACGGCCTCGCTGCCGGATCATCGATCCAGGTGTTCGGCGCCTACACGATCATCGCCTTCTGGCTGTTCCGACACCCCGAGAGCTACGCCTTCGTCGACGCCCAGTCGATGCGAGACGTCGCGGTCGTGGCCGCCGCCGCCGCAGCCGCCACCACCGGGTTCCTCTGGTACAACGCCCCGCCTGCCAGGATCTTCATGGGTGACACCGGGTCGCTCGCGATCGGGGGCCTGCTGGCCGCCCTCGCGACGGTCACGAACACCCAGTTCCTGCTGGTCCTGTTCGGTGGCCTGTTCGTCCTCGAGACCGTGTCGGTGATCGCCCAGGTCTTCACCTTCCGGGTCTTCGGCAAGCGCGTCTTCCGGATGGCGCCGCTGCACCACCACTTCGAGCTCGGCGGCTGGGCGGAGACCACGGTGATCGTGCGCTTCTGGATCGTTGCCGGGATCGGGGTCGCCCTCGGCCTCGGCTCGTTCTACGCGGAGTTCCTCGCGCGGGTGGGCACCGGTGGCTGACGCGCTCGCAGGCGTCGAGCAGGCGCTCGTCATCGGGCTCGGCTCGTCCGGGAGGGTCGCCGTCCAGGTCCTCGTCGACGCGGGCGTCAGCGTCATCGCGACCGACGAGCGCGAGGACGCGCCCGGTGCGGACGCGGCGCGGGACCTCGGTGCGCGGGTCGTCGTCACGGCGGACCCGACCGGCCTGCTGGAGGGCGTGGACCTCGTCGTCCCGTCGCCCGGGGTCCCCGAGACCTCGACGGTCCTGCAGGCCGCGGAGGCGCGTGGTGTCCCGGTCTGGAGCGAGCCCGAGCTCGGCTTCCGGCTCTTCGCGCCGCGCGTCGTCGGCATCACGGGTACCAACGGCAAGACCACGGTCACCGAGATGACGACGGCCATGCTGGCGCGGTCAGGGATCGCCGCCATCTCCTGCGGCAACATCGGGCACCCCTTCACGGCCGCTGCCCGGGATGCGACACCGGACACCGTCCTCGTCGCGGAGCTGTCGTCGTTCCAGCTGCGCTACGCCCACGAGCTGCGCCCCGAGGTCGGGATCCTGACCAACCTCGCGCCCGACCACCTCGACTGGCACGGCGGCATGGAGAGGTACGGCGCTGCCAAGGCCCGGCTGTGGCAGGCGCAGGTCGACGGCGACTGGGCGGTGGTCGGCGCGGAGGACGCTGCCGCCCTCGCACTCGCCCGAGCGCACGCTCCGGCCGGCCTCGCGTACGCCTGTGGACGCTCGCTCGCCGGAGCGGACAGCGACGGACCCGGCTGCGGCATCGAGGTCGGCGTGGGCGTCGACCGGGGGCGGCTCGTGTCGACCATCCCGTCCGCCCGGGGCACGGTGGTCGCCGTCGCGGACCTCCCCGTGCAGGCCCCCCACCACCTCGCGAACCTGGCAGCCGCCGCCTCGGCGGCCCTGCTCCTCGGCGCCGGTGTGGAGCCCGTCGGCAGCGCGGCGCAGGCCTTCCACCCGGGCCGGCACCGCCTGGAGCTCGTCGCGGAGGTCGCCGGCGTCCGCTACGTCGACGACAGCAAGGCGACCAACGCGCACGCCGCCGCTGCGGCGCTCGGCGCGTACCCCTCCGTCGTCTGGATCGCGGGCGGCCTCGCGAAGGGCGTGGACCTGTCGGTCCTGGCCCCGTCGCTGGGGCCGGTCCGCCACGCGGTCCTCATCGGCGCCGCGGCGCCGGCCCTCACGGACGTCTGCTCGGACGCCGGTGTGCCGGCGGAGATCGCGGACTCGATGGAGGCCGCGGTGTCGGCGGCGGCGGCGGTCGCACAGGACGGCGACGTCGTACTGCTCGCCCCAGCCTGCGCCTCGTTCGACATGTTCTCCGGCTATGCGGACCGCGGCGATCGGTTCGCCGCCGCCGCCCGCGCGCTGGCGGGGGAGGGCTAGATGGCCACCCGCGAGACCGACCTGCCCCGTCCGGCCGCGACGGTGGTCGAGCGCGTGCAGGCGTGGGTGCGTGCGGCGCGCCCCGGCGCCTGGTCGACGACGGCCACCCGCATCACGGCGGTGGTGCTCTGCCTCACCGTGTTCGGGCTCGTCATGAGCTTCTCGGCATCCATCGTGGCCTCCGCGGTGGCGGGGGACCCCTTCGCGATCTTCCGCCGCCAGGTGCTCTGGGCGCTCCTCGGGCTGCTCGGGTTCGGCGCGGCAGCGAACCTCCACCACCGGGTGTGGCGACGCGCCGGCTGGTGGCTGCTCGGCGGAGCCCTCCTCGGCCTCGTCCTGGTCCTCGTGCCCGGCATCGGTCGGGAGGTCGACGGCTCGGTGCGGTGGATCGACCTCGGACCGGTCGCCATCCAGCCGAGCGAGATCGCGAAGCTCGCGACGCTGCTCTGGTTGGCGGACGTCTTCGCACGCAAGCGCGAGCTCGGCGTCGACGTGGCGGGCGACACGCGCCACATCCTCGTGCCCGCGCTCCCGCTGTTCCTGTTCCAGGCGCTCCTGCTGCTCATGGAGCCCGACCTCGGCAC
>JBFHRB010000027.1:0-20002 GCA_041591915.1 Nitriliruptorales bacterium
TACGGATGCGCGAGCAACGCGCGAAATGCTAAGAACACGGGTGACGGGAGCGGACCAGGTGGCGGTGACGAGGACGGCAGGTCGGACGGCCCTCGTCTCCGAGCTCGTCGAGCGCATCCAGACCCACGCCGACGAACGCCGCAGGGAGGCGTGGGACCGCCGGGTCAAGGGCGAGTTCCCGGCTCGCGGCGTCAGCGCGTCGCGCGTCCGCCAGGAGGTCGCCGCCTGGGTCGAGGACCACGACCTCGCCGATCGGGACGGCGAGGAGCTGCTCGCCCTGGCCACGGCGCTGGCGCACCGCGACTTCGCGGAGGAGAAGCTGGCAGGGATCGTGCTGCTGCAGGACCACGCCATCGACCGGCTGGACCCGCGCCACGCCCTCCCCCGCCTCGCAGCCTGGTTCGACAACGGCCACGTGCAGAACTGGTTCACGTGCGACTCGCTCTGCCTCCGGGTGCTCGGCCCGATGATCGCGAAGAGCGGGCGTCCCGTCGCGCGGCGGATCGCCGGCTGGCAGCACGCCCCGGGCGTGTGGCGACGCCGGGCGGCCTGCGTCTCGTTCCTCGACCTGGCGCCGAACGGGGACGCGAACTTCCCGGGCTTCACCTACCTCGTCATGGACGTCTGCTCCGCGACGATCCGCGACACGGACCGTTTCGCGCAGGCTGGGACGGGTCGCGTGCTGCGCGAGCTCTCCCGGTCACAGGCACCGGCCGTCATCGCCTTCATCGGCGAGCACCTGACCGCGTTCAATCGCGAGTCCCTGCGCATCGCGACGTCCCGGCTGGCCGACGAGGCTCGGGAGCTCCTCCTCGGCGTGCACCTGTCCAACGGGCACCCGACCGTGTCCACGGGCTGACCGTCCTCGAGGCGTGCGGTCGACCGACGGGGCCTCACGACGGGTGCGTCGGCCGCGGGTCGAGCCCTGCCGCTCGGTACGCCGCGTCGACGAACTCCATCGTCTCGACCGCCGCTCGCACGGTGGTCGGGAACCGGTCGCCCACGGCCACGGCATCCCGGAAGGCCGTGAGTTGCAGGTCGTACGTGGACGCGGACGAGACGGGGTGCTCGACCGCGCCCTCTGGCCCCTCGACCGACAGCGATGCCCCATCCTGCGGCGCCAGCGGGTTGTCGACCCGGAGCCGTCCGGCGGAGCCCTCGACAACGAGCCACCGTCCCCGGCGCTCGTCCGCGGTGATCATCGAGGTCTCCAGGCGGCCCGTGACCCCGTCGTCCCAGCGAACGTCGACCTCCATCGCCCCATCGACGCCCACGACCGGGCACACGGCCCGTGCAGCGACCACCGCAGGGAACCCGTCGCCGACCCAGCGCAACCAGTTCGCCGGGTAGACCCCGAGGTCCATCAGGGCGCCCCCACCGAGCGCGAGGTCCCACCGGATGTCGTCGCGCGGGATGTCCGGTGCCGGAACGGTGAACCCGGCGTCGACGTGGCGGAGTTCGCCGAGCACCCCCGACCCGACGATCTCGCGGATCTGGTCGTGGATCGGGTGGTACCGGGAGTGGAACGCCTCCATCACGACGACGCCGGGGGCCCGCGCTGCAGCCTCGGCCACGGCCGCCGCGTCCTCGGCGTTCGCCGCGAACGGCTTCTCCACGAGGACGTGCTTGCCGGCGGCGATCGCGGCCAGGGCCCAGGGACGGTGGAGGGACGCCGGCGTGCCGATGTAGACGGCATCGACCTCGGTGGAGGCGAGCAGGTCCTCGTAGGAGCCCAACGCGAACGGGATCCCGTGCTCGGCGGCCGCTGCCTCGGCGCGGTCCCGCGAACGCGCAGCGACCGCGACGACGGCGACGCCCTCGACCGAGCGTGCGGGTTCGATCACCGCCTTCGTCGCGATGCGAGAGGCGGCCAGCAGCCCGATCCTGACGCTCATCCGATCCCCTTCCCTGACGCACGCTAGGGGGCCGGCACCGGGTGCGCGGCTACTACCGTCGGCGGGCCAGCACCGGAGGACGGCGATGACGCAGGCCGAACGCGACCGCTGGGACCAGCGCTACGCCGAGGGCGACTACGAGCCCCGCGCACACCCGACGCCCTTCCTCGAGGACTGGCTCGACCGGATCCCGGCTGGGCGAGGGCTCGACCTCGCGACGGGTACGGGCCGCAACGCCCTGCGCCTGGCCGAGGCCGGCTTCCGGGTCACGGCCGTCGATGTCTCGTCGGTCGCGATCGACCGGGCGCGAGCGGAGGCCGAGCGTCGCGGCCTCGAGGTCGACTGGCGCACCGCCGACCTCGACGACCTCGACCTGGAGGGCGGGGCGTACGACCTGATCACGGTGATCCGCTACCGCAACCCCGATCTGTGGCCCCGACTGATCCCGGCCCTGGCGCCCAACGGTTGGGTCCTGGTGGAGCACCACCTGCGGTCCTCCGCCGACGTCGGCGGACCGCACGACCCGGCGTTCCGCCTGGAGCCGGGCGAGCTCCTGCACGCGTTCGGCGCGCTGCGGATCGTCCACTACAGCGAGGCGCTGGAGCCCGCCGACCATCCCCAGGCCGAGGGCCGGACCTTCGCGATCGCGCGTCTGGTCGCCTGCAAGGGCGACCCCGGCTGGTGAGCTCCACGCGCCGCGAACGCGAGGTCGGCAGCCGTCAGACCACGCCCGGCAGCACCCGCCAGCGAACCTGCTCGCGGTAGCGCTCGTAGGCCGGGTAGGCCGCGACCAGCAGGGTCTCCTCGTGGCGGCTCTTCGCCGCGAAGAACCCCAGGGTCACCACCGTCACGGCGACGCCCGTCAGGCTGAAGGTCCGTGCCACCGCCCCAGCCACGAGCAGGAGCACCCCGAGGTAGATCGGGTGCCGGACCACGCGATACGGACCGCGGTCGACGAGCTGGCCGCCCTCGACCGGCGTCGGTTGCGGGACCAGCTGTCGGCCGAGGACGAGCATCGACCAGCCGGCCCAGGCCGCGCCGATCGCCATGAGCCCCCAGCCGAGGGGCCGCTCGGCCGCGAAGGCGACCCTGCCCCACAGCCCCTGGCCGCGTGGAACGATGACGAAGGCCAGCACGAACAGCACGCCCTGGCCGGACAGCCATGCCACGTCGGTCCGGCCCAGCCGCCAACGGCCACCGATCCCGCTGGGCATGACCTACTCCTGGCCGACCTTGCTGGCGGCTCGCCGGACCCGGAGCGAGTTGACCCCGGCGGAGAAGGCGTCCTTGAGGCCCTTCTCGCGCGCCCACGCCACGAACATGCGGACCAGCTGACCGGGCGTGCGCCGCCGGAACATGCCGGTCCGCCGCCGTGACCCCTCGGGCCGCAGGTACTTGTCGCGGTTCTTGACCGCCACGAGCTCCGGCGCGTCGACGAACTCCGCGACGGCCATCAGCACGGTCGACCAGCGGCGGTTGACGGCGTGCTGGCGGACCCGAGCGGCCACCTCGTCGCGGTGGGCGGCGTCGGCCAGCCGAGCGATCGCCCGGGCGATCCCGTCGACGTCGGCCTCGGCCACGACCTCGCCGAGGCCGTGGGAGCGGACCTCCTCGGCGATCGCATCACCCTCGGTGCACAGGATCGGCAGGCCTGCCCAGAAGTAGTCGAGCATCCGCGTCCGGTAGGCGAGCTCCGTCTCGATCGACTGGAAGTGGGTGCTGACCCCGACGTGGGCGTCGAGCAGCCAGTCGGCCCGCTCCTCGTAGGGGACCCAGCCGTCGTGGATGAAGACGTGCGTGCCGAGGAGCCCGAGCTCGCGGGCGACCGCGGCCGCCTCCTCCGCACGAGCCATCGACGGCACCGTCGCGTTGGGGTGCTTCGTGCCGATGAAGACCAGCTTGACCGCGATGCCGTCGGCGACCGCCTTGGCCACGCCGCGGACGAGCGAAGCCGGGTCGAACCACTCGTAGATCCCACCGCCCCAGAGCAGGACGACGTCCTCGTCGGTGATCTGGGGGAAGGCCTCGCGGAGGCCGTGCCGCCCCTGCGTCGGCGGTGCGTCGGGGAGGCCGAACGGCACGACGCGGACGAGCGACTTCAGGGCGGGGTCGACGCGGACGACCTCGGGGTCGATGCGCCCGAGCGCGAGGAGCTGGCCGAGCAGCCACTGCCGCTGGCGGTCCGAGGCACAGAACACGACATCGGCGCGGTTGAGCCGGTCGGCCGCGAGGCGCGCCTCGAGCTGTGCACGGTCGTCGCTGTGCCCGTCACCGACGGAGGACGCGGCACGGACGAGGCCCTCGAGCTGGAACGGGTCGTAGGCGTCGACCGCGACGTAGGTGTCGGAGCGTGCGAGGTCGGGGAAGCGGGTCAGGACCGACCCCTGGACGATGAGGACGTCCGCCCAGTCCGCGTAGGCGCGCCACGTCAGGCTCGTGAGGTGGCCGACCTCGAAGTCCTCGTAGCCGTCGCGATGCGCCCCGCCGCGACCCGAGCCCTTCCGGCTGATCTCGGGCTTCTGGGTCGAGGCGAGCCGGACGTCGTGGTTGGGCGCCAGGTAGCGGGCCATCTCCCAGGCACGGATCGCCGGTCCGGCCATGCGCTCGCCGATGACGTCACCGGTCGCGATCACGACGCGCTGCCTGGCCTGCGCGGGGAACGGGAGGTTGAAGGTGTCGGCGACGACCGCGAACGCCTTCAGGAACGCCGGGTCGGGGTGGTTGGGGACGAGTCCCTTCCGGAAGAGGGTCAGGATGTCGTCGTCTCGCCGACGGCGCTTCGACTGGATCTCCTCGCGCTTGAGGTTCAGTGACTCGAGCCACAGCGTGAAGTCGCGGACGGCCGCCAGGTGCGCGCCGGCGCCGGAGGTCAGCTGTGGGGTCGGGGCCGGCTTGCCCGCGTACTCGCTCTTGATGCGGTAGTCGCCGAGGTCACTGCCGTCGTCCACGACGAGCCCACGGGCGATGACGAGCATCAGCGCGCCCGGGAGTGCGCGGGCGAGCATCGCCTCGCCGTAGTTCTTGTAGATCGTCGCCAGCGCGTTGCGCTCGAGCAGGTACCGCCACCGCTCGGGCGGGAACCGCTTCACCGTCGTGTGGCCGATGTGGTGGACCACCGCGTCGGGCGCGAACCAGACCTTGTGGCCGAGCACCCACAGCCGCCAGCCGAAGTCCACGTCCTCGAAGTAGGCGAAGAACTCCTCGTCGAGGCCGCCCGACTCGAGGAACACGTCGCGGCGACAGGCCAGCGAGGCCCCGGTCGCGAACAGGGTCGGCCCGGCGCGCAGGACGATGTCGATCGGGTCGTTCTGGTGGGCCTGGAAGCCGTGGCCGTAGAAGGAGGCCTCACCACCCGCGAAGTCGATCTTCTTCCCGGCCTCGTCGAGGACGAGGCCCCCGACGCACGCGACGTCGGGGTCGTTGTGCATCGGCGCGAGCATCCGCTCGAGCCACTCGGGCTCGGCCACCGCGTCGGGGTTTATCAGCACGACCACGTCCCGCTCCGACAGCCGCGCTCCCTGGTTCACGGCCGGCGAGAACCCGGTGTTGTCCTTGTTGCGGACGAGCCGCACCTCGGGGAAGCGCTTCGCGATCTCCTCGGGCGAGCCGTCGGCCGACGCGTTGTCGATGACGATGACGTCCCAGAGCTCGGACGGGTACGTCTGGTGGCGAAGGGACTCGAGGCAGCCGGGCGTGACGTCGAGGCCGTTGTAGTTGACGACCACGACGCTGGCGGTGAGGGCCGGGGTGGACACGTGCGGGCTCCGGGAGGCAGCGCGGGGCAGCGAGCGTCCGCCCCGCCGCACAGGGTAGGCGTCGGCGGCAGCCCACCCTGCGAGCCGCGCGCTCCGTCAGCCGCGCGTCCGCACCTGCCCGAGCCCACCGTCGACGCCCAGCGTCTGGCCGGTGACCCAGTCGTTGACGGGGTCCAGCAACCAGGCGATCGCCCGCCCGACGTCGTCGGGCTCCCCGAGCCGGCCGAGCGCGTGCATCGCGCGCGACGTCTCCGCCTGCTTGTCGTTGGACGTGATGCGTTCGGTCTGGGGCGTACGCACGAGGCCGGGGGCCACGGCGTTGAAACGAAGCCCGCGCCGCCCGTACGTCGCGGAGGCCGACCGCACGAGGGCGTCGATGCCGCCCTTGGTGGCCGCGATCGCCTCGTGGTTGGCGAGGCCGGTCTGGGTCGCCGCCGTCGAGACCAGCACGACGCTGCCCCCGTCCTTCATGACCGACCCGGCGGCCCGCACGGTCGCGAAGGCGGTCGTGAGGTTGGTCGCGACGATCTCGTCCCACTCGTCGGGCGTGGTCAGGTGCGCGGGCTTGAGCACGACCGAGCCAGCACAGTTGACGACGCCGTCGAGGCGGCCGTGCTGGTGGACGGCCTCGGAGAGCGTCTCCTTGACGGCGTTGAGGTCGCGCGCGTCGAGGACCCGGCTCTCGCCGCCGACCTCGCGCGCGACGTCGTCCACCGACTCCTCGGTCCGACCGGCCACGATCACCGTCGCACCTTGCTTCGCGAGCAGCCGGGCGGTCGCGCTGCCGATGCCTCCGCCGCCGCCGATCACCACGTGGACCGCTGCCATCTCGCCCTCCTCACGTCAGAGGAGATACGAAGCACGCACCCCGGGTGGACGCCGGTCGGTCAGCCGGCCGTGATGGCGTCCGCGACCTTCCGCACCGATTCCTCGAGGATGCGCTGGTAGCCCTCGGGGAAGCCGATCCTGTCGTAGGTCCGCTTGAGCGGTGCCCGCGACGCGTCGAAGGTCTCGGTGATGCGGCTGCGACCCTCGCCGAGGTCCTCGACCTCCCAGCGCCAGCGGTGCTGGGCGAAGTGGTTCCAGGCGATGAGGCGCCCCTCCTCGAACTCGCTGACCTTGCTCGTGACGACGTACGGGACCACCCAGCGCATGCGCATGGTGAAGCGCTGGCCCCTGCGCGACAGGCGCTTCCCCGGCCGCAGCACGCCCTTCACCGTCCCGGACCCGTCGAGTCGCACGTGGTTGTCGGGGCGCGCGATGAAGTCGAAGACCTCGTCTGCCGGCGCGTCGACCTCGATCGACGCCGAGACGCTCCAGTCCTGCTCGCTGCTCACCGTGCCTGCTCCGTCCTGCGGTGGGATCGGGCGCGAGTGAACCAGCCGGACGGTTCTCACCCATTCTCGGAACGCCTACCAGTCGCGGCTACCCTGCGGCGCATGCCCGCCGAGATCCACGCGACCGCCGCCGACCGCCTGCGCCGCACGCGCCAGCGGTACACGCGTGGGCGCCAGGACCTCGTCGGCCTGCTGTTCGAGGCCGCGCGCCCGCTGACCATCCCCGAGCTGATGGATGCCGGTGCCGAGCAGTCGCAATCATCGCTCTACCGCAACCTGGCGATCCTCGAGCAGTGCGGGGTCGTACGCCGTCTCGCGTCCATCGATGACGTGGCTCGCTACGAGCTCGACGAGGAGCTCACCGAGCACCACCACCACCTCGTCTGCTCCGGCTGCGGCCGCATCGACGACATCCTGCTGCCGGACGAGCTCGAGGAGTCGCTCCACGCCGCCGCCGACCTCGCGAGCGGCGAGCACGGCTACGAGCTCGACGCGCACCGGCTGGAGCTCGTCGGCACCTGCGGCGAGTGCCGCTGAGCGGCCCTAGGCGGAGGCAGCGCGGAGGCGACCCGCGACGAACGCGTCGCGCACGCCCAGCGCAGCCAGCACGAGGAAGAACTCCGAGACCGCGACCACGGCGATCGTCGATGAGGCCGGGGTGCCCGCGTGGTAGCTCACCAGCAGCCCGGCCACGACGGCGATCGCGCCCAACCCCATGGCGGTGGCCATCATCACCGGCACGCGTCGCGCCACGAGCGAGGCCGCTGCTGGCGGCGCGACCAGCAGGGCGAAGACGAGCAGCGTCCCGACGGTGCGGAACGACGCCACGATGGCGAGCCCGACGAGGCCCAGCATCACGACGTGGGTGAGCCGGGGGCGGAAACCCAGCACGTCCGCCTTGTCCTCGCTGAAGGCCAGGACGAGGAACGGGCGGTACAGGAGCGTCGTCAGGGTGACGGTGACGGCCGCCGCCACGCCCGTCGCGACGACGTCGCCCGACGTCACGCCGATGGCATCACCGAACAGGATCGCCGTGAGGTCGCCGGCGTAGGCACCGCGCAACGAGATGATCATCACGCCGAGCGCGAGCATCCCGACGAACAGCAGGCCGATGCCCGTGTCGGAGGGCAGCCGCGACCGTCGGCTCACGAGGTTGATGCCGAGGACCATCACGGCCGCCGAGACCGCCGCGCCGACCGCGAGGTTGAGACCGAGCAGGAACGCGAGCGTGATCCCCGGGATGACGCCGTGCGCCATGGCGTCACCCATGAAGGTGAGGCCACGGAGCACGACCCAGGTCCCGACGAGCGAGGTCGTGGCGACGGTGAGCAGGCTCGCGAGCAGGGCGCGCTGCATGAACGGGTTCGCCGCGAACGGCTCGATCAACCAGTCCATGGACGGTCCTCTCAGGCTGCGCAGGGGGCGAGCGCGTCAGCGATGAGCCGCGCGTTCGTCCGCAGCAGCCCAACGTAGGTCTCTGCGCCGGAGCCCGGCTCGCCGAGCGCTTCTGCGTGCAGTGCCACCACGGCGACCTCGCCATCCACCTCGGCGGCCAGGGCCTCCACCAGCCGGGACGACTCCCCCACCTCGGTGAAGATCGCAGGAACGCCCGCCTCCCGCACGACCTCGGCGATCCGCGCGAAGTCCTGCGGGCTCATCGAGGAGAGGTCGGCCGTGCCCTCGACGAGGGTGGCGACCACCTCGAAGTCGTAGCGCGCAGCGAAGTAACCGAGCACCTCGTGGTTGGTGACGAGCACACGACAGGCGACTGGCAGCCCCTCGACGGATGCTTCGACGTCCGCGTGCGCGTCGAGGATCGCCGCGGCGGCGGCGTCGCCGCGCGCGGCCCAGTCGACCTCCGAGGCGGCGACGTCGGCGATCGCCCGTGCGATCAGACGAGCACCCTCGGACATGCGGACGGGATCGAGCCAGACATGGGGATCGAACTCGCCGTGGTCGTGGCCGTCCGACGCGGTGTGCTCCTCGTCGTCGTCATGCTCGTCGTCGTCATGGACGTCCACGTCGAGCGCGAGCGGGTCGAGCTGCTCCGCGAGGTGAAGGACCCGGACGCCCTCGTCCTCCGCGGCCTCGAGCAGGTCGTCGAGCGCGGCCTCGAGCCCGAGCCCGTTGGCCACGACGAGGTCCGCCTCGCGCAGCGACTGTGCCTGCCGCGCGGACGGCTCGAACGCGTGGGGGTCCTGGCCAGGGGCCATCAGGACCTCGACCTCCCCCGCATCGCCGACGATCGAGGACACGACGTCGCCGACGATGCTGGTCGTCGCCACGACGCGGAGCCCGTCGCGCGTGGCTGGGGGCGCAGGGTCGCCGCAGGCGGTCAGTGCCAACGCGAGCGCAACCAGGAGGGCGCAGGCAGCACGGTGCATGGAAGGCCGTCGGTGCATGGGCGGGTCCTCGGAGGGCGGCATGCGCCGCTCGAAGATGGGGTACAGTTCTAGGAATCGTTCCTACAACGATACCGAGGCCACCGTCATGCGTCCACCGGGCGAGACCCGCTCCTACGCTCGGCCCGTGACCAGTGCACCGGCGGTCGACGCCCACGCGGTCGAGGCCCGCGACCTCCTGCTCGCCTACGGCGACCACGTCGCCGTGCGCGGCGCGACCTTCGCCATCCCTCGTGGCACCGTGACCGCGGTCATCGGGCCGAACGGTTCGGGGAAGACGACCCTGCTCCGCGCGATCAGCGGGTTGCAGGAGCCCGAGTCCGGGACCCTGCAGGTGCATGGCGCGCCCGCCGGGCGCCGGCGGCGCGGGGTCGCCCACGTCATGCAGTCCACGAAGGTCAACGACGCCGTCCCGCTGACCGTGATCGAGGTCGTGCGCATGGGCCGCTACGCCCGTCACGGCATCACGGGGCGGCTCCGTCGCGAGGACCACGAGGCCGTGGCCGAGGCGATGGATCGGATGGAGATCGCCGACCTCGCCCCGCGCCACCTGCGCGAACTCTCTGGTGGACAGCGCCAACGCGTGTTCGTGGCGCAGGGCCTGGCGCAGCAGGCGGACCTGCTCCTCCTGGACGAGCCCGTGACGGGCCTCGACCTCGTCAGCGAGGAGCGCATCGACCGGGTCCTGCGCGAGGAGGTCGAGGCGGGCCACACGGTGATCCTGACGACCCACGACGTGACGACCGCTGCCGCGTGCGACAACGTGCTCCTGCTCGCGACGCACATCGTCGCCGCGGGTCCGCCCTCAGACGTCCTGACCGAGGAGCACCTCGGGCACGCCTATGGCGGCACCGCCTATCGGACGGCGGACGGGACGCTCGTCATCGGCGACCCACACGTGCACGGGCTCCACATCAGCGGGCACGACGACCACCACTGAGGTCGCGGCAGCCGCCGGGGGCCGGGTCAGGCCTCGGCGGTGGCGGGCTTGTCCGTGGCGAGCGGCGAGGTCGCCACGGCCGTGGACCGCTTCGCGACGACGTGGCCCGCGAGCCAACCGATGTCGAACGTGCCGACGAGCACGACCGCGGTGGCAACCCACCCGGGCTTGATCGTCATCACGGCGATGAAGCCGACGCACAGCCCCACGAGCGAGTGCACCGCGCCCCACAGGACCGGCGAGCGGGCCGCGTCGACCAGCTCGTCCCGGGCATCGCCGTCCTCGGCGGCATCGGCCGCGAGGCGGCGGAGGCGGGCGCCGCCGATCATGGGCCCGATCGGGGCCAGCAGGACGAGCGCCACGGCGCCGAGCGTGATGAACGGCTGTGAGAACCCGCTCGACTCCTCCGTCGTCCAGACCGCGCCGGCGAGGTGGCCACCGGTCATGAACGACACGACGGCCGAGCCGAGGATCACGAGCCCTGCGGTGCGGGCGAAGGTGGCCCACTCGCGGACGGCGGCGGTCGTCGTCGCGGCGCGGAGGCGGGAGCCGGCCAGCACCTGGGTGACGCCGCCGGCGACCATGCCGGCGGCGGCGAGGACGTGGAGGAACAGCGAAGCCTGGTCGATCACGGGAGAGCCTTGCGAGGTCGGGATGGGCGCGGAAGGTATCCGGAGACGCCACGGGCCCCGGATCCGTGGCCGGACAGCGCCCGCCGCTCGCACGTTCCGTGGCACGCCCCGCCCCACCGTGGTCTGCTACCCGCCATGGACGCGATCACCCTGACGACCGCGACGCCGACCGCCGACGATGTCATCGCGGTCGCCCGCCACGACGCCCCGGTGAGGCTCGACGACGCCGTGCTCGAGCGCACCGCCGCCACCCGTCGCGTCATCGAGGAGCTCGCCGCCGCCCCGGAGCCCGCCTACGGGATCTCCACGGGCTTCGGCGCACTCGCCACGACCCAGATCCCGCCGGAGCGTCGTGCCCAGCTCCAGACCTCGCTCATCCGCTCGCACGCGGCCGGGTCGGGCCCGCTGGTCGAGCGCGAGGTCGTCCGGGCGATGATGTTGCTGAGGCTCAAGACGCTCGTGTCCGGACACACCGGCGTCCGGCCCGTCGTGGCGGAGACGATGGCGGCCGTGCTCAATGCGGGGATCACGCCCGCGGTGCACGAGTACGGGTCCCTCGGGTGCTCGGGCGACCTCGCTCCCCTCTCCCACGTCGCGATCGTGCTCACGGGCGAGGGGGAGGTCGTCGCCGACGACGGCACGCTCCGCCCGGCCGCCGCGGTGCTCGCGGCACACGACATCACGCCCGTCGCGCTGCGGGCGAAGGAAGGCCTGGCCCTCATCAACGGCACGGACGGCATGCTCGGGATGCTGCTCCTCGCCATCGATGACCTGCGCCGGTTGCTGCAGGTCGCCGACATCGCCGCCGCCATGAGCGTCGAGGGGCTGCTCGGGACCGACACGCCGTTCGCCCCGGAGATGCAGGCCCTGCGCCCCCACCCGGGCCAGGCCGCCAGCGCGGCCAACCTCCATCGCCTGCTGGCCGGCTCCCCCATCGTCGCCTCACACAAGGTGCCCGAGGACACGCGCGTGCAGGACGCCTACTCGCTGCGCTGCACGCCACAGGTCCTCGGCTCGGCACGAGACACCCTCGCGCACGCCACCGCCGTCGCCGAGCGCGAGCTCGCCGCCGCGATCGACAACCCGGTCGTGCTGGACGACGGCCGCGTGGTCAGCAACGGCAACTTCCACGGCGCCCCCGTGGCGCACGTCCTCGACATGCTCGCGATCCCCACCGCCGACGTCGCCTCTATGAGCGAGCGCCGGACCGACCGGTTCCTCGACACCAACCGCAACCACGGCCTGCCGCCGTTCCTGGCCGACGACGCGGGGGTCGACTCCGGGCACATGATCGCCCAGTACACGCAGGCGGGCATCGTCTCCGAGCTCAAGCGCCTCGCCGCACCCGCGAGCGTCGACTCCATCCCGTCGTCCGCCATGCAGGAGGACCACGTCTCGATGGGCTGGCACGCCGGTCGCAAGCTCCGGCGAGCCGTCGATGGCCTCGCACGGGTCCTGGCGATCGAGGTCATGACCGCGGCCCGCGGCATCGACCTGCGCGCACCGCTCTCCCCCGCCCGCGGCACCGGCGCCGCGATCACCGCGCTGCGCGAGGTGGTGCCCGGCCCGGGACCCGATCGCCTCCTCTCGCCCGAGATCGAGGCGGCCTACGACCTCGTGGTCAGCGGCCGCCTCGTCGCGGCCGTCGAGGACGCGATCGGACCGCTCGACTGACCAGCCCCGCCGGCCCGCCGAGCGGGCCGCCCACCGGAAGGAGCCCCGATGACGACCTCCGGACCCCGCACCGTCCGCGCCCCCCGCGGGCCCGAGCGCAGCGCCCCCGGCTGGGGCCAGGAGGCGGCGCTGCGGATGCTGCAGAACAACCTCGACCCCGACGTCGCCGAGCATCCCGACGAACTGGTCGTGTACGGGGGCACCGGCAAGGCCGCGCGCGACTGGGCGAGCTTCGACGCGCTGGTGCGGACGCTGTCCACGCTCGGCAACGACGAGACGATGCTCGTGCAGTCGGGAAGGCCGGTGGGCGTGCTGCGGACCCACGAGTGGGCCCCACGGGTGCTGATCGCGAACAGCAACCTCGTCCCCGACTGGGGGACGTGGGACGAGTTCCGGCGGCTCGACGCGCTCGGCCTCACGATGTACGGGCAGATGACCGCCGGGTCGTGGATCTACATCGGGACGCAGGGGATCCTGCAGGGGACGTACGAGACCTTCGCCGCCGTGGCGGACAAGCGCTTCGGCGGCTCGCTGGCCGGCACGCTCACGCTGACCGGAGGCGTCGGCGGCATGGGCGGCGCCCAGCCACTGGCGATCACCATGAACGGCGGCGCGGCGCTGCTCGTGGACGTCGACAACAGCCGCATCGACCGCCGCATCCGAACGCGGTACCTCGACGAGAGGGCCGACTCGCTCGACGACGCGCTCGATCGCGTCCTGGCCGCGAAGGCGGAGCGGCGGGCGCTCTCGGTCGGCGTCGTCGGCAACTGCGCGGAGGTCTTCCCGGAGCTCCTCCGTCGGGGCGTCGAGATCGACGTGGTCACCGACCAGACGTCGGCGCACGACCCGCTCGCCTACCTCCCGGCCGACGTGGAGTTCGAGGACTGGGAGCGCGAGCGGACCGAGGACCCCGCGGGCTTCATCAAGCGGTCCCGTGAGTCCATGGCGCGCCACTGCGAGGCGATGGTCGGCTTCCAGGACGCCGGCGCCGAGGTCTTCGACTACGGCAACTCGTTGCGCGCCGAGGCGAGGCTGGGCGGCCTGGACCGGGCGTTCGACTACCCCGGGTTCGTGCCGGCCTACATCCGGCCGCTCTTCTGCGAGGGCAAGGGGCCGTTCCGCTGGGCCGCACTGTCCGGCGACCCCGCGGACATCGCCCGCACCGACCGAGCGGTGCTCGAACTCTTCCCGGAGAACGAGCCGCTGCGCCGGTGGATCACCATGGCGGGCGAGCGGGTGGCCTTCGAGGGGCTGCCGGCCCGCATCTGCTGGCTCGGGCAGGGTGAGCGCGACAAGGCGGGGCTGGCCTTCAACGAGCTCGTCGCATCCGGCGAGGTGAGCGCCCCGATCGTGATCGGCCGCGACCACCTCGACACGGGCTCGGTGGCCTCGCCCTACCGCGAGACCGAGGGCATGCTCGACGGCTCCGACGCCATCGCGGACTGGCCGCTGCTGAACGCGATGGTGAACGTCGCGTCCGGCGCGAGCTGGGTGTCGATCCACCACGGCGGTGGCGTGGGCATCGGCCGGTCGATCCACGCCGGCCAGGTCTCGGTCGCCGACGGCACGGAACTCGCGGCCCAGAAGCTCGAGCGCGTGCTGACCAACGACCCGGGGATGGGCGTCATCCGCCACGCCGACGCGGGGTACGACCTCGCGATCGAGGTCGCCGACGAGCAGGGGGTGCGCATCCCGATGCGGGAGGGAGGCACGTGAGCCTCTACTCCGAGATCCCGGACCTGGTCGACGACGCGACCGTGGAGGCGTTCGAGCGCGATGGCGCCGTGGTCGTGCGCGGCCTCGCGACACGCGACGAGCTGACGGCGATCGAGGCAGGCATCGAGCAGGTCCTCGCCGAGCCGAGCGACCGTTTCCTGGTCGCCAGCCAGGACGACGACACCGGCCGTTTCGTCGAGGACTTCTGCAACTGGCAGCGCGTGCCGGAGTTCGAGCGGTTCATCCGCGACTCACGCGCCGCGGAGGTCGCCGCGGCGCTGATGCGATCACGCACCGTCCGACTCTTCCACGATCACGTGCTGGTCAAGGAGCCCGGGACGCGCCAGCGCACGCCGTGGCACCAGGACCAGCCCTACTACAACGTCGACGGGCACCAGAACTGCTCGATGTGGCTGCCCGTCGATCCCGTGCCCAGGTCCTCGACGCTCGAGTTCGTCGCCGGCTCCCACCGCGGCCCGTGGCTGATGCCGCGCACCTTCATGGACGACGAGGCGCGTTGGTTCCCGGAGGGGTCGCTCGAGGAGATCCCCGACGTCGACGGCGACCTCGCCCGCGACCCCCAGGCGCACCGGATCCTCGGCTGGGAGCTCCAGCCGGGCGACGCCGTGTTCTTCCACATGCTCACGCTCCACGCCGCCGGCGGCGTCGAGGGACCCCGTCGGCGCCGGGCGTTCTCCGTGCGGTTCCTCGGCGACGACGTGGTGCACGCCCCCCGGCCGTGGACGACCTCCCCCGAGTTCCCGGGCCTGGCCGACGAACTGCCGGCCGGGGCAGACATGGACCACCCACTGTTCCCGCTGCTGGTCGGCTGAGCCGACCGACGGGTCGCGTCAGCCCAGGGTCGTCGAGATCGGCCGTCCTGCCGTGAAGAGGTCGAGCACGGGCGAGGCCGCCTCGACGGCACGACGGAGCTCCTCGTGCCGCTCGGGCGTCGGGCCGGTCACGCGGACCTCGACGTGGATGCCATCCGGGCCGGCCGGCCGCACGCTGTCAACGCCGAAGAGGCGCCGCGGGTCGTACTCGGAACGGACCCTCACCTCGACGTCGTCGATGGGGATGCCGAGCTTCTCCGACCAGATCCGGTAGCCGACCGCGAGGCACGAGGCGAGGGCCCCGAGCGCGATGTCGACGGGCGTCGGCGCCGCGTCGCCACCCCCGATCGACGCCGGTTCGTCAGCGGTGATCCGGTCGTCGCGCCCGTCGAACGAGATCGACACCTCGTAGCGGTCGCCGAGGTTGCCGGTCGCGGACGGCGTCATGAGCGAGGCGCCCGGACGCGACTCGAGGTAGCCGGCAACCGTCGCCAGGACCTGGGCGAGCTCGACCGTTGTCGTGCGTTCCTGCGTCATCGGGTCACCTCCGTGAAGGTACGGGTCGGGGGGCGAGTCGGGTCGGCGACGTCGTGCCAGCGGGCTCGGCCGGCGACGGCCAGGCCGGCCGCCTGCCACGCCCGGAAGCCCCCGTCGAGGTACGCGACCGGCCCAAGGCCGAGCCGCAACCAGGTCTCCGCGATCGCAGCCGCGCGGGATCCCGAGCCGTCGTAGAGGACGATGGTCCACGTCCGACCTGCTGACGCGCCCGCGGGTCCGCCGTCGGGCAGCAGCACGAGGCCACCGGGCACCCAGGCGGCGCCACCGATCCAGCCGTCGCGTCGGACATCCGCCATCGCCCGGACGTCCACCACGACGACGTCGGGACCCAACGCCACCAGTTCGAGCTGGTGCGGCGACAGTGGGCGCGGGCCCCCGCCGAACACCGGACCACCCAACGACCCCGACGCCACGGCCACCGCGCCCACCGGCCCCCCTTTCATGGACACCACGGGGGCGTGACATTCCGTGTCACGCCCCGTTACGCAGCACCTCCGTGTGCGCCCCGACGTAGGCTCCGTGCGGACAACGGCCACGGGGGCGAGCGGTGCGGCACCTGCTCAGCGACGCACGACGGTCGCTCGAGGACGGCGACTTCGCTGCCGCCCTCGCCGTGCTCGAAGGCCTCACCAGCGATGGCGCCGGCCCGGCCGCCCCACGAGCCCGAGCAGAGGTGCTCGAACCCCTGGCCACGGCCCGCTACGCCACGGGCGACCTCGAGGGGGCGGTCGCGGCGTGGGAGGAGCTGTACGCACTGCAGGTCGGCTCGGGCGACCGCATCGCCGGGGCACAGGCCGCCGTCATGGTCGCCATGTACCTCATGATGGACACGGGGCTGATGTCGCCCGTCCGCGGCTGGCTCGCGAAGGCGGACGACCTCCTGGAAGGCAGCGAGAGCACGCCGGTCCACGCGCTCCTCGCCATGGTCCGCATGTACGAGCGGTTCATGTGCGGGGACATGGAAGCCGCCGGTACCTGGTCGACCCGGGCAGTCGAGCTCGGCATCGCCCACGACGTGCTGCCAGCCGAGACGCTGGGACGCGTCTGTCGTGCGCGTGTCTCGATCTACCAGGGTGGTGACATCACCTCGGCGCTGGCTGCGCTGGACGAGGTCGCGGCCGTTCTCCTGTCGGGGCGCGTCGATCCGCTGACGACGGGCATGGTCTGGTGCGAGCTGATCTGTGCGGTGCAGGGCACCGGACACCTCGACCGCGCCGCACAGTGGACCGACACCATGGAGCGGTGGCGGCACGGCGTCGCCTTCGGCGGCATCCACGGCCGCTGCCGCGTGCACCGGGCCGAGCTGCTGCGCCTCCGAGGCACCTGCGAGGAGGCCGAGGCCGAGGCGCTCACCGCCCTCGAGGAACTGCGGCCGTGGATGCGCCGCGAGTTCGGCTGGCCGTTGACCGAGCTCGGGACGATCCGGCTGCGACGCGGCGACCTCGACGGGGCGGAGCACGCCTTCCGTGAGGCGCATCAGGCCGTGTGGGATCCGCACCCCGGCCTCGCGATGGTCCGCCTCGCCCGCGGCGACGTCGAGGGCGCCAGGTCGTTGATCGCCGAAGCGCTGGCACATCCGCTCGCGATCCCGTCGAAGGAGCGACCGCCCAACGTCGCCCTGCGGCGTGCACCGCTCCTCGAGGCCCAGGTGGCGATCGCCGTCGAGGCCGCCGACCACGAGACCGCGGCCCGGGCCGTCGCGGAGCTCGACGAGATCGCCGCGCGGTACCCCAGTCCCGGGAACGCGGCCGCCGCCGGCCTCGCACGGGCGCGCCTCGCGCTCGCCACTGGGCGACCGGAGCTCGCCGTCGAGGAGGCGGGGCAGGCCGTCGTCGCGTGGGCGGACATCGGGGCTCCCTTCGAGACGGCCTCCGCACGGGTCGTGCTGGCACGAGCCCTCCGGGCCTCCGGCAACCCTGCCCGCGCCGACCTCGAGGAGGCGGCGGCCGCGTCGACGTTCGAGCGCATCGGTGCGCCCGCGTGGGCGCCGGTGTCGGACCCCGAGGCGCGGCCCTCGACGGGGCCAGGGGCCGCCGGACCCGAGGCGACCGGCATGTTCCGGCTCGAGGGCGACACGCGGACCATCTCGTACGGGGGCAGGACCGTCCTGCTGCGCGACCTCAAGGGCATGCGCCACCTGGCCCGGATGCTGTGCGAGCCGGGGCGCGAGTTCCACGCGATCGACCTCGCCGCGCTGGATGCGGGTGCCGATCCGCGGCTGGTCGATCGTTCCGACGCCGGCCCGGCCATCGATCGCCGGGCGCGTGATGCCTACCGACGCCGGCTCGCCGAGTGCGAGGCCGAGATCGAGGAGGCGCGGCGCTCGGGCGATCCAGAGCGCGCGGAACTCGCCATGGCCGACCGCGAGTACCTCGCCCGTGAGCTGGCGCGGGACACCGGCCTCGGCGGCCGGCCACGACCGGCGGCGAGCACCTCCGAGCGTGCACGCTTCAGCGTGACGCGAGCGATCCGCTACGCGATCGAGCGGATCGCCGAACACCACCCGGAGCTCGGCAACCACCTCCGCGACGCGGTCCGCACCGGGACGTACTGCAGCTACGAGCCCGGTCCGGGCGAGACCATCCGCTGGACCGGCTGAGCGGGCACCCCGGTCGACACCGCGTGGATGCGGTCGCGGATCGCGCGCCGGGTCCGGTCCATGGCGTGCTCGTCGCCGAGGCGGCGGCCCCAGTTGCCCTCCTGCAGGAACGCGTGCAGCTCGAACGCGAGCTGGGCGGGATCGACGTCGTCGCGCAGCTCGCCCTGCCGGACCGCGATGCGGATCTGCTCCTCGATCGTGTCGAGCCCGAACCGCGCCGCGCCCGCGGCGGCGGCAGCGGCAGGCCCCTCACGCTGCGCGGACTCGACCGTCGTCGTCACGAAGAAGCACCCGTGGGCGAAGGGCGGGTCAGCGAGGTAGTCGGCCCACGCCTCGAGGCCCCTGCGCAGGCGCGCGAGGCCGGGCTCGGCGTCGAGCATGCGGCCGACGATCCACTCGTTGATCACGTTCGCCGCCTCGACCGCCGCGCCGAGGTGCAGCTCCTCGATCGACGGGAAGTGGTTCGCGACCGCGCCGCGCGAGACACCGGCGTCCCTTGCCACCTGGCCGTAGGTCACCGAACCCAGGCCGTGCCGGGATGCCTGGTCCATCGCCGCACGCAGGATGGCGGCGCGCGTCTGCGTCCCGTCACGCCCCGGCAAGGCAACTCCGATCGCGTGGTCGATCTCACGGTTGACGATACAGTCGTATCGCCTTTACGATACGACTGTATCTGATTGCGACACCCGCCTCAAGGACCCCCGATGCCCCATCTGCAGCTCGAGGTCAGCCACCGCTGCGACCTCCCACCCGCCCAACTGTGGCCGATCATCAGCGACCTCGACGCCTACGCAGACCATGCGGACGGGCTGGCGGAGACGCGGGTGACCGACGGCTCTGGCCCGACCGCCGTTCGTTCGTGCACCGACACGCGTGGCGGGACGTGGCGCGAGGCCGTCAGTGAGTGGGTCGAGGGCGAGCGCTACACCATCACGGTCGACACCGACACCTACCCGGCTCCCCTGCGGGCCATGTTCCGAGCGTTCCGCGGCACGTGGTCCGTCGAGCCCGACGGCGACGGTTCGATCGTCAGGATGGCCTTCGACGCCGACATCCGCGGTGGCGCGCTGGGCCGGGCGATGGTCGGGCCGATGAAGCGGAAGGCCGAGAAGGACGTGGCCGCAACGCTGCGCTCGTACGAGCACGCCGCACGCGAGGCGGAGGTCGACGCGTGAGCGGCGCCCGCGTGGCCGGGACCCGCCCCGACTGGGTCGACGACGAGCTGTTCCCGTTCGAGTCGCGGTTCCTCGACCTCGATGGACACACCATCCACTACGTCGACGAGGGTGAGGGGCCCACGCTCCTGCTCTACCACGGCAACCCGACGTGGTCGTTCCTCTACCGCGACCTGATCGCGGGGCTGCGCGACCGGTTCCGCTGCATCGCCTGGGACTACCCGGGGTTCGGGCTGTCGGCGGCACGAGCCGGCTACGGGTTCACACCGGCCGAGCACGCTGACGTCGCCACCGCATTCGTCGACGCGCTCGACCTCACTGACGTGACCCCGATGGTCCAGGACTGGGGCGGACCCATCGGGATGGCGGCCGCGGTCCGGCAACCGGAGCGGTATCGGGCCTTCATCATCGGCAACACGTGGGCCTGGCCGACCACCGACCTCGGCGCGAAGATCTTCTCGAACGTCCTCGGCGGCCCGATCGGCA
>JBFHRB010000028.1:0-19677 GCA_041591915.1 Nitriliruptorales bacterium
CCGTGGGTGCGCGAGTCATCCGCAAGCGCACGCAGTACACGCCGGTGCTGCTGTCGCGCGATCTCCTCCTGGCGCTGTCGGTGGTCAGCCTCATCTACTCGCCCGCCCGCTACGTGTCGTTCCTCGGCCTCGGCATGGCGCTCCTGAGTCTCACCGACTCGCAGTTCCGCGTCAGCGTGGCGATCGCGCGCGATCGCATCGCCTGACGCTCAACGCTCGCCCTCGTCGACGGCCCCTCCGGGGGCCGTCGGTGCGTCTGCGGTGATCCCGGCCGCGTCGGAGCGCCCCGCGGCGAGCATGCACGCCGCGGCGGCGAGGCCGGCCACGGCGCACGACCACCACAGCACCTCGGCGCGCCAACCGAAGAGCGCCGTCCCGAGCGCCGGGCCGATGATGCCGGCAGCCGCATAGGCGGCGGAGACCGTGCCGGCGTAGCGACCGCGCAGGTGGGCCGGTGAGATGTGTGCGAGGTACGCCTGGGCGACCGGCGCTCCGAGCATCTCGGCGAACGTCCAGACGCCGACGGCGACGACGAGCATGGCGAGCGTCGTCGAGTAGCCGGTCAGCAGGAAGCCGAACCCGCTGATCACGAGGCTGACCGCGAGGACCGGGACCGCGGGTCGTCGTTCGGTCCACGCGACCAGCGGCAGCTCGAACAGGATGATGAGCGTGCCGTTGACCGCCATGAGCATCCCGTAGGTGCTCGTGCTGAAGCCAGCGTCCTGCGTGACGTGGAGGCTGACCGTCGTGAACGCCTGGATGTAGACGTACGCCCCGAGGACGGCACCGGCCAGGTACCAGAGGAGTCGCCGGTCGGCCAGCACCGCACGCGTGCCCTCGCCCCGTGCCTCCGTCCTTCGGGAGGACGTCACGCCGTGGGGCAGGAACGCCAACGCGATCACGCCGTAGAGCGCGGCCGTGAGGGCGTCGCCGTAGAAGACGAGGTCCCACGAACGTTCGGCCAGGAAGCCTCCGACGGCGGGTCCCGCGGCGAAGCCGGCGTTGATGGCGAGCCGGTAGGCCGAGAAGGCGGCAACCCGGGAGTGCTCGGGGACGATGTCGGTCAACAGCGCCGTGGCTGCCGGACGGTAGAGCTCCGACAGCATCCCGACGACGGCCGTCGCCGCCGTGATCGCCAGGATGTCCTCGAGGCGGACGAGGACCAGCAGGGAGGCCGCCGAGCCGAACATCGACGCGGCGATCGTGTTCCGCCGCCCGATCCGATCGGCCAGCCAGCCACCGATCGTCGCGGCACCGAGCCCGCCGAGGCCGTAGGCGCTGACGACCAGGCCGGCCTGTGCCTCCGAGTACCCCAGGTCCGTGATGTACAGGACGAGGAAGACGATCACGAACGCGCCGAAGCGATTGATGAACGTGCCGACGTAGACGAGCCAGGCCTCGCGTGGCAGGCGCCGCACGCGCGCGAGGAGGCTGCCCTCCTCGCGCGGATCGATCACCTGACGCCCCCGTCGACCACAGCGACGCTAGCGCCCGTAGATGCGCACCTGGCCTCGTTCAGCCGCGGTCCGTTATCGGGCGGTTGCCACGTGCCCGCCACGCGATCGCGGCCTCGGCCGCGATCGCCAACCGGGCCTCGGCGAGGGCGGCACGCACCTTGAAGTCGGCCGGGTCGGCGTCCTCGCGCAGGTAGCGGACGAACACGGCATCGCGGTGGATCGCGTCCACGGGCCTGGTGCCGTGGTCGCCCCTCGCCAAGTGCGTGCGGCCTGACCGTCCCATGTGGTCAGCCTTGCAGAAGCGGGAGCTCCTTGCCAGTGGAGGCGGGGTCGTCGCCGAGCACGGTGTAGACCTCCCAGCGCTGGTCGGCGCCGGTGACCCAGACCTTGTCCTGCACGGCGTGGCAGCACAGTTCCTGCTCGCGGACGTCGGTCGTGTGGCCGTGGGCCTGCAGCCGGGTCGTCCAGTTCCCGACCTCGTCGGTCGAGTCAACCTCGACGCCGAGGTGGTTGTGCTGGCCGGCGGCCTCCGGGACCTCGAACAGGACGAGCTTGAGGGGCGGGTCCGCGATCTGGAAGTTGGCGTAGCCGTCGCGGACCTTGCTCGGCCCGGTCCCGAAGAACTCCGAGTAGAACGTGATGGACTCGCCGAGGTCGGCGACGTTGAGGGCGAGCTGCAGACGTGACACGGGCATCCCTCCTGGGGGTTCTGGTATCGATGGTCATCGATGCGTTGCCCGGTACCGTACCTTACACATCGATGACTGTCGATATGTAAGATGGAGGAGCCCGCGTCTCGTCCGGGAGGCCCCATGTCGTCGCCACTGCCCGTCACCGCCTGCTGCGCCCCCGTGCTCGACGAGGCCCTCAGCGAGGGGCAGGCCGACGAGCTCGCGGCGGGGTTCAAGGTGATCGCGGACCCGATCCGCCTGCGCATCCTCAGCCTCGTCGCCGCGGCCCCGGGTGGTGAGATGTGCGCCTGCGACCTCGTCGAGCCGCTCGGTCGCAGCCAGCCGACGGTCAGCCACCATCTGAGCATCCTCACCGAGGCCGGCCTGCTCGAACGCGAGCAGCGTGGCCGGTGGGCCTGGTTCCGCGTCGATCCCGAGCGCGTCGCGGTGCTCCGCGACGCCCTGGCGGTCTGAGGGTGGGGCTCGACGAGGCGCGCGACCTCGTCGCTCGCCTCGTGCACGAGCCGGAGGAGCTGATCGAGGTCGTCGGAGGCCACAGCGAGGGCCGACGGTTCCTCGTCGACCTCGGTGGGGACGAACGAGCGTTCCTGAAGGTGGCGGCCGGCGACGATGCCGTCCGCGGCTACGCACTCGAGCGCGACATCTACCGGGACCTGCAGGGCCCCTACCACCCGCGCCTGCTGGCGTTCGACGACGACGCCCACGCCCTGCTGCTCGAGGACCTGTCGCGTGCACACGCCCCGCCGCCGTACCACCCAGATCACGTCAAGGCACTGTTGCGAGCACTCGCGGCCATCAGGACGGCCCGCCCGCGGAGCGCCTGGGGGCTTCCCCAGTTGCCAGGCCCGGCCGAGCGCGAGGCGTCGTGGGAGACGATCGGGCAGGACCCCGCCGCGTTCCTGGCGCTGGGGCGGGTCGACCGGGCCTGGTTCGACGCGAGCGTCGCGCGACTCGTCGATGCCGAGAGGCGCGTCGACCTGCGCGGCCACAAGATCGTCCACGGTGACGTCTACGGCGACAACACCCGGGTGGTCGGGCGACGCGGGGTCTTCCTCGACTGGGGCGAGGCCGCGATCGGCAACGCGCAGGTGGACCTCGCCGCACTCTGGTGGGACATCCAGCTGAGCGACGGCCCCCACGAGCTCGTGCGCATCGAGGATCCCGGCGGCTGGGCTGCGCTGCTCAGCGGCACGATGGCCTACGCCGCGACCCTGCCCGCCGAGGGGCGGGCGGCCAGGATGCGCGAGCGCCAACGACGTGAGCTGGCCTGGGCGCTCAGGCTCGCCGCGCGGTGGTGCGACCTCCCGGACCCGGACGGCTGACACGACACGGGCGAGTCCGGCGCCTCTACGCTCGCGCGATGGCCGGGCTCGAGATCCACCTCCTCGGGGGGTTCCAGCTCACCTTCGGCGGTGAGCCGATCCCGCCCATCGCCTCGCACGCCGGACGCCAGTTGTTCGCCTACCTGGCCGTCCAGCGTGGCAGGCGGCTCGCGCGGGCCGAGCTGGCAGCGCGGTTCTGGCCCGACGTGGACGAGGCGCGAGGACGCCGTCGGCTCAGCCAGGCGCTGTGGCAGATCCAGGACACGCTGGGCGAGTTCGCCGAGCCGGACGACCTGCTCCGTGCGACGCCTGAGTGGGTGGCCTTCGATCCGCGCGGGGACTGGTGGCTGGACACCCTCGAGTTCGAGCGTCGGGTCTCCACCCTGCGTGAGGGTTCCGACGGTCACCCGCTCAGCCGGGCCAGCGACCTGCACGAGCTGCGGGCGGCCGTGGACCTGTACCGGGGCGACTTCCTCTCGGGCTACTACGACGACTGGGTCGTGCGCGAGCAGGAGAGGCTCCAGACCCTCTACGTGGACGCGCTCGGCCGCCTGGTCGACCTGACCAAGGGCCACGGCGACTACGAGCAGTCCCTGACCTACGCGCGCCGGTTGGCTGCGCAGGACCCGCTGCGTGAGGACGCGCACCGCGAGATCATGCGGCTGAGCGTCCTGCTCGGTAGGCCCGCAGATGCGCTGCGGCAGTACGAGCGGTGCCGGACCGTGCTCATGGAGGAGCTCGGCACCGAGCCGGCGGCCGATACCCAACGGCTCCACGCGAAGGTCCAGCGACAGCGCCATGCCCCGCTGCCACCGGACGAACCCGCGCCCCTGCTCGGCGCGGCGGCCCAGCTTCCGCTGATCGGCCGCGAGCGTGAGCGGGCCGCGATCATCGACCAGCTCGAGGGTGTGCTCGCCGGCCGGGGTCGTGCGGTGCTCGTCGAGGCCGAGCCGGGAGTCGGCAAGACCCGCCTCGTCAGCGAGGCGGCCGACGACGCCCAGTGGCGCGGCTTCACCCACATCCTCGCAGCCTGCGAGGACGGCGCGGCCCGGCGTCCGTACGGGGCGCTGATCACGGCGCTCGAACCCGCGCTCACCCCGCTGCGGGTCGAGCAGCTCATGGCTCGCCTCGAGCCGATCTGGCTGGCCGAGGCCGCGAGTGTCCTGCCGGCCCTGGCACCACGGGTCGTTGGTGGTCAGCCTCCGGACGGGGTCGCGGCGGGCGCGCGCGCCGAACGCAAGCGTGAGGCACTCGCGCGGCTGCTCGTCGCGCTGTCCGCGGTCGCCCCGCTCATGCTGACCATCGAGGACGTCCACTGGGCCGACGACGAGACGCTCGGGGTCCTGCGTGCGCTGGCTCCTCGCGTCCCGCGCTCCAGCCTGCTGGTCGTGGTGACCTACCGCGACCAGGAGGCGCGTGATCGAGACGTCACATGGGACGCGGTGCGTGCCCTCGATCGGCACGCACGCCCGATTCGCCTGCTGCTCGAGCCCCTGACGGCCTTCGCCACGGCCGAGCTCGTCCGCAGCTCGAGCGGGCTCGGCCAGTCGGACGCGACGTTCGTCAACCGGCTCCACCGCGTGACCGGCGGCAACCCGCTCTTCCTGCTGGAGACGCTCGCGTCGCTGGACGGGGTCGACGACGTCGAGGGGCTCGCCGAGGTCCCGCTCACCGAGTCGATGCAGCGGACGGTCATCGAGCGCGCCTCCGCGCTCACGGAGCCCGCCCGCGAGGGCCTCGACCGCGCTGCGGCCATCGGCTCGTCGCTGGACCTCGACGTGTTCATCGAGGCGTCGGCGATCGATCGTGTCGCGGCCCTGGACCAGATCCACGAGCTGGTCCGCCGCGGGTTCCTGCGCGAGTCGCAAGCGGGCCTCGCCTTCGCCCACGAACAGCTTCGACAGGCGGTCTACCTGGCGCTCGACGAGGGCTCACGCCGCGTGCTGCACGGCGAGATCGCCGAGGCGTTCGCACGTGTTCACCCACAGCGCCACGCCGAGCTCGCCCACCACTACGTACGCGCGGAGCGACCCCGCGAGGCGCTGTCGCACCTGCGGGCGGTCGCCGCCGAGTCCGAGTCCATCCACGCGTACGGCACGGCCGCGCACCACTACCGACAGGCCGCCGGACTCCTCGACGAGGTGCTGCTGTCGACCGACGAGCGCGCGCGGCTGCTGCTGCAGCTCGAGCGCGTCCTCGACGTGCTGGGCGCTCGCGGCGAGCAGTACGAGGTGCTCGATCGCGCGGCGCCCTTCATCGCCGACGACCTGCGGATCGAGTTCGAGCTTCGTCGCGCGCGGCTGGCAGCCAACACCGACGAGTTCGAGGCGGCGGCACGCCACGCCGACGCGGCGCTGGGCCTCGCGCGCACGGCACCGGACCGCAGTGCCGCGCTGTACGTGCGCGGTATGGCCCAGCTCTGGGCCGGCCGCGCCCCGGCCGCGGTCGCCGACCTCACCGAGAGCGTCGCCGTGGCAGCCGACGACGAGGAGGCGCTGGCCAACGCGCTCATGGGGCTGGGGCGTGCCGAGCTCCACGTCCAGCGCTACGAGGACGCGGAGGCCCACCTCGGCGCCGCCCTCGAGCGGCTCGAGCGCCTGGGCGACCTGAGCGGGCAGGCAGAGACGCTCGGACGACTCGCGGCCCTGGCCGGCGAGACGGGCCGCCTCGACGAGGCCGCCGTCACGTTCGACCGTGCGCTCGACCTGTGTCGCCGGATCGGTGCCCTGCCCCAGACCGGCACGCACCTGCTCAACCTCGGGAACCTCCACATGCGCCGGGGTGCGCTCGGAGACGCGCTGGCGGCCTACGACCGCGCCGAGGAGACGTTCGCCGACCTCGGCCACCGACGCGGCCTGGCTTCGCTGCGGCTCAACCGCGGATGGTTGCGGTGCGCCTTCGTCGGCGACCTCGAAGCGGCCCGTCGGGACGTCGATGCCGCCCGCACCTTCTTCCGTGAGGTCGGGGACAGCCAGATGGAGGCCACGGCCGAGGACACGATGGCCGAGGCCCACCGGCTCGGCGGCGACCGGACCCGGGCGAGGGCTGCGCTCGAGCGGGGCCTTGAGCTCGCCGGCGCCGACGAGCGGCCCTCGGCTGCGCTGGACCTCCTGCGGACGAGCGCACTGGTCGAGTTCGACGCGCGGGAGCGTGCTGCGGTGCGTGAACTGGTCGACCGCGGCAGGGAGGTCCTCGACGCGAGCGGCCTCCCGGCGGATCCGCTGCTCGACGTGATCGACGCGCTGACGACCGTCGAGGACGACCCTGACCGGGCCGCCGAGCTCGCCCGTGCGGCCGCGAGCCGGGCCAGCGGGGACTTCCGTCCTGACCTCGTCCTGCTCTACGCACTCCTCACGCTGGAGCAGGCCGGCGATCAGGCCGAGGTCAGTGTGCTCGCCGAGCAGGCGGACGCCGAGCACACGCGGCGCCTGTCGTCGCTCCCGGAGGAGCTCCAACCGCGAGCGCGGGCCCTGGCGACCAGCGAACGGCTGCGCGAGGTCATCGCCCGTCATGCTCCGCGCACCGCCAGCATCCGCGTCGCCTCGGCCGAGGCGCCCACGGGTCGGCCGCTGCAGGACGACGAGCTGGGGGAGGTCCGGGTCACCCTGTCGGTGCCCGGGGAGGAACGGCCGCCGTCCGATCGGCGACGCGAGGCGATCGTGCGGATCGCCGAACAGGCGGAGCAACAGGGCGGCGCGCTGACCGTCCGCGACCTCGCGAGCCTCCTCGACGTCAGCCCCGCGACGATACGTCGCGACCTGGCCGCCCTCCGCGACGACGGCGTGGCGGTCGCGACCCGCGGGCGCCGCGTGGGCTGAGGGCCCCGCGGTCGAGGAGGCGAGGATGAGCGCAAGGTCCCTGCGCGGCGGGCCGCAGGACTGAGACACCGGCGAGACACCCGTGCGCGAGGCTTCGGACACAGCCGAACAGGAGCCCCACCCAGATGCGTCGCCGTCTCACCGTCCTTGCCCTCACCACGCTGTCCTCGGCCCTGCTGCTGATCGAGCCGGCGCTGGCTGGCGTCGCCAACATGCCCTGAGCCCGTGACGGACGACGCGGCGGACGGGGGAGCGTCGGTCGACTCCTGGCGGGGAGACGAAGGGCGCGTCGCGTTGACGGCACTGGCCACGGTCGGGGCTGTCGTTTCTGTCGGGGCGGCGGCAGCCCTGCCGGGGCTACGTGCCTACGCATGGATCGGCCTTCTCGTGCCGCTCCTGGTGCTGGCGATCCGGACCAACCCGGTCACCACCGGCGTGGCCGGGGTCGTCGTCGTCCTGTTGTCCGGTGTGCTGGCCGCCGGGATCCCGATCGCGGTGCCCGCCATCGTCTCGACCGCGTTCACCGTCGTGGCCGTCCTCATCGCGCTCCAGCGCGTCGCCCTCGACGCGGAGCGCACCGAGGTCCTGCGGCAGCGCATCGAGATCGAGACCCAACGAGCCACGCTCCTGCAGACCGTCTCGCACGAGTTCCGGACGCCGCTGACGCTGATCCTCGGCGCAGCTGAGCTCATCGACGCCGCCGCGGACGGACGCAGCATCGACATGCGTTCGCTCAGCGGCATCCTCAACCGTGCCGCTGGACGCCTCGCGGAGCTCGTCTCGGTCGTCACGGCCGCCGTCGAGGCCTCGGACGAGACCGTTCGGCCCGATCAGATGGTGTGCGACGTCTGTCGGGTCCTGAACGAGATCCGCGTGACGCTGCCGGACGATCGCCGACGACGTGTCGAGGTCGACGTCGGCCCCGGGGCCGAGCGCCTCGTGACCATCCCGTCGTACGTCAACGTGATGCTGCGCTCGCTCCTGGACAACGCGCTCAAGTTCTCGCCCGCCGACGAGCCGGTCCGCGTCCTCGTCGAGCGGCAGCCGGGGGAGGTCGTGATCCACGTCCAGGACCGCGGTCCGGGTGTACCGGCCGAGATGGCGGACCGTGTCTTCGATCCCCTGCGCCAGGTCGACATGACCACGCGCCGCGAGGCGGGCGGCCTCGGCATGGGGCTGTTCGCCGCGCAGCGGCTGGCGCAGCGACTGGGGGGAACCATCTTCCTGGACGCCCCCGAGGCAGGTGGCCTCGACGCCGTCGTCAAGCTCCCGCAGCGGCGCGAGGCCGATCGCGGCGGTCGTGCCCGCCCCGATCCATCGGCGTCGGGGTCCCGAACGACCCTTCCAGGTGCCCGACCCACAGCGTCGACATCGGACGTGCCGACAGCCTGAGCGCACGCAGCTCGTCCGAGTAGGGATGGCTGCCGAGCGTGAGGCGGGCATCCGCCACACCGAACCGCGCGCCGCGGCCACCCAGCGAGAACGGCGTCACGTGGGTCGACCCCGCGATGCGCGAGAAGGTCTGCAACTCCTGCACCGGCAGCCGCAGGCGCCCTCCTGCGCGAGCGCGGAGCGTCAGGACGTGCTCGTCGTCGGCGAACCACCGGGCCTCGACGTGGCGCGGGCCCCGCGTGAAGCGCAGGTCGTCGACCTCCTTCGGGAACCCCCAGATCTCACGGCCGGCCAGGCACGTGAAGCGCTCCGACACCGGGAGGCGGTGGATGTACGTCCCGGCGCTGCCGGCCGCGATGGCGGCAACGGCACCCGCGACTGGCACCGTCCGGCCATCGGTCGCCTCGCGGACGTACGCCGCGACCGAGAGTTCGTCGTAGGCCCCGAGGTCGTTGTCGAGGTAGCGGATCGCCCCGATGGAGACGAGCCCACGCCCGGACCGCCAGAGCAGCGGTTGGACCCCGGTCGGGAGCAGGCCCCGCAGGGCGTCGGCAGACGCCGTGAAGTTCGCGACGGCTGTCCACGCGTCGCGGACGTCGCAGGGCAGCGTGACCGTGCGGCCGTCGATCTCGTAGGACGACACGCGTCCCCTCCCGTCGAGCGGCGACGAGCGTAGGGTCAGCCGCGCGCCGCGGCCTTCTTCCTCGTCGCGCCCTTGGCCTTCGTGACCTTCGTGGCCTTCGCCACGGCAGCATCGCGAGCGTCGAACACCTCGTCGAGGAAGTCCGCCATCTCGCCGACGAGCCTGGCCGGCTTGGTCCGGAGCTCGAAGAACGACCGCGACTGCACGAGGCGCCCGTTCGGCACCTCGGCGATCAGCGCCTCGGCGTCGTCCATCGGGTGCATGACGTCGCCCTTGTGCCCGATGACGAGGATCGGGGCCTCGATGGCCTCGCGCTCCTCCTTCGGCGGGCAGACCGGCCCGGTCGCGTAGCCGTGCATGATGGCGGCCATGGCGCGGGGGTCGTTCGACCCGGTGTCGAGCACGGCGTCGACCACATCGTGGCCAGTGCGGGGAAGCCGCCGTACCGCTCCGAAGAGCCCGCGGACGAGGGGTCCACCGAACCGCAGCCCGACGAGCAGCGGGAACAGCGCGATCGACACGCCCATCAGTCCGCGCTCGAGGACGGGCATCTCGCAGATGGCGCCGAGGGTGCGCTCGGGGTAGCGGACCGCGACCTCGAGGGTGACGTTGGCCCCGAGCGACATCCCGCCCACGACGGCCTGCTCGATCTCGAGGTGGTCGAGGAGTGCGATCACCTGCTGGGCGGCGTACTCCAGGCGGTGCTCGCTCGCGTGGCGGGCCTTGTCG
Organism: Nitriliruptorales bacterium; assembly: GCA_041591915.1. Classification (GTDB taxonomy): domain Bacteria; phylum Actinomycetota; class Nitriliruptoria; order Nitriliruptorales; family Nitriliruptoraceae; genus JBFHRB01. The sequence continues at coordinate 10,054 of JBFHRB010000028.1, forward strand.
CTGTCGCCGTGGCCGAGGAGGTCGAGCATGACGACGCGGTTGCCGCGCTCGACCAGCATGTCAGCGACGATGCCGTTGACGTGGCCGGGCAGGGTGAGGCCGTGCAGGAGGACGACCGTCCGGTCGCCCTCGCCGCGGATCTCGTAGGCGAGGCGGCGGCCCTTGTGGTCGAAGAACTGGCGGTTGCGGGGCACGATGGCGCTCCGTGGGAGGGGGTCGGTAGACCTAACGCAGCAGCGCGGGCAAGGTGACACTCCGGCGTGCGCTTGCTGCAGCAAGCGCACGGTACCACCGAGGAGCTGACGAGGTGTCAGACGGCGATCCGCGCGGCATCTCCGTGGTGGTGCCGGCCTACAACGAGGCTGCGCACCTTCCCACGCTGGTCGCCTCCCTGCGAGCCGCCGAGGAGAGATCGCCGGTCCCGGTCGAGGTCATCGTCGCGGACAACGACTCGGGAGATGCCACGGCCGCGGTGGCTCGCGAGCTCGGATGCGGGGTCGCGCACGTCGAGCAGCGGGCGATCGCGGCTGCACGCAACGGCGGTGCGGCGATCGCCAGGCACGGACGCCTCGCGTTCGTGGACGCGGACATGGTCGTGCATCCCGACACGTTCGCGGTGGTCGATCGCCTGCTCCGCCGCGACGACGTGATCGGGGGCGTGACGCGGGTCACCTACGAACGCTGGTCGATCGGCATCGCACTCACGTACGCGGCGGTGTTCCCGGTCGTCCGAGCGATGGGTGTTGACACCGGCGTCGTCTTCTGCCGGCGCGTGGACTTCGAGGAGGTCGGTGGCTTCGACACCTCTCGGCGCATCGCCGAGGACGTCGACCTCCAGCGCCGACTGATCAGGCTGGGGAAGGGCCGCGGCCAGCGCTGGGTCCACGCCCCGGAGGTGCGCGCCGTCTCGTCGACCCGCAAGTTCGACGAGCACGGGGACTTCCACGGACTCGGGCTCGGCCTGCGCCTCGCCGCTGGCCTCGTGTTCCGTCGGTCGGTCGCGGACCGCGTCATCGACCGGTACTGGTACGACGCGCGCCAACGGCCCGACTAGGCCGACAGCGAGGTCGCGTCGCCCGTGATGCGGGCGTGCCCGGTGTAGACGTTGCAGCGCCCCTCCCGCAGGAACCCCGCGAGTGTCAGCCCGAACCGCCGTGCGACGTCGACGGCGAGGCTCGACGGTGCGGAGATGGCCGCGAGGACGGGCGCGCCGGCCGCGACCGTCTTCTGCGCGAGCTCGAACGACGCCCGCCCGCTGACCAGCACGATCCCGCCTCGAAGTGGGAGACGGCCGGCCATGAGGCTCGCGCCGATCAGCTTGTCGAGGGCGTTGTGGCGGCCGACGTCCTCGCGCACCTCGACGAGCGACCCGTCGGCGGTGAACAGCGCCGCCGCGTGGAGGCCACCCGTGGCGTCGAACACGGGCTGCGCGTCACGCAGGGTCGCGGGCAGATGGGTCAGCACCGAGGCGTCGATCGTGGTCGCGTCCTCGGCCAGGTGCGGCAGGTCGAGCTCGTCGAGCACCTCGATGCGGGTCTTCCCGCAGACGCCACACGCACTCGTGATGGTGCCGTGGCGGTGCAGGGGCTCGAGGTCGGGCATCGCCCCGTCGAGGTCGACCGTCACCGCGTTGAAGTGCTGCTGCTGGCCCGCCACGCGGTCGACGCAGTACCGGATCCCGCGCACCTGGCTGCGGTCCGCGACGATCCCCTCGGAGACGAGGTAGCCGACGGCCAGGTCGAAGTCGTCGCCTGGCGTGCGCATCGTCGTCGCCACCGGGCGGGTCTCGCCGCTCGCGGTCACGCGGATCTCGAGCGGCTCCTCGACGGCGAGCCACTCGTCTCGCCCGCGTCCGACGCCTGCTCCGTCGACCGGCAGGGCCCGGGTCCGGACCCGCCGCCCGCGTCGACTCGCGCTCTCTCGCATGCGACGACGCTACTACGGTCCGATCACCGGTCACACTGGAGGGGTCGTTGGCCGTCGAGGACCGCCTGCTGGTGTCGAAACGGTCGCTCATCGCGTTGTCCCACGCGCTCGAGGAGGCCTGCATCCAGGCCGACGATCCCGAGCGCCTCGTGGTCGCGTGCTTCCAGCGTGGCGCCCACTTCGACGTCGAGCGCGCGCGCTACGAACAGATGGCCGCCAACAGCGCCCTGGTCGTCGTGGCCTACGTCGAGGGGCATGCGTCGGAGCGACGGAACGGACCCGACAACCTCATCGAGGTCGAGCTCGGGCCGGGTCATGAGCTCGCGGTCGAGTGGAACATCGCCATCGCCTCGCCCAGGACCTGCGCGGCCCTCCATTGCGAGGACCTGGGTCGACCCCTCGACGTCGAGCCCGCCCCGGAGCTCGACCGTGGCTTCCTCGCGCGCTGGAGCTTCGACCGGACCAGGTCCCTGCCCGTCGCTGCGCGCATCCTCGACCTGTCGCCCCTCGAGAGCGCCGAGGCGTCCCTTGCCCAGTCGCTGCTCGACCGTGCCGGGGCCGTCGAGGTCAGCGAGTCCGAGCGCCACCTCGCCGGGGCGTTCGACACCCTCGTTCGCCGGCTCGAGGCCGCGAACCAGCAGCTGCGATGGGCGTCGACCCGGGTCGAGGAGGCGGAGTACCTCGCCGAGCGCGACGAGCTCACGGGTGCACTCAACCGCCGGTTCATGGCGCGCTTCGAGGCGCGGATGGAGGCGGATCGCCGCATGGGCGACGTCGCGGCCATCCTGTTCGACCTCAACGAGTTCAAGGCCGTCAATGACACGTACGGCCACGACGCGGGCGACGAGGTGCTGCGTGGGGTCGGGCGCGAGCTCCGAACGGCCGTCCGCATACCGGACCTCGTCGTTCGTTGGGGCGGTGATGAGTTCCTCGTCCTGCTGCCGGGCGCGTCACTCGCCGCCGCCGCTGCACGGGCAGAGGAGTTGGTTGCGCGCCTGCGGCAATTGCGGTTCGGCCCGCCGCTGCAGGACGTGGCCGTGCGGGCGTCGGCCGGAGTCGGGGTGCTCGACTCGACGCCGATCGAGCTCGGCACGATCGACAACGCCATGTACGCCGCGAAACGGTCCGGTGGTTCGTCCGTGGTCGTGGCGGCCGAGGCCTGAGAGGAGGACGGAGACGTGACGGATCGCCTCGCGGAGCCCCTGCTCGATCAGGCCGGTGAGCCGTGGTCCCTGCGCGATCACCTGGGCCAGGCGGCGTACCTGCTGCTGTTCTACCGGGGCGATTGGTGACCGTACTGCCACGGTGAGCTCGCCGGTCTGGCGCAGCACTACGAGCAGCTCCTGTCGCACGGCGTGCGCATCGCCGCGATCAGCGTCGATGCCCCGGAGCGCAACGCCTCGATGGCGACGAGGCTGCGACTGCCCTTCCCCGTGCTGAGCGACCCGTCGCGCGACGGGCTGATCGCGACCTTCGACGTCGCCGACGCGAGGGACCCGCGGGAGATCGCCGTGCCGACGCAGGTCCTCGTGGACCGGGAGGGATCCGAGCTGTGGCGGCGGGCCGCTGCCGACTACGCCGATCGTCCCTTCCTCGAGGAGACGTTCTCCGTCGCCGCCGCCCAGGGCTGGGCGGCCGTCGACCCCGAGCCGGTCACGTCCGGTCCGGGCGTACCCGGGCCGAACGCCTACATGCTGGAGCAGCTTCAGACCTACTACCGGGGCGCGAAGTTCGCGGCGCACGCGCTCGGCCGACGCCATCCCGACATCCGCGACGACACCGATCGCTACAAGGCCCTGATGGACCACTACCTCGAGGCGATCCGGCCGCTGCTCGAGGGTTGACGCCCCCGGGTCAGCCCAGGTCCTGGCCGAGGATCAGGATGACGCGGTCGACGGCGGCCTCCTCGAGCACGGGCTCGACGGGCAGGTCGTCGGCGAGGAGCTCCGCGGCTGCACGCTGCCCCGCCGGGTAGCGGATCGTGGTCGTGGCCGTCGTGTCGGCGTTGCCGACCCCCACGACCACGTAGCCCTTCGCCTCGAGCGCGTCCGCCGTCGTCCCCGCGATCCCGGTGATGCGCGCACCGTTGCGGACCTCGACACGGACGTCGGCGGGGGTCACGTCCCCCTCGCGCACCGGCTCGAGGCTCCCGAGCACCGCGCCGGACCGGAACTGCTCGAACAGCGCCTGGGTCTCGCCCTCGATCGGGAGCAGCACGGCCGCGCCACCGATCGAGGCGTTGCGGACAGGGACGGTGTGCGTGGCGATGGCCCCGCTCGCCGCACCCCGGCCGGCGAGGCCGAGTCGGGCCAGGTCGAACGGTCCGAGCGACTCGTCCGCCGTCAGCGCGGAGCCCCCTGCGCCGGCGAGCCCCCAGACGCGGAACGGGTTGAGCACGACCGAGGCGTCGGTGGCCTCCGACGCCAGCGCGCGCAGGAACTGCTGCTGGCGCTCGATCCGCTTGAGGTCGTTGTCGATCTTGCGGACGCGGACGTAGCCGAGGGCCTGCGTGCCGTTGAGTGTCTGGCAGCCGGCCGGGAGGTCGACGCCGGCGAAGGGGTCCTGGATGGCGCGCTCGAGGCAGAGCTCCACGCCGCCAACGGCGTCGACCACATCGCGGAAGCCGGCGAAGTTCACGGCGACGTAGTGGCTGATCGGGATCCCGGTGAGGTCGCGCACCGTCCGGACGAGGCAGCCGGGACCTCCGCGCTGCACGGCGGAGTTGATCCGTCCGTTGGTGCCGTCGCAGCGCGTCACCCAGAGGTCGCGGGGCAGGGCGAGCAGCGCGACCTTCCCGCCCGACGTGCTCATGATGAAGATGGTGTCGGTGCGCTCGCCCTCGACGAACCCGGCCGTGAGGGTCGTCTGTTCCTCCTCGGACAGGACCTCGCGGCTGTCGGACCCGACGACCAGCGTGTGCCGGACGGCACCCGCGCCCGAGGCCAGGTTCTCCACGGGGACCCGCTCGATGGCCGCGCTCGCACGAAGTCCCGTGGCCAGGCCGAACAGGAGCGGGAGCAGGAGGACGGCAACGACGCCCACGACGATCGCGCGACGCGGGACGCGCCGGCGTCCACCGGCGGCGACGGGGCCCCAGTCCTCGAGGACCTCGGTGTCGGGCATGGTGAAGGTGACTCGCTGGGGAGGAGATGCGGCCGAAGTCGCCGCATGAGGTGATCGAAGGCTATCGGCGACGGCGGGTGCCGAGGGCCATCCCAACGGCCACCATCCCCAGGCCGAGGGTGGCGGCCCCGCCACCGGTCGAGGGCAGGGCGTCCGCGGTCGGCGCCACGGCTGGCGGAGGCGTGGGAGCAGGCGGAGGCGGCGGGACGAGGAGTCCGAGGCCGTCGGGGAAGTCCAGTCCGGCGTCGAGCACCTCCGGGGCGTTCGGCGACCCGTCGTCGGCGAACCGCACGCGCCGGACGGTGCCCCGCGTGGCGAACGCCTCGCCACCCACGATCCCGAGGTCGGCGTAGTAGAGGCTCCCGTCGCTGGCGACGGCCATGCCGAAGGGCGTCCCCGAGGAGTCGGCCGGAGGGCCCTGCGGTGTCACGACGCGGCGCAGGAACGTGCCCTCGGCGTCGTACTCGGCGATCGTGCCGTTGAAGACGCTGGACACGTAGTACGTGCCGAGACCGCTGTGGACGATGCTGGATGGCGTGAGCGCCGCGTCGTCGGAGGCGATGAAGACCTCTCGTGCGATGCGGCCCTCGTCGACCAGTGGCGCGCCCGAGGCGTCCGTGCGGCCGCAGCCGCCGGCGGCGTCGGGTCCGGTCGGCAGGTCGCCCGTGAAGCGGAAGATGCCGCCCGGGTCACCGCCGTCGTTGGGGCGGTTCGCGGCGACGAGGATCGAGCCGTCCGCGTCCACGAGGATGCCCCCGGCCGTGGCGAGCCCACCGTCGAGCTTGCAGTAGGGGACGTCCGTGCGGTCGAACGGCGGGAACCACAGGATCAGCTCGCCGTTGCTCGGCTGGCCCGGGAACCGGTCGCCGATCGCCGTCGTGACGAGCCGGCCGTCCGGCAGGAAGCCGCACCCGAAGTTGTCGGGGTCGCCGAGGTAGGTGGGCGTGAGCTTGCCGACCTGCGTGGCGGCGAGCTCGCCCACACGCTTCCCGTCGATGCGGAAGTACCCCCAGCCGGGCGGCGGATCCGGCTGGTTGGTGTCCTCACCGAGGACGATGTGGGCGGGGCTGGTCGGGTCGACGCAGACCTGGCCGTTGACGTCGCGTCCGCCGGCCTCCACGGGCCAGCCCTCACCGCCCAGCTCGCCCGTCTGGTTGGCGTGGATGACGGTCTGCGACTCGAGCGTTCGGAGGTCGAAGGCGTTGAGCCGGTTGCCCTCGTTGCTCAGCAGGATCTCGTCGCTCCCCGTGCCACCGATCGCGGCCACGCGGCCTCCGGGGTCGCGGAGCGTGAAGGCGTGCACGGCGCCGCTGCGCCCGAGACCCTCCTGGAACGCGGCGAAGCAGACGTCGCTGAAGATCGGCGTGTCCTTGGCGCAGGCGTCCGACGAGGACGTGCCCGAGCCGACGAACAGGGTGTCGCCGACGATGGCCGGGGCCGAGGAGATCGGCCCGGCCAGCGGCTGCGCCCACAGGAGCTGCCCGGTCCGTGCGTCCCACGCCTTGAGCTCGTTGTCGAGCGCGCCGGCGAACACCACGCCGTTGACCACGGCCGATGCCGCGTAGGTGGGGCCGGCCGTCCCGTTCCAGATGACCTCACCCGTCGAGGCGTTCATCGCGTGGTAGTAGGGGGCCCCGCCCAGAGCCGTGCCGCCGAAGACCTTGCCCTCGTAGACGGCCGTGGAGCCGATGAACCCGCCGATCGCGAAGTCCTCGTTGACGTCGCCCGGCTCGGCGACCTGGGTGTTCCACAGCAGGTCGCCGGTCGTGGGGTCGAGCGCGTAGTAGTTCGCGTCCTTGTTGCCGATGCCGAGGATCCGGCGGCCCTGCAGGTCGCGGAAGAGGTTCGGCGTCGCCCCGAAGTCCCAGTCCTGCCGGTTCGGCTCGTGTGGCGAGAAGGCCCACACGGGCGTGCCGTCGGCCATGCGCAGTGCGGTGACGGCCTCGGTGTGCGGCGTCCACGGGTAGTCGTCCTGCGGGCAGTTGCCCGTGGCGAAGTAGAGGAGGCCGGCGTCGACGTCGAGCGCCGGCGAGGACCACACCGACGAGCACCCCGACTCCACGTTGTCGAGCTCGGGGTTGAAGTACCAGAGGCGATCGCCGGTCGCCGCGTCCAGCGCGAGGACCCCGCCGCGCACCCCGCCGGTCTGCTCGACCCGGCGGTTGTGCACGTCGAAGCCCACGTAGACCACGCCATCCCAGATGACGGGCGACGACTCGACCTCGGTCTGCTCGTCCGCGACGTTGGCGCCGACGTAGACGACCCACGCCTCGGAGCCGTCGGTGGCGTCCAGCGCGTACACGCGTGGGCCGGCACCGAAGACCACGAGCTGGCGCCCGCCGATGTCGGCGACGGCAGCGGAGGAGACGATCGGGCCGAACGGTGCCCCCGGTGCCGGCTCGGTCGGGGTCGACCACAGCAGCGATCCGTCGGCCGCGTCGAGCGCGAACATCGTGCCCGTCCAGTCGCCGACGAAGACGCGGCCGTCAACCACGACCGGCGATGCCGTCACGGTCTTGTCGGTCTTGAACGTCCAGAGGGGGGTGAGGTTCTGGGCGGTCTGCGGTGAGATCGCCGACGGGCAGTCCGACGAGAACGTCCTCGCGGGCGAGTAGCCGTACATGCCCCAGTCCGGGCAGGCCTGGCGTGATGATCCGGTGCCGGGTGGCGGGTTCTGCGTCGGCGCGGCGTGGGCGAGCGGCAGGGAGAGCGCCGCGGCCACCAGCGCCGTGGTGACGACCGTCAGGAGCCGTCGCACCTCAGCTCTCCCGGCGGCGCAACCCGACGGCCGCGGCCAGCGCGGCTGCGGCGACGGCGGTGAGGCCGCCACCCGTGGCCGGGAGCGCGCCGGCGTCGGCCTGCACGGCGGGCGTCGGGGTCGGGGTCGGCGTGGGCGCAGGCTGCGTCAGGTCGATGTTGAGGACGCCGATGCCGTCCGGGAACGCGAGGCCGTCGTCCATCTTCTCGGGCGGCTGGGGCGCGCCGTCCACGAAGCGGATCTGGCGCACGGAGCCGTTCTGGTTGCCCGGCCCGGCGCTGAAGCCGTTGGGCCCGAAGCTGACCTCGACGCCGATGTCGGCGTAGTAGAGGGTGCCGTCCGGCCCGATGCCGAGGCCCAGCGGCGTGCCCGTCGACGGGTAGGGCGGCTGCTCCTGCCCGTTCGGCTGCAGGATCGGGCGGATCGGCTGGCCGTTCGCGTCGTACTCCGTGATGCGGCCGTCGAACACCGAGCTCGCGTAGAACCCACCACTCGGGCTGCGCACGACTCCGGTGGGCGTGGCGAGCAGCGGGCCTGCGGGAATGAAGACCTCGCGGCTGATCGCGCCGTCGTCCACGAGCGGCGCATCGGTCGCGTCGGTGCGGCCGCAGCCACCGGCCGCATCGGGGCCCGTGGGCCACGTGCCGCTGTAGCGGTAGATGCCCGCGGGCGAGCGGGGGTCGCGGGTGTCCGAGCGCTGCGCGCCGACGTAGACGCGGTCCTGCTCGTCGACGTAGACCTGGCCGGCCGTCGGGATGGCCGTGTCGATCTTGCAGTAGGGGATCACGGGGCGGTCGAAGGGCGGGAACCACACGATGAGCTGGCCGGTGGCCGGGTCCTGCGGGAACTGGTCACCGACGTCGGTCGTCAGCAGGCGACCGTCGGACAGGAAGCCGCAGCCGTAGTTCTCGGGGTTGTCGCTGTCGGTCGCGTACGTCGGCTCGAACTTGCCGACCTGCGTCCACGTGAGGCCGCCGACGCTGTCGCCCCGCAGCTCGAACCAGCCCCAGCCCTGGCCGGCGCGCTCCTCGCCCTGGGTCACCTGCCCGGTGTCCTCACCGGCGATGAAGTGGCGGACCCCGGAGCTCGGGTCGTCGCTGGGGTCGAAGCAGATCTGGGCGTTGATGTCGCGGCCACCCGCGGGGTCGTCCGCGGCGGACGGGATCACCGTCTGCTTCGCGCCGGTCTCGGCGTCGTAGGCGTTGAGGCGGTTGCCCTCGCCCCCGAAGACGATGGTGCGGGTCGCGGACTGTCCGCTCGACGGCAGGGCCATCGCGGCCACGAGGCCGGCGGACAGGAGCGTGCTGAGGAGGATGCGTCGCATGGGATCTTCTCGTTCAGTGGCGGCGCAGGCGTGCACCGAAGGTCAGGCTGAGCAGGGCGACGACAGCCAGCGCCCCGAGTGGGGCTCCCGTGGCGGGCAGGGTCGCCGGGGCCACGTCGTCGGCTGCGGCCACGTCACCCGCGGACGGGGTCGACGACGGGGTCGGCGCCGGGTCCGGCACGGCATCGCACGGCGCGTCGATCGCCAGCGTGGTCACGACGCCGTAGTGGTCGGACGGCCAGACCGTGCCCTCCGCGTACGGGACCGGCGCGTCGCCGATGGTCGTGGCGTCGACGACCGCGACGTCGCACTGGCCGGCGCGCATCCAGACGTAGTCGATGCGGCGGTCGACCGTCGCCGTCGGGCTGTCGATCTCCTGATCGCTCGTCGCGCCGACGTCGCCGGGCCGCGCCGTCGCCCACGTGTCGGCCCAGCCCTGGTCGACGATGTAGGCGTACCGCTCGTTGTCCGGCGTCGTGTTGAAGTCGCCCAC
>JBFHRB010000029.1:0-19365 GCA_041591915.1 Nitriliruptorales bacterium
ACCTCGAGCTCCATGCCGAGCTCGTCGACGACCGTGCGGGTCGCCCCGACGGTCGACGGCCCCGCGGCCCCGGACAAGGTCAGTCCTCGGTCCGCGAGGGCACCCACTCCCCCTCGACGGCGCGTGCGAGTACGAACAGCGCGTCGCTGAGGCGGTTCAGGTAGTGGACCGGCGTGTCGTCGGGCAGCAGGCCCTCGGCCTGCATCGTCACCGTGCGGCGCTCGGCTCGCCGACAGATCGTGCGGGCGAGGTCGAGCGCGGCAGCCGCCGCGTCACCGCCGGGAACCACGAACTCCTGCGGGAGCGGGAAGCGCTCCTCCACGTCGTCGATGAGCCGCTCGAGTGCCGTCACCATGTCCTCGTCGACGCGGGAGACGCCGACGGCGAGCTTGTCCCACTCCTCGACCCGCGTGGCGAGCTGGGCGCCGAGGGCGAACAGCTCCCGCTGGATGCCGAGGATGACGTCGTGCCACTCGCTGTCCGTCGGGAGTGCGGCGCGGGCCATGCCCAGGGCGCTGACGCACTCGTCGACCGTTCCGTAGGCCTCGGTCCGGAGGTCGTCCTTGCGCACGCGGCCGCCGTAGAGCAGCCCCGTGGTGCCGTCGTCTCCGCGGCGCGTGTAGACCTTCAAGCTGGACCTCCGGGCTGGGCCGACGAGCGTACCGAGGGCCGCGAGGCCGCCGGCCCCCGGTGCGAGCTGGCCCGTCCACACGTTCGCACGCCGCGTTGCAGGGCGAGAACGGCGTCGAGTACCGTCCGGTTCGCGCCAGTCCGGCGCCCCGGCGCGTCCGACGCCCCTCCCCGCTCGAACGCGGGAGCGTCTCGCCGCCAACCACCTCTGACATCGAGGGTGACGTGTCCGACGCCGCCTCCTCCCCCCGCAAGGCGTTCCGCGTGCTCACGCGGACCCGCGGCGGGTACGACGGTGCGGTCATGTACGACGTGCAGCTGCAGGTCGTGGCCACCGGTGCGCTCGTCTGGGCCCAGACCTTCTCCGACGAGGAGCAGGCCCGCGACTTCGAGGACCAGCTCGACACCGACCTCGACGGGCTCGACGAGGCGGAGTTCCGGCGGAAGTACAGCGTCCCGTCCACGACCTGACATGGCTGGCCTCCCCGGGCTGCGGCCGGCAGACGCGCGGGTCCGGGAGCTGACCGACGCACCTCGTCGAGGCGACGGGACGGTCGACCTCGACGCGATCGTGCGCTGCCTGCGGTCGCGAGGGCGCGTGCACGTGCTCGAGACCCGGCAGGGCGTCCCGGCCGCCGGGCACGTGTCCTACGTGGTCCCGGATGCCGGCGTCCGCGTCGAGGACGACGGCGAGACGACCCGGCTCGTCTCGCCCCGCGGGCAGGTCGTCCTCGGCAGCGACCCCTTCGCGTGCATCGACGACCTGACCCGTGCCATCGGCCTGTCGCCCGACGACCCGCCCGGGCCGTACCCGTTCTCGGGCGGGCTCGTCGGCGCCTTCTCGTACGATCTCTCCCGCCGCGTGGAGCGGCTCCCGACACGGGCGGTCGACGACCGGTCCCACCCCCATCTCGTCCTGCACCTCGCACCGGTCGTGGTGGTGGTCGACCACCGGGACGAGACGGCCCACCTCGTGCACCGGCCCATCCTGGCCGAGGACACCGACGACCTGGCAGACAGCGTCCTCCGCGTCCTCGCCGAGCCGCCTCCCCCACTGCCGCGCGTCGTCGTGCCGGCACAGCTCGCCGTGACCAGCCTGCCGGCGCCGGCCTACCGCTCACGGGTCCGCGACATCCTCGACGACATCGCCGCCGGCGAGACGTTCCAGGTCAACCTGAGCCAGCGGATCTCGGCGCAGTGGCCCGCAGACGTCCACGCCCTGTACCGGGCCATGCGCGACCGCAGCCCGGCGCCCTACGGCGCGGTGATCGAGGGTCCGGTCGACATCGCGTCGATCTCCCCGGAGACGTTCCTCGAGGCGACCGGCCGCCACGTGCGAACCCGCCCGATCAAGGGCACACGACCTCGCGGGGGGACCGCCGCCGAGGACGAGCGGCTGCGCGCCGAGCTCACGTCCTCCGAGAAGGACGCGGCCGAGAACGTCATGGTCGTCGACATGGAACGCAACGATCTCGGCCGCGTCGCCGAGATCGGAAGCGTCCGGGTGCCCTCGCTGCTCGAGGTCGAGGGCCATCCCACCGTCTGGCACCTCGTCTCAACCGTGGAGGCGACCCTCGCCGACGGGGTCGGTTGGGGTGGCCTGCTCCGGGCCGCCTTCCCGTGCGGCTCGGTGACGGGCACGCCCAAGGTCCGGGCGATGGAGCTGATCGACGGGTACGAACCGGTCCGCCGCGGCTACTACTGCGGGGCCCTGGGGTACATCTCGGCGGGGGCCCTCGGGACCTCGGTCACGATCCGCACGGCAGTCCTCCTGCCCGATGGAACCGTTGACTACGGTGCCGGCGGCGGCGTGGTCGCGGACTCCGACCCGGCCGGCGAGCACGAGGAGAGCATCGCGAAGGCACAGGCGTTCCTCGACGCGGTCGGGGCGTTCGGCCTCCGCTGAGCCCGCCCCGACCCTGGAGCACGAGGAGGACCCATGAGCCTGCACGCCTGGCTCGGCGACGCCCTCGTCCCCGCGGCCGACGCACAGGTCAGCGTGTTCGACCGCGGGTTCCGCAGCGGCGAGGGGGTGTTCGAGACCGTGCGGGCCTACAAGGCGCATCCGTTCCGCCTGCACGCGCACCTCGACCGGGCAGAGGCCGGAGCGCGCGAGCTCGCATTCGACCTACCGGCGCGCGCCGACCTCGTCCACGCGGTGACCGAGGTCGCCCGCGCCAACCTCTCCGAGTTCGACGGCGCGGACTCGGCGGTGCGCATCATCGTCACCCCGGGCGCCATCGACCCGCGCTCACCGCTCCCGGGCACCCCGCTCGGGGGGCCGACCGTCGTCGTGACCTCCCAGCCCCTGGCCATGGATGCCGCCGTCTACCGCGAGGGCGTCGAGGCGACCGCGGTGCCGTGGTCGCGGGAGCTCCCCCACATCAAGGCGACGTCCTACCTGGCGTCCGTGCGAGCGCGGCGGGTCGCCGCGCAGCAGGGGGCGTACGAGGCCCTGCTGACCGACGACCGCGGCCGCATCCTCGAAGGCTCGTTCTCCAACGTGTTCGCGGTCGTCGCGGGGCGGCTCGTCACGCCCCCGACCTCCGCCGGCATCCTCGCGGGCGTGACGCGCGCCACGGTGCTCGAGGTGGCGAAGGGCCAGGAGATCCCCGTCGACGAGCGCCCGCTCACGCTCGACGAGCTCGCCACCGCGGACGAGGCGTTCCTCACGGCGACGACGCGCGAACTGGTGCCGCTGGTCCGCGTCGCCGGCCGCCGGGTGGGCAGCGGCCGGCCGGGGAGGCTCACCGCGTCCCTCCACGAGGGCTACCGCGACCTGGTCCGGCTGGAGTCGGGCGAGCTCTAGCTCGGCGGCCCCATCGGCACGACCAGTACCGGCGAGTTGCAGCTGCGGCGGATCTCGATGCACAGCTGGCGGTAGAAGTCGGACGAGAAGAAGCGATCCGCGGCCTTGCCGTGGGGGAAGTCGATCATGACCGACCAGGTCGGCCCGCTGTCCCCACGCTGGACCGGGTACGTGGGCCCCATGACCGACTCGATGCGGCTGACCAGTCGGTTCCCGAGCAGCCGGTCGCGTGTGTCGAAGACGATCTCGTACCGACCCGGCCCGTCGGGGATGTCGGTCGTGCTCACGACGCCTCGCTGGCCCGTTGCTTGCGGCCGGCGCGGGCCGAGCCGTCAGCGAGGTGGGCGTGGATGGCCTCCTCGTCACGCTCGATGCCGTCGATCAGCAGGCCTGCCTGGATCTTGTACAGCTTGTTGATCGTGAGGATGAGCGGCGTGATGTTCTCCACGTACTCGCTCAGGCGCAGCGGGCCGCAGTGCACGCCCCACATGCCCTCGATGCGGGAGGCGAGGTGCGCGACCCGGTGGTTCGCGTCCCAGTCGTCCCCGCAGATCAGGACGTGCGTGACGATCGGCTCGTCGACCCGCAGCAGCCTCCGGCTGGACACGTCGTGGAACGAGCTCACCACCCGCGCCTCCGGCCACAGCTCCTGGCACTCCTCGGCCGCGCTGCCCGCCTCGACCCGCACGGCCCGGGGGCCCCGATCGTCGAAGATCATCGGGTTGACGACGTTGACGACGACCTTGCCCGCGACGTGCTCGCGCAGCGGCGGCAGGAGCGTCTGCTGGGCGTCGTGCGGGACGGCGACGACGACGATCTCGGCCTGCTTGGCGGCATCCTCGTTGACGGCGGCGTGGACGGCGTGGTCCGGTCCGATCCGCTCGACGACGTCGGCGACGGCCTTCTCGGCCTTCTCGAGCGTTCGGGAACCGATGTGGACCTCGTGGCCCGCCCTCGCCCATCGGGCAGCGAGGCCTCGCCCCTGTGGTCCGGTTCCACCGAGGATCCCAAGCACCTCGCGGTAGTCGGAGCTCGTCACGCTGCAGCCCTCCGTCGATCGCGCGCCGGGGCGTGACTATGGCATACCTCGGGGAGGGGTGCGACGACGGATAGACTCCCCCGGCTCCAAGGCCGAGAGGAGTCCGGGTGGCTGAGCGCACCGAACGGCTGCGCTGGCACCGTACGACGCTCGATGGTCGGGTCGTGGTCTACGGCGAGGCCGGCGACGGCCCACCCGCGGTGTTCCTCCACGGGTGGGGGCTGTCGAGCCGCGCGTACGAGCAGGCGCTGCCCGGCCTGCTGCGTGCCGGCGTGCGGGTGATCGCCCCGGCGCTGCCCGGCTTCGGTCGCAGTGCACCACTGCCCGGCGAGCTGCGCTGGGACGCCCTCGCGCGCTGGGCCGACCACCTCCTGGACCACCTCGTCGGGAGCGAGCCGGCGTTCCTGATCGGGCACTCGTTCGGTGGCGGGGTCGCGACCGCCACCGCCTACCACCACCCCGAGCGCGTCCGCAGCCTCGTCCTCATCAACGCCGTCGGCGGTGGCGTCTGGAAGCACGGCGCACGAGGGCGGCGCCATCTCGCCGAACGCCCGCTCTGGCACTGGCTCTCCGCCATGCCGCGCGAGTTCGCGGCACGCGAGTACCTGACGACGCTGCCGCGCGTGGCCCGCGTGTTCGTGGACAACGCGTTGCGCGACCCGCGGAGGATGGTCGAGCTGGGACTGTTCGCCGGCCGTGCCGACCTGCGCGACGAGCTGGCCGAGGTGGCACGTCGGGAGATCCCCGTCACCGTCCTGTGGGGCGACCAGGACCGCGTCATGACCGAGGACGCGTTCCGGGCGCTCTGCGAGTCGGCCGGACTGCACGGGCAGGTGATCCCCGACGCCGACCACTCATGGCTTCTCGCCGACCCTGACGCCTTCGGCGAGTACGTCACGAACTCACTCACCATCCACGCCATGCTCGACCGTCGACGCGCCGGCAGGGGCGCGTGACGGGGCCGCCCGACGCCGCCGTCCCCGCCGCGCCCGGGCGCGTCGAGGCCGACGTCGCCATCATCGGCGCCGGCGTCGCCGGCCTCTATGCGAGCATCAACCTCCCGGAGGGGCTGGACGTCGTCGTCATCGACAAGGGGGCGGCGGCCTCCGGGTCGTCCCCGCTCGCGCAGGGCGGCATGGCTGCCGCGCTCGGCCCGGACGACAGCCCGGAGCTGCACGCCGAGGACACGGCCCGCGCCGGCGCCGGGCTCGTGGACCCGGCCGCGGCGCTCGTGCACGCGGCCGAGACCCCCGAGCACACGCAGCGGCTCATCGACCTCGGCGCGGAGTTCGATCGCAACCCCGACGGGTCGATCCACCTGGCCCGCGAGGGCGGGCAGGCCGTGGCACGGTCGGTCCACCGGGCGGACGCGACCGGTGCGGAGCTCGTGCGGGTGCTGCGGCTGGCGGCCACGCCACGTGTCCGGCGCCTGCAGGGCAACGCCCTCGACATCGCCACGACGGCGACCGGCGAGGCGTGCGGGGTCTGGGTGCTGTCCGACGGCGAGCTCGTGCTCGTCCGGGCGCGCGCGGTGCTCCTCGCCACCGGCGGCTGCGGGGGCCTGTACGCGGCCACGACCAACCGCGACCACGCGACCGGCGACGGGGTCGCCCTCGCGTACGACGCCGGCGCGGCCGTGCGCGGGATGGAGTTCGTGCAGTTCCACCCGACGGGGCTGGCGATCGAGGGTTCGTGGCGGCTGCTGCTGACGGAGGCGCTCCGCGGGGCCGGGGCGACGCTGCACAACGCGGCGGGCGAGCGGTTCGTGCACGAGTTCCACCCCGACGCCGAGCTCGCACCCCGCCACGTCGTCGCTCGCGCCATCCTGGAGCAGGACGGCGGCGCGTGGCTCGATGCGACCCACCTCGGGATCGAGGCTCTCGAGCACGAGTTCCCGACCGTCCTCGAGGGCGCCCGCCGGTACGGGTTCGACCTCGCGACCGAGCGCGTGCCGGTGACCCCTGCCGCGCACTACATGGTCGGTGGCGTCCGCACCGACCTGTACGCACGCACGTCCGTGCCCGGCCTGTACGCCGCCGGCGAGGTCGCGAGCACGGGCCTGCACGGCGGCAACCGGATGGCCGGCAACTCCCTCAGTGAGGCGCTCGTCTTCGGGGCACGCGCAGCCGTCACCATCGTGCGCGACCTGCCGGCCTCGCCCGGCCTCCCGGCCGTCGAGCCCGAGCTCGCCACCGCCACACCGGGTGACGTACGCCAGCGGATGCGTGAGGCCATGCTCGCCGGTGCCGGACCCGTCCGGTCAGCGGCCAGCCTGCGGATGGCGTGCGACACGCTCCGGACCCTGCGCGAGGAGCTGGGCCCCCGCTCGACCGACACCGAGAGCGTCGAGCTGCACGCGGCCATCACCACCGCCGAGCTGATCTGCCGGAGTGCCCTGCTGCGAGACGAGACCCGCGGGGGCCACTTCCGCACCGACTGCCCGGACCCGGAGGCCCGATGGGCCGGCGTGCACCTCGAGCAGGTGCGGCCCGGCTAGTCCAGCTCGTCGAAGCCGAGCTCGACCATGCGCCTGCGGTGTCCCTCGAGCACGGCCATGGCGACGCGCTTGACCATCTCCTCGCCCTCGTCGCCCGACAGCAGGACCTCCAACGCGTCCGTGTCGGTGATGGCGCCCTGGAACTGGGTCAGGGCACGGCCCATCACGTCGGCGAGCAGGTGCTTGACCGCCTCACGCTTGTCCGGGTCGTCGCCGACGATGTCGACGACCTGTCCGCGGGCGTAGCGCTCGAACGGCCCACGTTCGGCCAGCGCGTCCATCACGACGGTCGCCGTGTCGTCGTCGAGCGCGGGCGCGATCTGTCGGACGAAGTCGGCGACCAGCGGGAGCCCCGCCGCGAAGAACGTGCAGGCGGAGAGCCAGTCGTCGACCGGCGCGTTGTCGAAGTAGTCGTCGAACCGGGGCTTCTGGCGATCCATGACGGAGCCCGGCAGCTCGGTGATCTGCTCGAGGCGGTCCCGCAGTGCGCGGTAGCGGCCGTGCTCGCGCACGGCGAACTCGCTCATGGAGTCGGCGGCACGCGCGTCAGGCGCCACGCGGACGGCACGCGAGGTCACCTCGAACGCGCGGAGCTGGCCGTAGGTCAGGGCCCCGAGCAACTCGGCGGTCGCGAGCGCACGGTCCTCGGACAACGGGACGCTCCTCCTGTGCAGGGTGCCGGCCGGAGCCTAGGCCGCTAGCCCTGCCAGGTCGCCCAGTACTCCGACCACTCGACGCTCTCGGCGGCCTCCGTCATCTCGAGCGGCTTGCGCGCGTCGATCATCACGGCCTTCTCGTCGGTCCACTCCTTGGTGCCCATGTTCGCGAGCGCCTTGGGGTGGGGGCCGTGGTGGATCCCCTGTGGGTGCCACGTCAGCGAGCCGGCCTCGATCCCGTCACGGCTGAAGAAGTCGCCGTCGTGGTAGAAGATCGTCTCGTCGTAGTCGATGTTGCGGTGGAAGAACGGCACCGACAGCGCCTCGGGGTCCGACTCGAGCGGGCGCGGCAGGAACGTGCAGATCACCGCACCGTCCGCCTGGAACGTCGTGTGGACGCTCGGCGGCAGGTGGTAGCCGGGTGCGACGATCGGCCGGATGTCGTCGATCGAGAGCACGAACGGCGTGAGGTCGCCCTTCCAGCCGACGACGTCGAGCGGGTGGAACGGGTAGTGCACGGACGTGAGCAGGCCCTGACGCTTGATGACGACCTCGAAGTCCCCGGCCTCGTCGAAGGCGTGGGCCTCGGGGATGCGCAGGCAGGACTCGTCCCAGATGGCGTTGGGACCGAGCAGGCCGCGGTCCGGGGGGCGGACCCCGTCGGTCGTCTGGATGCAGTAGAAGGTCGACGGTGCCGTCGGCACGACGCGGTAGGTCGTGCCGCGCGGCAGGACGACGTAGTCACCCTGCCCGTACGTCAGCGGGCCGTAGTCCGTCTCGAACGTCCCGCTGCCGCGGTGGCAGAAGAGGACGTCGTCGCCGTCCGCGTTGCGGAAGAAGAACGGGAGCTCGGTCGTGCGGTGCCAGAGGGACAGCCGGACCTCGTCGTTGACGAGCAGCTCGACGGGCAGCGCACGCTCGTCACCGGGCGCCGGGAGGTCGGTCGCGTGGAACGCGCGCGGGCGCAGCGGCCCGTCGATCGACGTCCATCCGGTCGGCGGGTGCAGGTGGTAGAGGTGGCTCACGGCGCCGAAGAAGCCTTCGCGCCCGTGCTCCTCCTCGACCGTGCCCGCCGGCAGCGCTACGTGGGCGAACCGGGTCGTCTTCCCGCTCTGGTACTGCGGCATGGTGTGGCTCCCTCCCCCGAGGGGTCCACCGCGCTCGCGGTGGCCATGCGCCCGGCACGAGGGGGTGACGGGAGGGCGACGATCGGTCGCCGCCCGCACGCGTCAGTGGTGCGAGCGCACGGCCCTAGCCTGCGGTACGGCGGGGGCGCCAGCCAAGCCTTTCACTGATCTCGCGCGCTGAGCGCAACACCCGCAGGGCCACCGACTCGGGCTCCGGGAGCCGGGCCGTCGGTGCCACGATGCCGACCGCCGCGACGGCCTTGCCGGTGTGGTCGAAGACCGGGGCCGCCACGCCGGACGCTCCCTGCTCGAGCTCACCCAGCGTGTAGGCGACGCCGCGCTGGCGGATCGGCTGCAGGCTCGCGTCGCGGGCGCCCTCCGGCAGGAAGGCGAGCAGCGCCTTGCCGTGGGCCGAGACGCCGAGCGGGTGCCGGAAGCCGATGCGGTAGTTGACCTGCACGAAGCGGTCCGGCGGCTCGACGACCTCGACCACCACGAGGTCGTCGCGGTCGCGGACCGCGAGGCACGCGGTCTCGCCCGAGTCCTCCATGAGGCTGCGCAGCGGTGGGCCGGCGAGGCGGCGCACCTCGAGCCCCTGCGCCGCGCGGACCCCGAGCTCGAGCATCGCGAGCCCCAGCCGGTACCGGCGCGTCTCGGGGTCGCGCGTCACGAAGCCCTCGGCCGTGAGCGTGTCGAGCAGGCGGTACAGGACCGCCCGGTCGAGCCCCGTCGCCTCGGCCAGCCCCGAGACCGTCGCCCCGTCGCTCGCGTCACCGAGGGCCGTCAGCAGCGCGAGTCCACGCGCGAGCGTCCGGGATCCCGATGAGCGGCGACTCTTCTTCTGCTGGCCATCGTCGTCTGCCACGTGCCCCTCCATGCGCCCCCTCGGACCGATCGGTCCATGGGCTCCACCGGGTGCGCACCGGGAGTGTGGCCGAGCGATGCGCGCACGGTCAAGGGGAACCGACGCATCCGTCGAAGAAGTGCCCCTCCACGGGGTCGGCCGAGATGCATGCCGCCTCCGCCGGAAGCGCTGGTGACCTTTGCTAGCGTCCCGGCCCAGTCCGGGCGGCGACCCCGCACGGACCACCGCCAGGGGTTCGAGGGGAGACCTCCCGAGGGGCTCGCGACTGGCGCCGAAGCACGCAACCACCGCTGGGGAGGGGTGGAGTGCCGAGCCTGACCAACGGCGTCGCCCAGCTGGGTGGCGTCACGTCGATGGGCATCGACGGGATCCTCGCGCTGCGCAAGCGCCCGTTCCCGTTCGAGGAGTTCATCCACCAGTGCTGGTTCATCGCCAAGGTCGCGATGCTGCCGGTGGTCCTCGTGTCGATCCCCTTCGGCGTGATCATCGCCCTGCACGTCGGCAGCCTCGCCAAGCAGATCGGCGCGGAGTCGCACATCGGCGCGGCCATGGTGCTGGCGGTCGTCCGTGAGGCCGCGCCGGTCGCCACCGCGCTGATCATCGCCGGCGCGGGTGGCTCCGCCATGACCGCCGACCTCGGCTCGCGGCGCATCCGCGACGAGCTCAGCGCGATGGAGGTCATGGGGGTCGACCCCATCCACCGACTGGTCCTGCCGCGGCTGCTGGCCGCCACGGTGGTCGGCGCGCTCCTCGACGGGATCGTGTCCGTCGCGGGCATCATGGGCGGCTGGGTCATGGCGGTGCCGATCCAGAACGGCACGTCGGGGGCCTACTTCGCCTCGTTCACCGAACTCGCGCAGCTACCGGACTTCTACTCGGCCGTCCTGAAGGCCGCGATCTTCGGGTTCCTCGCCGCAGCCATCTCCTGCCACTACGGCTACAACGCTCGCGGCGGCCCCAAGGGCGTGGGTGACGCCGTGAACCGGGCCGTCGTCATGACGTTCATCGTGCTCTTCTTCGTGAACTTCATCCTCACGGCCCTGTACTTCAACATCGTCCCGCCGAAGGCCTGAGCAGATGGCGACCAGCGACCGGGTTCTCAAGCCGCTCACGCGCCCGCTGAAGCCGGCGGAGGGCTTCGCCGACCAGATGCAGTTCTGGGGTGAGGCCATCCGCGGCATGGGGATGGCCATCAAGTGGTGGCGGTCCGTCATCCTCCCGATGATCTCGGACGTCGTCGTCGGCGCGGGCGGCTGGATCATCGGCGGCGGCATGCTGTTCGTGATCGGCGCGCTCGCCTTCTTCACGGGCACGCAGGTCGGCCTGGAGGGGGTCGCGGGCCTCGAGCAGATCGGCGCACAGGCCTACGTCGGCCTGATCTCCAGCTGGGCGAACGTGCGCGAGATCACCCCGCTCATCGCCGGGATCGCACTCGCCGCGAAGGTGGGGGCCGGCTACACCGCTGAGCTCGGAGCCATGCGGATCTCCGAGGAGATCGACGCCTCCGAGGTGATGGCCGTGCCGTCGATCCCCTACCTCGTGTCGACGCGGATCTGGGCGGCGATCATCCCGGTGATCCCGCTCTACCTGCTCGCGCTGTTCTCGGCGTTCTTCGCCACGCGGTTGATGGTGACCGGGTTCTTCACCGTCTCCGTGGGAGCGTACGACAGCCGCCTGGACCTCTTCCTGCCCGCCATCGACGTGTTCTACAGCGTCCTCAAGGCGGTGATCTTCACGATCGTGGTCGTCCTGATCCACACCTACTACGGCTTCTACGCCTTCGGCGGCCCCGAGGGTGTGGGCGTCGCGGTCGGCCGGGCGATCCGGGCCAGCATCGTGGTCGTGGTCGTGCTCAACATGTTCCTGTCGCTGATCTTCTGGGCCAGCGAGACGATCAAGGTGGCCGGTTGATGGATCGCTCGATCGTCCGCCGGATCGGCGGCGCGGCCGCGGCCATCCTGCTCCTCGCGGGTGCCACGGTCTGGTTCAAGGCCGTCAACGGCCCGGCCGCGGGGACGATCCGCGTGAACGCCGTCCTCGGACGCGCCGGCTCGGGCGTCAACCAGGACACGGACGTCAAGGCGCGCGGCGTGCGGATCGGCAAGGTCGTCGAGATCTCGTTCGTCGAGGGCGAGGCTCGCGCGGTGCTCGAGGTGGAGAACGACCCCCGGCTCCCCGCGGCCGAGGACCTCGAGCTCTTCGTCACCCCCAAGACGTTCCTCGGCGAGAAGCAGGTCGAGATCAACTTCGCCGACGAACGCTTCGGGCAGCCGCCCTTCCTCGAACCCGGCTCCACGCTCGTCGCCGACAAGCCCCCGATCGAGGTCCAGGAGATCGTCGACACGCTCGAGCCGGTCTTCGCGGCCATCGACGAGAACGACCTGGCGGCCCTGATCGAGGCGTTCGGCGAGCAGCAGGGCGAGGGTCAGGCCATCGCCGAGAACATCGACCTGTCCATCGAACTCGCCCAGTTCGGTTCGCGAACCGCCGACGCGCAGCTCGAGAACTTCGAGCGCCTCGCCGACCTCGCCGAGGGCCTGGCGCCCCACGTGGACGACTTCAACCGCTTCAACCGCGATCTCGAGAACTGGATCACGCTGATCGAGGATCGCCAGGCGGATCTGCGCGCCAACCTCGACGCGCTGACGATCTTCTCGATCGGGTTCGCCGAGTTCCTCGAGGTGAACGAGCGCGACATCCGCACGCTGATGTCGGTCGGCAACGTGGTCGGCGGCGTCTTCGACCGTCAGATGGAGTCGATCGGCGAGATCGTCTTCGGCCTGTACCGCTACAGCAACGCACTGGGCCACCACGGCGGCAACCTCACCGACGGTTCGGAGTTCGGCCTGTTCCGGAACTTCCTGAAGGGCGAGGACATCCAGAGCGAGATCTGTGAGCAGATGGGCCCGATCGGCGAACAGTTCCCGCAGTGCGCGGGGGGTGGCGCATGAGGGATCGGTACCCGTCGGTCAAGTTCCTGGTCTTCGCGGCCGTCTGCCTCGGCTTCTCCGTCTGGCTCATCGGCGTGATCGGCAACGTGAGCTTCGAGGACCGCGTCTCGTACACGGCCGAGTTCGACGACGTCATGGGCCTGCTGGTCAACGACGACGTGAAGATCTCCGGCGTGACGGTCGGCAAGGTCACCGGGATGCGGGTCAAGCCCGGCGGCACCGCCCTCGTCGACTTCGAGGTCAACTCCGACATCGTGCTCGGCACCGAGACCGTGGTCGAGGTCCGCTGGCGTTCGATCCTCGGCCAGCGGTTCGTCTACCTCATCCCCGCTGGTGAGGGAGACCTGGCCAGCACCCGGGTCGCGGCCGACGGTGACGGCGACGTCATCGACTTCCCGAACGAGCGCAGCATCGAGCCGGCGAACATCGGGGTGCTCCTGGAGCGGCTGACGCCGGTCATGCGCGCGCTCGACCCCGAGAAGGCCAACCTCGTCGTCGAGGCGCTGTCCGAGGCGCTCGCCGGCCAGACCGACGAGGTCCGGGCCCTGATCCGCGAGGGCGGCAGCCTCACGCAGACCCTCGCCGACCGCGAGGACGAGATCGGGTCGCTGCTCGCCAACGCGGCGACCGTCGTGGACGCCTACGCCTCCCGCGAGCAGCAACTGCGGCGACTCCTCGACAGCTTCGCCGAGGTGGGCGAGACGATCGCCGCCCGCAACGACGGCCTCGAGGGCGCGATCGTCGACATCGCCGACGCCCAGGAGGAGCTGCGCCGCCTCATCGACGCGAACGACGAGGAGCTGCGACTGGCACTGGGCGAGCTCGACGTCATCACCTCGATCCTGTCGGTCAACCAGGACCGCCTCGACGCGATCGCCGAGTTCGCCTACCAGGGCGTCGTCGCCTACCACCACCAGTCGCGCTGGGGCCAGTGGTTCAACGTCCGCGGCGTCGGCGTGTCGCTCTCCGAGCAGTTCGTCGAGTCGGAGCGAGGCGCGCAGATCCCGTGCAACAACCCGGACGGGTGTTCGTTCGGAGGGGAGGACCGCACGGGGATGGCGAGCTTCTTCGGGGCCGACGTGTTCGGCCAGCGGTTCGGAGGGGGCGCCTGATGCTGCTCGAGCGCAACCAGACCATCATCGGCTTCATCGCCGTGGCCGTGATCGCCCTCGGCACGTTCTTCGCCGTCCAGGTGACGCGCGGCGGGTTCGTCGCCGGCCTCGAGGTCAAGGCGGAGTTCGAGGACGCCGCCGGGCTCGAACCCCGCAACTTCGTGTTCGTCGCGGGCGTCCGCGCCGGGCAGGTGTCGGAGGTCGAGATCGTGGGAGACCACGTCGAGGTCACCTTCAAGCTCAACGCCCAGGTGCCCGACGACTCGACGGCCTCGATCGTGCTCCAGAACGCCCTCGGCAAGCGGGCGATCCGCGTCGAGCCGGGCACGTCGACGACGTTCATCGAGGAGGGCTTCGTCTTCCCGGTGGAGCGCACGTCCCAGCCCGTCGACTTCCCCGAGCTGGGTGACGAGACGGTCAACCTGCTGGCCGAGTCCGACGTCGATGCGCTGCAGGGGCTCGTGACGGCGGTGGCGGACGTGACCGAGGGCAACCGACAGGACGTCGTCAACCTGATCGACGGCGTCGACCGACTCACGCAGATCATCGCCGACCGCAAGGACGACCTGGAGCAGGTCATCCAACGGGCCGAGGTGCTCGTCGACGCCGCGGCGGACAAGGACCGCGAGATCGTCCGCGTCATCGACTCGTTCGGCCAGACGCTCGACATGCTGGCTCGTCGGCGCGCCGACGTGACCCGCCTGCTCCGTGAGACCGCCGTCGCGACCGACCTGGCCGCCGACCTCGTGGAGGACGAGCGCGCCCGCATCAACCGGGTGCTCACCGAGCTCGACGAGGACCTGCAGATCCTCGACTCGCACCAGGTGGAGCTGGCACACGCGATGGCGTACGCCGGGACCTCGGTCTGGGGCTTCGCCAACATCGGCTACGGCAACGGCACCACCGACCCCAACGAGGGCCAGTTCACGGACAACACCGCGCCACCCCACGACGAGGGCTTCCCGTGTGAACGGACCGGGTGCGGCTGGGGCAACATCCTCGTGACGGGCCTGGGCGACGCCGGTGTGGCCGCCCTCGTCGGCTGCGGCGGCCCGGTGGACGCGATCCTGACCGGGATCTTCGGCCCGGACCCCACCTGCGACACCAACGGCGCCCAGCAGACGACGGCCTCGGTCGACCGTGGTCCGGCACGAACGGTCGCGTACCGCGGGCTCGAAGGCTTCTTCACGGTCCCGGGGGGTGCGCGATGACCAAGCGCATCGTCGCCCTCATCGCGGTCATCGCGGCGCTCGCCGCGACCGCAGCCGCGCTGCCCAGCGACAACGAGTACGAGATCGCGGTCGAGTTCGACCGGACCTACAACCTGTTCCCGGGCTCGCCGGTCCGTGTCCTCGGCGTCGAGGTGGGCCAGGTCAAGGAGGTCTCGGTCTCCCCCGACACGGAGAAGGTCCGCGTCGAGCTCATCATCGAGGACGGCATCGACCTGCCGGCGGACGTCCGCGCCGTCATCATCCCGCAGTCGCTCCTCGGCGAGCGCTACGTCCAGCTCGACCCGGCCTACACCGGCGGTGCCGTGCTCGAGGACGGCGCCGTGATCCCCAACGACCGCACGATCGTCCCGGCGGAGTTCGACGAGATCCTCGAGTCGCTCAACACGTTCGCGGGTGGGCTGGACGAGGCCGAGCTGGCCCGCATGGTCGACAACGTCGCGACCGTCATCGAGGGCCAGGGCGCTCCGCTCGGCAACGCGATCGACAACGCGCACGAGGCCGTCAAGGTCCTGCAGAACAACGACGACGAGCTGATCCGGCTCGCCAGCCGGCTGGCCGACCTCAACGAGACGCTCAGCACGCGCGACCGCGCCATCGTCGCCATCATCGACGACTGGAACACCGTCGCCCGCCACCTGGCCGACGAGCGGAACAACCTCGAGGGCGCGCTCGGCGGGCTCGTCCGGCTGACGCGCGAGGTGGCCAACCTGCTCGAGCGGCAGCGACCCGGCCTCCAGCGCGACATCGAGGTGCTGACCCGCGTCGGACGCACCGCCTCACGCAACCTCGACGAACTGTCCCTGCTCGTGATGAGCGGCTCCGAGCTGTTCCGCCACGCGCAGCGCGGCTTCGACTACCGCCGCAACTGGCTGCCGCTGGTGAACCACACCGAGGGCGTCGAGGCCGCGTTGGCCCTGAAGGTCGCGGAGCGACTCGAGTTCGCCTGCGACAGCATCTTCCCGGCCGAGGTGTGCGACCAGGTCGACTTCAACGAGCTGCTGACGGGCGGTGACGGCGAGTTGTGCCTGCCTCCGGTCATCCCGTGCGCGGACGAGGGCGTGACCACGCTGAGCCAGGGCCTGCGCCAGGTCTTCGAGGCGCACCCGGACCTGATCGAGGCGTTCGACAACTCCGGGTCGACCGCACCACAGGCGCCAGCCGTTCCGGACGTCCATCGGTTCCAGGCGAGGCCGGATGCCGAGGGCGACGATGACGGGGAGGTGGCGCCATGACCCGCCTCCGCACGCGCTTCGCCGGCATCATCGCCGTGCTGGCCCTGGCCGGTACGGCCTGCACCACCCTCGGCCGTGGCGGCATCGAGGTCCAGGCGGTCTTCGACGACACGATCGACCTGGTGATCGACGCCCACGTCCGGGCCGGCGACGTCCCCATCGGCCGCATCGCCGAGATCAGCCTCACCGACGACATGCGCGCCCTCGTGACGATGCAGATCGAGGACGACACGGGCCTGCCCGCCGACGTGGAGGCGCTGCTCCTGCAGACCAGCCTCCTCGGCGAGCGCTTCGTCGAGCTCCGCGCCGTCGGCGACTCGGGCACGCTCGCGGACGGGACGTTCATCGAGAAGACGCGCGTCGTGCGCGACATCGAGGACCTGACCGCGACCGGCAGCGACCTGCTCGGCCTGGTCGCCGCGGATCGCCTCGCGGCGGCCGTCGAGACCGGCGCGATCGCCTTCGGCGGGCGTGGTGGCGTCCTGGGCACGTTCATCGACGAGATCGAGACGTTCGTCGGTGAGTACGACGAGAGCAAGGACGACCTCGTCCGGCTCATCGACAACATGGACGAGCTGCTCGAGGGGCTGGCGTCGCAGGCGGACGTCAACGCCGACGCCCTGGGCGTGCTCGCCGATGCCTCCGAGACGCTCGGCGAGGAGGACGACCGGCTCCTCGACGCCCTCGACGACCTGCGGCGCCTGGCCATCGTGGGCGAGCGGGTCATGGCCACCAACGCCTCGGAGATCGACGCGGGGGTACGCCGCCTGCGCCGCATCCTCGACCAGATCACCCGGATCGACGGCGCCTTCCAGGACCTGCTGACGTGGCTCCCACGCCACAACCTGCACGTGCCCAACGCCGTCGTCGGCGACGAGGCGCAGGTGTGGCTCGACTTCGTGGTCTGCGGGATGAGCGACGACCCCAACAACCCGGCGGAACGCTGCGACCCCTACCCCGAGGAGGACCAGGGCAAGGGCAACGAGCCCCCCGCCTACGTCGACGAGGACGACGCCTGCAACGACGACCACGACGAGTGTGATCACCGGACGGCGAAGATGCAGGAGGGGACGCTGTGAACATCTCCTTCGCGCGCCTCTTCACCAACCTGTCCTGGCTGATCGCTTTCTCGATCATCGTCGTGGTGGGCGCGTTCCTGTCCTTCGTCTCGGGTGTCGTCTTCGACGACAGCTACCAGATCTCGATCCGAGGCATGCCGGAGGCCGGTGGTGTCCTCCCCAGCCAGGAGGTCACCGTCTACGGGCACGCCGTCGGCATCGTCGAGGACGTCAACATCGTCCAGGACGGCGTCGAGATCGTCGCCAGGATCACGGAGGGCCAGCAGGTCCCGTCCTCCGACTTCGCTCGGGTCGTCATCCTCCGGCGCTCCCCCATCGGTGAGCAGACGGTGGACATCCAGCCGATCAGCGCCCCGTGGACGGCCGCCGAGCCCGGCGAGGTCATCACGGTCACGCCGGACCGACTGCGCGTCCCGACCCCCGTGCCCGACCTGCTCGCTCGTGCGAACGACCTGTTCGGCGCCATCGACCCGACCAACCTCGGGATCGTCGTGAGCGAGCTCGCGGACGCCTTCGGCGGACGAGGGCAGACGCTCCGACAGCTCAACCGCAACGCGCTCGACCTCAACCGCACGCTCGTGGCCGGCATCCCCGAGCTCGAGCGTTCGATCACCGCCTCGGAGGATGTCCTCGAGGCGCTCCGTGACAGCGCCGACGCCCTCGGCGACAGCTTCGCGGCCGCTGCCGACCTCGGTGACACGCTCACGGCGATCCGCCCCGAGGCCGAGACCCTGCTGTTCGAGGGGCAGCGCGCGCTGGTCCAGGCCGACGCGCTGATCCGCAACGAGCGGGCCAACCTCACCTGCCTTATCGACGACTTCAACAGCATCAACGCGATGCTGACGGGTCCGTCGACCGCGCCCCCGGCCAACCCGTACACGTACGCCAGCAAGCTGGACGAGCTCGAGCAGGGGCTGCAGCGCTCGCGCTTCTTCTTCGCCGCGTTCGACGCCGCCACCCAGTGGGACCCGGAGGCGGGCAACATCTGGGCCCGCATCCTCGTCGACACCCAGAACCAGCCGACCGGCCGGCAGTACCGCGATGACGAGGGCAACCTCGAGCTGCGGGCCACTCCGGCAACCAGGCCCGGTGCCGCGTGCCAGTCGGAGTTCGGGCGAGGCGTGCAGGCCATCGGCGCCCCAGGCGCGCTGCAGGACCGCAACGACCCGTCCACCTACCAGCCGCCGGACAGCCTCGCGCCGCCCATCGACTGGGCGCCCGTCGTCGCCTCGGGTGGTGGGCAGCAGTTCGACCCGCCGCCCACCTCACCCCTGCCGACCACCGGTGGCGGCATGTTCCTGATCGCCCCGGCACTGCTCGGTGCAGCCGTCGCGCTGCGGAGGAAGCCGTGACCGTGTCCACCGACGAGCAGCCGACGACGAGCGGGGCCGACGCCCCGGCGACGGCACCTGCCACCTCCGCGGGACGCGGCCGTGCCGCGCTGCCCTGGGTCCTGCTGGCCGTCGCCGTCGGGTGGGCGATCTTCGCCACGTTGCAGTACCTGCCACTGGCTCAGGCGGAGTCCGACCGTCAGGCGATCCAGGCGACCTCGCTCAACTTCCTGCAGGCGCTGACGAACTGGGACGCCTCGGAGGGGCTCGACGTCCCGCTCGACGAGGTGCGCTCCTACGGGACGGCGGTCTTCCAGGACGAGGCGGCATCCCTGTTCCGGGGCGAGCTCGGCCAGAGCCTCGAGGCGATCGGCGCGTCGAGCGTCGGCGAGGTCGTCGACCTCTTCGTCCAGCGAGCCGACAGCGAGGACGCCCTGGTGTTCGCGGTGGTCCGGCAGGAACTGTCGAACGACGTCACCACGGACGTGGACGAGGTCTTCCGGGGCGTCCGCGTCTTCCTGCTCGAGCGCGACGGCACGTGGCTCGTGGACGATGTCGAGCTGCTCGGGGAGGACCTCGGCGAGCCGGTCGATGACGAGGGAGACGCATGATGTCCGAGGCGCTGTACGACGAGATCATCGTCGGCTCCGACGGCTCGCCGACCGCGAACCGCGCGCTCAACGCCGCGATCTCGCTCGCGCTGCGGACCCACAGCCGCCTGACGGTCGCGACCGCCTGGTACCGCGACATGCCGGACAGCCCGGTCGCGAGCGAGCGGGCCAAGATGCCGGGCGGCGAGCCGGCG
>JBFHRB010000030.1:0-19251 GCA_041591915.1 Nitriliruptorales bacterium
AAGCTGGCCGACATCATCGGCGCGGCCTCCGACGGGATCATGCTGATCGACCGGGAGGGGCGTGTCGCCGAGTGGAACACGGCCATGGTGGACATGACCGGGCTCGAGCGCGACGACGTGATCGGGCGCCCCTGGTACCTGTCGCTGCGCGTCCGGGACAGCCAGGGCGAGGACCTGCCCGTCGACGGCGGGACGCCGCTGCACCGGGCCATCGCGGGACAGGCGATCGACCAGCTCGACCTGCAGATCATGCGTCGTGACGGTGCCTGGCGGGCGGTGCGTGCATCGATCGCGTCGATCGAGCGGTCGGACGAGCACGCCGGTGCCGTGCTCGTGATCCGTGACGTCACCTACGAACGCGAGGTGCAGGAACTGCGCAGCGACTTCATCGCGACGGTGTCCCACGAACTGCGCACGCCACTGACACCGCTGAACGGGTTCCTGGAGCTCCTCGTGGCTCGCGGTACCGCCATGAGCGTCGAGCAGACCGAGGAGATCCACCGGGCGATGCGGACGCAGGTCTCGCGCCTGTCCGCACTCGTCGACGACATGCTGATGATGGCCGACCTCGACAAGGACCAGGTCGAGCTGCAGTCCCGAGCGGTCGACCTCCGAAAGGTCGCCGAGCGGGCGGTCGAGCTCGAGGCCAAGCGTGCGGACGACGCGGACCGGATCACGGTCGTCACGGCGGGCGACGCCGTCGCGATGGCGGACCCGTCGGCCGCGGTGCGTGTGACACGTGCGCTGATCAGCAACGCCCTGAAGCACACGGACGGCCCGGTCCGCGTGACGATCGACGGGCACGACGAGCGGGCGATGATCTCGGTCGCCGATCAGGGCTCGGGGATCCCGACGCGAGACCTCGACCGGATCTTCGAGCGCTTCGGCCGGCTGGGTGACCACCTGCACCGCACGCAGGGCCCGGGCCTCGGGCTGACGATCGCGCGGACCCTCGCGCACGAGCTGGGCGGCGACGTCGAGGTCGTGAGCCGGATCGGGCACGGCAGCACCTTCACCTTCCGACTCGCGCGGGCCCGTCCGCGGCTCGTGCAGGACGCGAAGGAGCGCCGAACCGGCTGAGCGGCCGGCGCTGAGGTGCCGAACCGCAGTGGGGACGTCGTCTCTATGCTCCCGCCCATCACGTTCGATCGGGGTGTGGCAGACGTGAGCATCCAGGAGACCATCGGGGCATCCGCCCTGCATGCAGAGGGCATCACCGGCGCGGGTGTCGGGATCGCGGTCATCGACACCGGGGTGAACGCCGCGCCGGACCTCGATGACCGACTCGTCGTCGGACCCAACTTCGCGGGTGATGGCACGGACGAGGACGCCTACGGCCACGGCACCTTCATCGCCGGCGTCGCCGCGATGAGTGGCGCGGCCTCGGAGGGCGAGTACGGGGGCATCGCGCCGGGTTCGCACGTCATCGGCGTGAAGTGCGCCGGCGCCGATGGCGCCGTCGACGTCGCCCAGATCCTCGCCGCGCTGCACTGGGTCACCGCCCACAAGGACGAGCACGGCATCGGCGTGGTCAACCTGAGCTTCGGGACCGACGGCCGGCAGGCCTGGGACGTCGACCCGCTCAACTTCGCGGTGGAGCAGGCCTGGAAGGCCGGCATCGTCGTCGTCACGTCTGCGGGCAACCGTGGCCCGCGCGGTGAGGCCATCACCAAGCCCGGCGACGACCCCTGGGTCATCACGGTGGGCGCCACCGACCTCATGGGCGACGCCGACTGGCGCAACGACGTCGCTGCCGAGTTCACCACGGCCACGGCGCTGTCCGAGGGTGGCTACGCCAAGCCCGACGTCGTGGCTC
Source organism: Nitriliruptorales bacterium (assembly GCA_041591915.1). Classification (GTDB taxonomy): domain Bacteria; phylum Actinomycetota; class Nitriliruptoria; order Nitriliruptorales; family Nitriliruptoraceae; genus JBFHRB01. The sequence goes on from JBFHRB010000030.1 coordinate 1,817, forward strand.
CGGGCGTGAAGGTCATCGGCCTGCGTGCTCCCGGGTCGACGATCGACCGCAAGAACCCGAAGGCCCGCCGTGGCGACCACTACTTCCGCGGCTCTGGCACGTCCTTCTCTGCCGCAGCCGTTGCGGGTGCCGCGGCCCTCCTCCGCCAGGCACGTCCGGACTGGGACCCGGACCGTGTGAAGAACGCCCTGCTCGCCACTGCCGTCCGGACCGGCGCACAGGACTCACCGCTCTTCGGCCTCGGCACCATCGACGTGGCGGCCGCCGCCCGGGCCGAGGCGCCGGGGCCGTACGAGCCGCCGGACCGGTACAGCACCGGGGAGGGCAACCTCCAGCTCACCCGCGGTGGCATCTACATCCGCATCGGCGAGAACATCCTCGGGCCCTACCTCGACTACGAGCCGTGGATCGGCAAGGACACGCCCTTCGACCAGGAGCGGTTCCTGCGTCAGCCGTGGGACGGGCACTCCTGGGAGGGCTCGCAGTGGCACGGGCACTCGTGGGAGGGCCACTCCTGGGAGGGACACTCCTGGGAGGGTGCGTGGTACGGCCATTCGTGGGAAGGTCACTCGTGGGAGGGCCACTCCTGGGAGGGGCACGCGTGGGAGTGAACGGGTAGCGACATGAACCGCGACGACACGGTGCCGCCCGCCGCCCGGCGGCTGGTCGCGCTGGTCGGGCTGTTCGCCGCCGTGGCCCTCGCGGCCGCCTCCACGTCGATCGACCTCTCGGCGTGGACCACCTCGGCCACGGTCCTCGTGTTCGTGTCGACGGTCTCCGCCGCGCTCCCGCTCCGCCTGCGGAGTCGGGGCGCGGTCCACGGCATCAACCTCGACGAAGCCGCCCTCGTCCCCGCGGTCCTGCTGCTCCCGGGGGCTCTCGCCGTTCCCGTCCTGATCATCCCCATGGCGGTGGTCCGGGTCGCCCGCGGCCAACCTGCGTTGAAGGTCGTGTTCAACGTGGCCACGGCAACGCTCGGGGCGCTCGGCGCCGTCGCCGTGGTCAGCCTCGTCGGGCCGGGTGATCCGACCACGCTGGCAGCCGTCGTGGCAGGTGTCGGGGCAGCGGCCGCCTACCAGGTCATCACCATCATCCTCGCGGCGCTCCTCTTCCGAGCGCTCGAGGGGATCGAGGTCTCCGAGGCCCTCGGTCGCATCAGTGGGCTGGGACTGTGGACGACTGCCGGCAGCACGGTCTTCGGGCTGCTGCTGGCCATCGCCATGGTGGCCGTCCCGCTGGCCGGCCTGCTCGGGGCGGCGCTGCTCGGCGCCCTGCTGCTCGGGTACCGCGGCGCCGCCGAGCTGAGCGAGCGTGACGCTCGGAACGAGGAGATGCGGGCCCTTAGTGACGTGCTGGCCGAGGGCATGCAGGGAGACGCAGCCATCGACGCGTTCCTGCGCCGGCTCCGACGCCTGTTCCACTCCGGAGCGGCCGAGCTGCTCCTGCTCGACGCGGACCCCCAGCGGCTGCATCGATCGAGAGAGGACGCGGACGAGTTGCTCGCACCCACGGCCGCGTGGGGGGTCACGCAGCGCGCCGCCCGTGAGGGTGACGTGGCCTCGGACGACCGCGACGACGATGACGCGATCGCCGTGCCGGTGAAGCTCGATGGTCGGATCGTCGGCGTGCTGGCCGTCCGCGAGCGGACCGGCCTCGAGGTCAACGACGAGCGCGACGTCGCGATGCTCGTGGCGCTGGGGAACGAGCTCGGTGTGGCCCTCCACAACGTGGAGCTGTTCGCCACGGTCGCGGTGGAGCGGGGTCGCTACGAGCGTGAGGCGACGAAGCTCGGTGACATCATCCGCTCGGCGTCCGACGGGATCGCGCTGCTCGACCCGAGCGGGCGGGTGCAGACCTGGAACCCGGCGATGGCGAACCTCACGGGCATCGAACCCCAGGACGCGATCGGTGAGATCTGGGAGGACCTCGGACACCTCCGTGACCGCGAGGGCCGCGACCTGCTGCGCTCGCCGGATCTCGCGCACCACCTCGACGCCGAGCCCGGCACGCAGGAGCCCCTGGAGGTCGAGGTCGTCAGGCCGGACGGGCAGCAGCGCTGGCTGCGGGCCGTGCTGTCGAGGCTGCGGCAGGGCGACGAGGAGAGCGGCATCGTCGTCGTGGCACGCGACATCACCCGGGAGCGCGAGACCGAGGCCATCAAGACGGACTTCATCGCCGTGGTCTCCCACGAGCTCCGCACGCCGCTCACCCCGCTCAAGGGGTTCCTGCAGATGCTCACGCAGGGCGGCGGACGCGTCCCGCCCGAACGGCAGGGGCAGGTGTTCGATGCGATGCAGCGCCAGGTGGACCGGCTCGACGCCCTGATCGGCGACCTCCTCGTCGTCGCCGACCTCGACCGCGGCAGCGTGGAGCTCGACGCCGTTCCGCTCGACATCACCGAGGTCGCACGGGTGGCGGCGACGACCGAGGCCGCGCGCAGCCCGGATCGGTTGACCGTCGAGGTCGGCCCGGCCGCCGGGGCCATCGTCGTCACCGACCGACAGGCCGTCATGCGAGTCGTGCGAGCACTCGTCAGCAACGCCCTCAAGCACACGACCGAGCGCGTCGAGGTCCGGCTCCACATCAGGGACGGCGACGCGTGCATCGACGTCGTCGACCACGGGCCGGGCATCGCCTCCGAGGACCGCGACCGCATCTTCGAGACCTTCGGTCGCCTGGGCACCCATCTGGACTGGACGACGCAGGGGCCCGGCCTGGGCCTGTCGATCGCCCGGAGCCTGGCGGAGCGCCTCGGCGGCAAGCTGGACGTGCAGTCCACGATCGGCGTCGGGTCGACCTTCACCCTGCGCCTCCCGCTGGCCGGTGGCGACATCCTGGAGCAGGTGGGCATCGGGGCCTGAGCGCGCCTCGCCTACCCTCCGCCGCCAGCCAGCACATCGGACCACGCGTGCCTCGCCTCACCATCCTCGACCTTCGCGGCGACCGCCGCGATCCACGCGAGCGGATGCCGCGGCCCGCGCTCGACATGACGGCCACCCGCGGTGGGGTGGACGAGACCATCGAGGCGGTCAGGTCCGGGGGCGACGACGCGCTCGCCGCACTCACCGAGCGCTTCGACGGCGTCGACATCGGCGCGACGCCTCGCGTCCCGCAGGACGTGCTCGACGAGTCGCTCGCGGCGCTCGACCCGACGCTGCGAGCCGCGCTCGAGCGTGCCGCCGACCAGGTCCGGTGGTTCCACGAGCGCGCCAAGCCGACCGGCTGGGAGGACGAGCGCAACGGTGCGCGGATGGGGCAGTGGTACCGCCCGGTGGAGCGCGCGGGCGCCTACGTGCCGGGTGGCAAGGCGGCGTACCCGTCCACCGTCATCATGACCGTGGTGCCGGCGCAGGTCGCCGGTGTCGAGGACATCGTGCTGTGCACGCCACCGACCGGCGGGGACGGCTGGCCCAACCGGACGATCCTCGCCACCGCCGCGCTGCTCGGCGTCGAGCGCGTCTACCGCGTCGGTGGTGCCCAGGCGATCGCCGCCATGGCCTACGGGACCCACGCCGTCCCGCCCTGTGACGTCATCGTCGGCCCGGGCAACATCTACGTCTCGCTCGCCAAGCAGGCCGTCGCACAGTCCGGTCGTTGCGGCATCGACGGGTTCGCCGGGCCGACCGAGATCGCGATCGTCGCGGACGGGACCGCTGACCCGCGGGTCGTCGCGGCCGACCTCGTGGCCCAGGCCGAGCACGACGAACTGGCCACGTGCCTGCTGATCACCACCACCCCCGAGCTGGTCGCCGAGGTCGAGGCGGCGCTCGAAGCCGAGGTGGCCCTGACCCGCCACCGTGAGCGTGTCGAGGCCGCGCTGGCAGGCCAGGGGACCGTCGCGCTCGTGGAGGACCTCGACCAGGCGGTCCAGGTGGCCGAGGCGTTCGCCGCCGAGCACCTGGAGGTCCACACGGAGGACGCCCGCGCGGTCGCAGAGCGGATCCGGTATGCCGGCACCACCTTCATCGGCACCCCGACACCGGTGTCGCTCGGCGACTACGCCGCGGGCCCCAACCACACGCTGCCGACGTACGGAACGGCGCGCTTCGCCGGCGGCCTCACGACGGCGTCGTTCATGGTGCCCGTGAACTGGGTCGAGTACGACGATGCCGCGCTCGCCGAGCTCGCCCCCTCGGTGATGGCGCTGTCCTCGGCGGAGGACCTGCCTGCCCACGGCCGTGCGGTGGAGGTCCGGTTGGAGTCGCGCGATGGCTGACCGCATCCCGGTCCGGCCGGACCTGGCCGGGCTGGAGCCGTACGGCGCACCGCAGCTCGACGTCGCGGTGCTGCTCAACACCAACGAGACCGCGGAGCCCCCGCCCCCCGAGTACCTCGACGAGGTCGCTCGCCGGATCGAGGCGCTGCAGCTCAACCGCTACCCCGACCGCCCGCACCGGCTGCTGCGAGAGACCATCGCGGCGCAGACCGGGCTCACCGCCGACCGCGTGTGGGCTGCCAACGGCTCCAACGAGATCCTGCAACAGCTCTTCCTGGCCTACGGCGGCCCGGATCGCCGTGTGGTCACGTTCCAGCCGGGCTACTCGATGTACCCGGTCATCGCGCAGGTCACGATGACGCCGCTCGCGCCCGTCGACCTCGCGGCGGACTTCACGCTCACCGGCGCGGCCATCGACGCCGCCGTCGACGCCGACGGGGACGTCGTCATCGTCACCAACCCGAACAACCCGACCGGCATGACGGTGGGGGCCGACGCGATCCGAGAGCTGCACGAACGGACACGCGCCCTGATCGTCGTCGACGAGGCGTACGTCGAGTTCGGTGGCGACACCGCGCTGCCCCTGCTGGCCGAGCTGCCGAGGCTCGCCATCGTGCGCACCTTCTCGAAGGCGTTCCGGTTGGCCGGGCTACGGCTCGGCTACCTCCTCGCGCAGGAGTGGGTCGTCGAGGACATCCGCCGCGTCCGCCTGCCCTACCACCTCGACGCGATCAAGCAGGTCGCCGCGGTGACGGCGCTCGAGATGCGCGATGCCTTCCTCGACCACCGGCGCCGCGTCGCCGAGGAGCGCGAGCGCGTCGCGGGCAGGCTGGGCGAGTTGGATGGCGTGGAGCCCTTCCCGTCGTCGGCGAACTTCATCCTGTTCCGCGTGGCCGACCCGGGCGGTGTCTGGCAGCGCGTCCTCGACGGAGGTGTCCTCATCCGCGACTTCTCCGACAAGCCGCGGCTCGATGGCTGCCTGCGCGTCACGATCGGCACCGATGCGGAGAACGACGCCTTCCTCGCGGCGCTGGAAGCGGCACTCTGACGCTCCGCCGGTAGCCTCCCCCGCCGACGCAGGAGGCACCGTGACGCAGCGCCGCGGCCGCATCGAGCGCGCCACGAAGGAGACGAAGATCGTCGTCGAGGTCGACCTCGACGGCGCGGGCACCACGTCGTGCGAGACGGGCATCCCCTTCTTCGATCACATGCTCGACCAGCTCGGCCGCCACGGCCGCCTCGACCTCCACGTCGCGGCCGAGGGCGACCTGGAGATCGACGCGCACCACACGGTCGAGGACGTCGGCATCGCGCTGGGGCAGGCGCTCGCCGAGGCGTGGGGTGACCGCGCGGGTGTGGAGCGCTTCGGCGACGCCACCGTGCCGATCGACGAGGCACTGACCCGCGTGGCGATCGACCTGAGCGGCCGCCCCTACCTCGTCTACGAGGTCGAGACCCCGGTCGAGCTGATCGGCACCTTCGAGACGAGCCTCGTCAAGCACTTCTTCGAGGCGGTTGTGGCCAACGCCCGCATCACGCTGCACGTGCACAACCTGAGCGGCGAGAACAGCCACCACATCCACGAGTCGGTCTTCAAGTCCGTGGCGGTGGCCCTTCGGCGAGCCGTCGCCGTGACCGGAGGCGGGGTGCCCTCCACCAAGGGAACGCTGCAGTGACCCGTCCTCGTCTCGCCGTCCTCGACTACGGGGCCGGCAACCTGCGCTCGGCGTCGCGCGGCCTCGAGCGTGCCGGTGCCGAGGTCACCGTCACCGACGACGCCGACGTCGCGGAGGCTGCGGACGCGATCGTCGTCCCGGGTGTGGGCCACTTCTCGAACTGCCTCGAGAACCTGCGCGCCGCAGGCCTGGCCGACCTGGTGACCCACGCCGTTGCCGACGATCGCCACGTCCTCGGGATCTGCGTCGGGATGCAGCTCCTGTACGAGCACTCGGAGGAGGGCGACTGCGAGGGCCTCGGGGTGCTCCCCGGCCGTGTCCGCCGCCTCCCGGAAGGCGTCGTCACGCCGCACATGGGCTGGGACGTGGTCCGGGCGACCCGTCCCGACGACCCACTGCTGGAGGGTGTGGCGGGGGAGCGCACCTACTTCGTCCACTCCTACTACGCCCAGCCCTCCGACCCCGAGCACGTCGTCGCGACGTGCCGCTACGGCGAGCAGTTCCCGTGCGTCGTCCGGGTCGGGAACGTGGTCGGGACGCAGTTCCACCCCGAGAAGTCCGCCGACGTCGGTGCGCGGCTGCTCCGCAACTGGGTCAGCTCGCTGCCCGCCTGACCCCGAACAGGGACCGAACCATGCCCCTCACCCTCTACCCGGCAGTCGACATCAAGGACGGCCGCGCCGTCCGCCTGACACAGGGCAAGGCCGACGAGGAGACCGTGTACGACGTCGACCCGGTCGCGGCCGCGCAACGGTGGGCGGACGCGGGGGCCGAGTGGCTCCACGTGGTCGACCTCGACGCGGCCTTCACGGGCGAGCCCCGCAACCGCCACCTGATCGCTGCCATCGTCGAGGCGACCGGCCTGCCGGTCCAGGCCAGCGGAGGCGTGCGGACCATCGAGGACGTCGAGAACTCGCTCGGCTACGGCGCCGAGCGCGTCGTCATCGGCACGATGGCGCTCGCCAACCCGGCCTTCGTCGCGGAGGTCCTCGATCGGGTGGGGCCGCGCATCGCGGTCGGCCTGGATGCCGAGGGTCGGGTCCTCAAGGCCCGTGGTTGGACCGAGGAGTCGGGTGACCTCTTCGAGGCGCTCGAGGCCTTCTCCGGGATGGGCGTCCCGCGCTTCGTCTACACCGACATCACCAAGGACGGCATGCTGCAGGGGCCGAACGTCGAGATGCTGAAGCAGGTCGCGGATGCCACGGATGCCGCGGTCACGGCGAGCGGCGGCGTCTCGAGCCTCGACGACCTGCGGACGCTCCAGGGGTGCCACGAGCGCGTCGATGCGGCGATCGTCGGGAAGGCGCTGTACGCGGATGCGTTCACCCTCGAGGAGGCACTGGAGGCGACGCGGTGACCACGACCGAAGACGGCCTGGCCGTACGGGTCATCCCGTGCCTCGACGTCACCGAGGGCCGGGTCGTCAAGGGCATCCGGTTCGTGGACCTGCGTGACGCAGGCGATCCCGTCGAGCTGGCCGCCACCTACGACCGGGAGGGTGCCGACGAGCTCGTGTTCCTCGACATCACGGCGAGCTCCGACGATCGCGAGATCATGGAGGACGTGGTCCGCCGGACCGCCGAGCAGGTCTTCATCCCGCTCACGGTCGGCGGCGGCATCCGGACGGCGGACGACGTCCGCCGGATGCTGCGGGCCGGCGCGGACAAGGTGGCCCTGAACACGGCGGCGGTGAACCGACCCGAGGTCCTCAGCGAGGCGGCCGACCGCTTCGGCTCGCAGTGCATCGTGTCGGCCATCGACGCCCGCCGGCGGGACCCCGACGACCCGTCAGCGGGCTGGGAGGTCTACATCCACGGAGGCCGCACACCGACGGGGATCGACGCGGTCGGGTGGGCCGCCGAGTGCGAGCGACGCGGCGCCGGCGAGATCCTGCTCACGTCGATGGACCGCGACGGAACCAAGGTCGGCTTCGACACGGCCCTGCTGGACGCGGTCACGTCGGTCGTGAACGTGCCCGTGATCGCCAGTGGCGGGGCGGGAACGTCCGAGCACATGGCCGAGGGCGTCACGCTGGGCGGGGCCAGTGCCGTACTGGCGGCGTCCATCTTCCATTTCGGTGAGCTCCGGATCTCGGAGGTCAAGGACATCATGGCCCAGCACGGCGTCGCGGTCCGGCGCGTGGAGGTCGAGGAGGCACCCGATGCGTGATGCGTTCGTACGTTCCGGTCGCGTGGCCCTCGGCTTCGGCGACAGCGAGATCTGCCCCCAGTGCGGCGCCACGTGGCTCCGGCCCGCCGAGGAGACCAAGGCCGTCATCGAAGGTGCGCGCCGGCGGTTCGAGAGCCTGCTCGCCCACGACCACCGCGCCCCGACCCCGGAGGGCACCTGGACCCCCGAGGGCTACACCATGCACACGGGGGACTGGCTCCGCATCTGGGCCGAGCGCCTGATCGCGGTCGACGCCCACCCCGAACGGCCGCTGACGCCGATGGACCAGGACGAGCTGGCGGCCGTCCGCCGGTACGACAGCGTCGGCGCAGCGGAGGCGCTCTGGGCACTGGAGCGGGGTGCGGCGGACGTCCTGGCGGTGGCGGACCGGGTGGGCCGGCTGGAGTTCGACCACCCGGTCTGGGGACCGGCGGAGACCGACTCCATCCTCAGCTGGCTCGCGCACGAGGTGGACCACCACGCCTGGGACGTGACCCGGGGCGTGGGCGTCGCCCTCTAGCGCGCGATCAGGCGGACGGCGAGCTCGACCGCCTCGGTCGCACCGCTCGCACGGTGGATGCCGTCGTCCCCACCATCGGGGGGCCGAAGCCCCCACGAGTCGAGCGCGACGACGGGCTTGCCGAGCTTGCGCGCCAGGGCGATCTCGGAGAGCGTCCCGAACTCCCCGCCGATCGCGATCACCACGTCGGCTGCACGGACGACGAGGCCGTTGCGGAGCTCGCCGAGCCCGGTCGGCAGCGCGATGTGGACGTGCGGGTTGGCCTCGGACCGGTCGTCACCGGGCAGGATCCCGATCGTGACCCCGCCGGCCGCCTCGGCCCCGGCGCAGGCGGCCTCCATCACACCACCGCGCCCGCCGGAGACGAGGATCGCGCCGACCTCGGCGGCCGCCCGCCCGACCTCGTGGGCGAGCGCGAGCCGGGGTGACGCCTCCTCGGCGCCCCCGACCACCGCGATGTAGAAGCCGTCGATCGTCCGCCCACCAGCCGTGTCCGCGGCAGTAGACCACGGCGCACGTGGTCCAGCAGGGACCCGGCTAGCGTCGGGCTCGATGGGGACGACACGACGGGGACTGTGGCGGGCTGCCGCGGCCGCCCTCTTGACGCTGCTCCTGGCGGCCCCGGCGGCCGGGCAGGAACCGTCGGACCCGCCGTCACCGACGCCCACGCCGTCACCGACGCCCACGCCGACGCCAGAGCCGGAGCCGTCGCCGACGCCCCCTCCCTCGCCGGATCCCGGACCGACGCTGACGGTCAGTCCGGAACCAGAGCCGGAGCCGTCGCCTGAGCTGTCCGCCGAGCCGGAGCCGTCGCCCGAGCCGGAGCCGTCGCCCGAGCCCGCACCCGAGCCTTCGCCCGAGCCGTCGCCACCATCACCTCCTCCGCCGCGACCACGGCCCTCGCCGTCCCCGTCCCCGTCGCCGAGCCCCAGCCCGTCGCCGAGCCCGTCCCCGAGTCCGACGCCGAGCCCGTCACCGACCCCCAGCCCGAGTCCGTCGCCCACGGTCGCCCCGACTCCGACCCCGACCCCGACGCTGATACCCGTGACCGTGGAGGTCCCCGACACCTCGGGTCGGCGCGCGATCGCGCGGGTGCTGTGGGTCGGCATCGCCGGGTTCGCGCTCTGGCGCGGCGCCGGTGTCGTCCGGTGGGCGCGGAGGGCCAGGATCTGGCGGCGGTAGGCTCCGCGGCCGCTCCCCGTACCTCGAGGCCCCGATGTCCCTGACCGACGCCCAGCTGGCCGTGCTGAAGTTCGACGACCGCGGACTCATCCCGGCGGTCGTGCAGCAGCACGACTCCGGCGAGGTCCTCATGGTGGCCTACATGAACGCCGAGTCGCTGGGCATGACGCTCGACAAGGGTGAGACCGTGTTCTGGTCACGCTCGCGGCAGGAGCTGTGGCACAAGGGCGCGACCTCGGGCAACACCCAGAAGGTCAAGGAGCTGCTGTACGACTGTGACGGCGACTGCCTGGTCGTCAAGGTCGACATCGGGCCGGACAACGTCGCCTGCCACACCGGGGAGCGGACCTGCTTCTTCCGCGCGCTGGAGGACGTCGAGGCGTGAGTGCCGCCCGGATCCGGCCGACCCGCGAGGAGTTCCTGGCGCTGGCCGCCGAGCACGCGGTCGTGCCCGTCTGGCGCGAGGTGCTCGCCGACGTCGAGACGCCCCTGTCGGTCTACGCCAAGCTCAGCGGCTCGGGGCCGTCGTTCCTGCTCGAATCGGCCGAGCACGGCGAGCGCTGGGGTCGCTACTCCTTCGTCGGCATCGACCCCCTGCTGACGCTGCGCGGCCGCGACGGGCGGGTCGAGTGGGAAGGTGAGCCACCGGCCGCCGCGGCCGAGGCTGACGGCGCACTCGATGCGCTCAAGCGCGTGACGGACGCGTTCACGATCCCGCCGCTGCCCGATCTCCCGCCCCTCCACTCGGGAGCGGTCGGGTACGTCGCGTACGACGCGGTGCGCGAGATCGAGGACATCCCCGACACCGGCGAGGACGACCTCGGTGTCCCGGACGTCGTGATGATGGTGCCGCGCCACATCATCGGGCTCGACCACCTCGGCCAGAAGATGACCGTGGTGACGACCGTCATCGTCGGTGACGACCCCGGGGCGCAGTACGACGACGCGGTCGCGGCGACGAACGGCGTGGTCGATCGCCTTGCGGCGACCGCACCGACGAGGCCTGTGTCGCCGCCTCAGCTGGTGCCGATCGACGACGTCGCCTCGAACGTCACCTCGGAGCGCTACGCCGAGATGGTCGAGGCGGTCAAGGAGTACGTACGCGCCGGCGACACGTTCCAGACGGTCGTCTCACAGCGCTTCCAGCTCGAGACCCCGGCCACGCCCTTCGACATCTACCGGGTGCTCCGCGTCATCAACCCGTCCCCGTACCTCTACCTGTTCGACCTCGAGGACTTCCACATCGTCGGGTCGTCGCCCGAGGCACTGGTGCAGGTGCACGGCAGCCACGTCGAGACCTGGCCCATCGCGGGTACGCGCAAGCGGGGCGAGACGCCCGAGCGTGACCGGGAGCTCGAGCGTGAGCTGCTGGCCGACGACAAGGAGCGCGCGGAGCACGTGATGCTCGTCGACCTCGGGCGCAACGACCTCGGCCGCGTCTGCGACTACGGCACCGTGAAGGTGTCCGACATGATGACGATCGAGCGCTACAGCCACGTCATGCACATCGTGAGCCGGGTCCACGGCCGGCTGAGGGACGGGCTCGGCCCGGTCGACGTGCTGCGTGCCGTCTTCCCGGCCGGCACGGTCAGCGGCGCCCCGAAGGTCCGGGCGATGCAGATCATCGACGAGCTGGAGCCCACGCGACGCGGTGTGTACGCCGGGGCGGTCGGGTACGTCGACTTCAGCGGCAACCTGGATTCCTGCATCGCGATCCGGACGCTCGTGGTGAAGGACGGCGTCGCCTACGGCCAGGCCGGTGCGGGGATCGTCGCCGACTCGATCCCCAGCCGCGAGGACCTCGAGTGCCGCAACAAGGCGCGCGCGATGCTCAGCGCGGTGCGCGCCGCCGAGGCGATGCACGACTAGAGCGCAGGTGCCCGGGGGATCGTGGGGCCCTCACGGTGCCTTCATGGCTTCTTCACGCCTCGGAGGTAGCGTCGTCTGCCATGAGCGCATCCGGTGACGCCAAGGGGCGGGTGGCCGTGGTCGAGGACGACCACAAGATCGCCAACCTCCTGAAGACGTACCTCGAGGGCGAGGGCTACGCCGTCGTGCACCACGACGACGGGGACGCTGCCGACGCCGCGTTCCAGGAGTCCCTGCCGGACCTCGTGCTCCTCGACCTCATGCTCCCGGGCATGGACGGCCTGGATGTCTGTCGACGGCTGCGGGCCCGAGCCGACGTGCCGATCATCATGATCACGGCGCGCGACTCGGAGGTCGACCGCATCCTCGGCCTGGAGCTGGGTGCCGACGACTACGTGACCAAGCCGTTCAGCCCGCGGGAGGTCATGGCCCGCGTGAAGGCCGTCATGCGACGGGCCGAGGCCGCGTCCCAGCGAGGGTCCGACGGCGACGTGCTGCGCCTCGGCAACCTGACCGTCGACCCCGCGCGCCGCGAGGTCCGCGTGGGAGACGACGAGGTGACGCTCACGGCACGCGAGTTCGACCTCCTCGAGTACCTCGTGCGCAACCGTGGGATCGTGATGACGCGCGAGCGGATCCTCGAGGGCGTCTGGGGCTACGCCGACTACGTCGACCCGCGCACGGTCGACGTGCACGTGCGCCAGATCCGCAAGAAGCTCGCCGAGGGCTCGCCGGTCGAGACGGTCTGGGGCGTCGGCTACAAGGCCGTCGCCCCGAAGCCCGCCGAGGACAGTGGGTCGTGAGCCTGCGTACGCGGGTCACGCTCGCGACGGTCATCCCGGCGCTGGCGGCCGTGGTCCTCGTGGCGCTGGTCGGAACGGTGCTCGCCACGCAGTTCCTCGAGCGCAGTGCCCGCTCGGAGATCGCCCGACAGGCGGAGCTCGCCTCCGAGGCCGTCGCCACGCTGGCGCGGTCGCGCGACGTGCCACGCACCGACGCCGGGGAGCGGCAGGCGATCCAGCGGTTCGTCGCGGCGTTCCTCGAGCGCAGCGACATGCAGGGCTTCAGCCCGAACCTGCGCGACGTGCCCGCGGAGCTGCGCGACGTCCTGGGTGCCGCAAGGCTGCGGGCACTCGAGGCGGGGGAGACCGTGCAGGGCTTCACCGAGCTCGAGGGTCGGCGCGTCGCCTTCGCGGTCGTGCCGGGCCCGCCGCCGGTCTTCGCGTTCCGGCCCGTCGCGTCGTTGCGTGAGGCGGCACGCGAGGTCGGGCGCCTGTTGCTGTTGGCCGGCCTCATCGGCGTCGGCGTCGCCGGCCTCATCGGCTTCTGGCTCGGCGGGAGGTTCACCCGCCCCATCAACCGGGTCGGCGGGACGGTCGCGGCCGTGGCAGGGGGCCGTCTCGACCACCGGGTCCCACCGGACGTGACGGGTCGGAAGGACGAGATCGGCGAGCTCGGGCGGGGCGTGGACGCGATGGCAGCGGCCATCGCCGCCGGTCGGGACCAGCAGCGTGGGTTCTTCCGCGCCGTGGCACACGAGCTGCGAACCCCGCTGACGAACATCCAGGGCTACGCCGAGGGTCTGCTGGACGGTCGCTTCGCCGACGACGCTCACGACGATGCGGTCGGCGTGATCCACGAGGAGTCGGTCCGGCTCTCGCGCCTCGTCGGCGACGTGATGACGCTCGCTCAGCTCGACGCGGGTGCGTTCGACATCCTGCCGACCGCCGGCGATGCGGCGCCCATCGTCGAGGCGACCGTGTCGGCCGCGCAGGAGGTGGCCGGATCGGCGGGCATCGACCTGCGTGCCGAGGCGCTGCCGACACCGGTCACGGCCGACCCCGATCGGGTCCGCCAGATCCTCGACAACCTCGTCGCCAATGCCCTGCGGGTCACGCCTGCCAGCGGTTGGGTCGAGGTGTCGTGTCGCCCGGAGCCCGGGATGGCCGTCCTGTCGGTGGCGGACTCCGGGCCCGGCCTCGAGCCGGAGGACGTCCCCAACGCCTTCGACCGCTACTACCTGTGGCGCCGGTATCGCGGGGTCCGCGAGGTCGGCACCGGCCTCGGCCTCGCGATCGTGGCGGAGCTCGCCGACCGCATGGGCGGCCGCGTCGAGGTCGACCCCGGCGGCCAGACAACCGGTCGGGGCGCGACGTTCACGGTCCGCCTTCCCGCGACCCCGACCCTGTAGGACGGGGCCTCGTAGGCTCTCGGTGATGAGGCTCAGGTCCGCCGTGGGTGCGGTGTCCGGCACGCTGGCGGTGGCGCTGGCGCTCGGAGCGTGCTCGTCGACGGCCTCGGACCAGCTGATCGAGGCACCGCCGGGCCTCGTGGGCGATGTCCTCGACGGCTCGCCCTCGCCGAGCCCGTCTCCCTCGCCGAGCCCGTCGCCCTCACCGAGCCCCTCGCCCTCGCCGAGCCCGACGGCCGTCGTCGGGGCGTTCGACGGCGAACGGGCCCACGCCCTCGCCGTCGAGCTGACGATCGACATCGGGGTCCGCGACGCCGGGTCCGAGGGGGACCTGCGTGCGCGCAGCTGGTGGGCACGGCACCTGCAGGAGGCCGGCTGGACGACGGTGGCGGAGGACTTCCCGCTCCCACAGGGCGGCACGACGGCCAACGTCGTGGCGTGGCTCGGGCCGGACGACCCCCGTGAGGGACCGCACGTCGTCGTCGGCGGCCATCTGGACACGGTGGCGGGCTCGCCCGGCGCGAACGACAACGCGACCGGCGTCGCGGCACTCGTCGTCGTCGCCGAGGAGCTCGCGGACGAGCTCAGGCTCGAGCCACCCGAGCTCCCGCTGGTGCTCGTGGCCTTCGGTGCCGAGGAGTTCCAGCCCTCCGAACCCCGCGAGCACCACCTCGGCTCCGAGCTGTACGCCGGGGCCCACCGCGAGCAGGTCGTGGCGATGCTCAGCGTGGACATGATCGGCATCGGGCCCCGGACCTGCATCTGCTGGCTGCGCGACACGACGTCCAGCCTGGGGGAGCAGCTCCGTGCACTGTCGCGCGAGATCGGCCACGGCGAGAGCTTCGCGCTCCTGCCCCGCGGCGACATCTCCGACCACGGACCGTTCGCGCGACGGGGCATCCCGGCGGCGTTCCTGTGGACGTTCGTGTCCGAGGGCTACCACTCCCCGGCCGACACCCCGGAGAAGTTGCAGGTCGAGCCCCTGCAGAGGGCCGGCGACCTGCTGCTCGCGTGGCTGCGCGGCGATGCGCTCACCGTCGACGGCGGGTCGTAGACTCGGGCGCCCCGTACCGCGGAGCGACGGCATCCCCACCTACCTGGACGACCTCCTCGACGGCGCGCGCCGGCGCGTCGAGCAGGCACGTGCGGTGGAGCCGCTCGACGCCCTCCGTGACCGCGCCCGCCAGGTGGCAGCCGCGCCATCCTTCTACGACGCGCTCGCCCGGCCCGGCGTCGCGGTCATCGCCGAGGTGAAGCGCGCCTCCCCGTCGAAGGGCGATCTCGCGCCCGGCATCGACGCCGCGACGCAGGCCAAGCGGTACGTCGAGGGAGGCGCCGCTGCGGTCTCGGTGCTGACCGAGCCCGAGCGATTCAAGGGCTCGCTCGACGACCTGGCCGCCGTCGCGACGTTGGGTACACCGGCGTTGCGCAAGGACTTCCTGGTCGACCCGTACCAGGTGTGGGAGGCCCGCGCGGCCGGTGCATCGGCGGCGCTGCTGATCGTGGCCGCGTTGCGACGCGACGACCTCGTCGCGCTCGTTGGCGAGATGCAGGACGCCGGCGTCGAGCCGCTGGTCGAGGTGCACGACGAGGCCGAGGCCAAGGCGGCGATCAGCAGCGGCGCCCGCATCATCGGCGTCAACGCTCGCGACCTGCGGACCTTCGAGATCCACCGCGACGCCTTCGAGCGCATCCGACCGAAGCTGCCCGATGGTGTCCTGGCGATCGCCGAGAGCGGCATCCGGGGCCCCGACGACGTTCGAACGGCGAAGGCGCAGGGCGCGGACGCCGTCCTCGTCGGGGAGACCGTGGTCCTGAGCGACGACCCCACCGCGATGGTGCGCAGCCTCGTCGAGGCCGGCGCCGCCAGCCACTGACCCCACGTCCGGAGGAAGCCGTGACGACCCTGCCGAACAACCCGCTGCAGACCGCGCGCGGCTACTGGGGCGCGTTCGGCGGCCAGTTCATCCCCGAGGCGCTGTCGGGTGCTGTCGCCGAGCTCGAGGAGGCGTGGAACCAGGCCCAGGACGACCCCTCGTTCGAGGCGGAGCTCGACCGCCTCCGCAAGGAGTACGGCGGCCGTCCCACGCCCGTGTACACGGCGTCGCGCCTCAGCGAGGAGCTCGGCTTCACCGTGCACCTCAAGCGCGAGGACCTCGCCCACACCGGCAGCCACAAGCTCAACAACGTCGTCGGCCAGGCGCTGCTCGCCAAGCGCATGGGCAAGCCCCGCCTCATCGCCGAGACGGGCGCCGGCCAGCACGGTGTCGCGACCGCAACGGCTGCCGCCCTGTTCGGCCTGGAGTGCGTCGTCTACATGGGTGCGGAGGACTGTCGGCGCCAGCGGCTGAACGTGATCCGCATGCGCCTCCTCGGCGCCGAGGTCGTGCCCGTCGAGAGTGGCACGAAGACGCTGAAGGACGCCATCAACGAGGCGCTGCGTGACTGGGTCACCAACGTCGAGACGACCCACTACCTGATCGGGTCGGCCATGGGCCCGCACCCGTTCCCGCTCATCGTGCGCGAGCTCCAGAAGGTCATCTCGCTCGAGTCGACGGAGCAGATGCAGGGGCTGATCGGGCGCCTGCCGGATGCCGTCATCGCCTGCGTCGGGGGCGGGTCCAACGCGATCGGGTCGTTCGCCAACTACATCGACCATCCCGAGGTGCAGCTCATCGGGGTCGAGGCCGCGGGCGAGGGGCTCGGCACGGGCCACACGGCGGCGACCATCAACGAGGGCCGCGAGGCCGTGCTGCACGGCGCGCGGTCGCTCGCGCTCGTCGACGACGACGGGCAGGTCCTGCCGGCGCACTCCGTGTCCGCCGGGCTCGACTACCCGGGCGTCGGCCCCGAGCACGCCCACCTCGCCGACACCGGGCGGGCCGTCTACGTCGCCGCCACGGACACCGAGGCCCTCGAGGGCTTCCGCAGGCTCTGCGAGCTCGAGGGCATCATCCCGGCGCTGGAGCCGTCCCATGCGCTCGGCTGGCTCCTTGCGCACGGGCGCGACCACTTCCCAGCCGACGCGAAGGTGCTGGTCAACCTGTCCGGACGGGGCGACAAGGACGTCGACGAGGTCGTCCGCGTCGCCGGCTGGGACGTCGGCGTCCCCACCGGCACCACCCCGCTGGGGGACGACTCCGAGGGAGACGACGATGGGCGCTGACCTCGACCTGACCGGGCGCGAGCGGATCGACGCGGCGTTCGCCCGATGCCGCGAACAGGGCCGGGCCGCCCTGATCATCTACCTGCCGGCCGGCTACCCCGACATGGCCGGGTCACTGGCGTGCATGGAGGCCGCGGTCGAGGGAGGGGCGGACCTCATCGAGGTCGGCTTCCCCTACTCCGACCCGTTGATGGACGGCCCGACCATCCAGGTCGCCAACCAGATCGCGTTGGACCAGGGCTTCGGCGTGGTCGATGACCTGGCGCTGAGCTCCCGGCTGACCTCGGCGATCGACGTGCCGGCGGTCACGATGACCTACTACACGATCCCCGACGCCCGGGGGCTGGACTGGTTCGCCGAGTCGCTGGTCGGCGCGGGCCTGGCCGGTGCGATCCTGCCCGACCTGCCCGCCGAGGAGGCGGACGCCTGGCTGGCAGAGGCCGACC
>JBFHRB010000031.1:0-18484 GCA_041591915.1 Nitriliruptorales bacterium
TCGAGGTCGCCGGCGGCGACCCGCTCGAGGACCTCATCGACACATCGTCAAATGGCTTTGTCGATATGGTGACTAACATAGATATCGACGAGGATTCCGCGGTTCTGGCCCTCCCAGATGACGATCTGGCGACTGACCCGGCGAGCGACCCGTCCCCGGAGTCGTCCCTCGCCTTCGATCCCGAGCCCGGGGAAGCGGCGACTGCCGACCCGTCGGACGTGGCGATGGTGGGCCATCCCCCAGAGGTCGACGAGGCCCCAGGAGGCACCGCCAGCACCCCGGAGCCCGAGGTCGCGGACGCGGTGGACGACGGCTTCCGTGATGCCCAGGAGGGCGGCGCGCAAGACGCCGACGCGGCCGGTTCGGGGACGTCGATCGAACCCGAGTCGCCTCCCGACGACGACCCTGAACCCAGGGTCGACCTGACGCGACTCGCGCCGCCCCAGGTGCCCGTCGCGACTCCCCCGCCACCCCCCACGGCGGCTGTGCCAGCGAGCGGCGCAGCGGATGACGAGGAGCCCGAAGAGGACGCGTCGGCGCCGCTCGGAGACGCCGCCTCCGACACCCCCGCCCGTCGGAGGTTGGGCCGCTCTCGCAGGATGCGACCTGCACGCGTGGCACGCGACGTCGACGCCGCGTCACTTGCCGTCGAGGACGTCTCGGACCTCCTCGACCGCGTGCCGCGCGCAGCCGAGCTGCCGGCGGTGGCGGCAGCTGTGGCCGAGGAGGTCGCCGAGGTGCTCGGCGCGCAAACCGTGGCGGTCTGGGTCCGCGAGGATGGCGGGTACCGGGTCCGCGGCGGCGTTGGCCTCGGCGCGATGGAGAGCCGCCTGCGCGCGTCGGATGACCACCCGTTCCTGGGCAGGATCACGACCAACCGCCACGCCGTGCTCGTCCACCCGATGGACGACATCCGCGGCATGCTCGGCGGCATGGCGGGCGCTCGGGGCGAGACGCTGCTCGCGGCCCCCGTGATCCGCAAGAAGCAGGTCCTCGCGATCGTCACCGCGGCACTCGACCGGGAGGGCAGGCAGCGAGACCTCGATCGACTGGTCGCCGTTGCCGACGAGAGCGCCCCGCTCATCGCCCTCGCAGGCCAACTGACGCGCCTGACCGCGACCTGACGACCCGGTAGCGACTCAGGTCCGCCGACGGCGCAGGGGTCGGCATGCCCACACTGCCGAACGGCCCTCAGCGGCGATCTGAGGGCGTTCTGGCTGTTCGCCAGCCGACCGCCGGGCCGATCGGCCGGTCACAGGCCGACGCGTGCGAGGACGAGCCCCGGTGGGCTCGCCGGGCCGGGTCCGACACGCACGAGGTCGGGCAGGGCGTCGATCACCGACCCGGCGTCGGCCGCACTCCGGGCGTGGACGCGCACCAGTGGCGTGTCCGCACGGACGGTGTCGCCGGTGCGGACGAGGACCTCGAGCCCGACGGAGGCGTCGACGGACGCACCGGGCACGAGACGCCCCGCCCCCAGGCGACCGGCCAGCACCCCGAACGCCTTGCAGGCCACCCCCTCGACCGTCCCTTCCAGACCCTTCCATTCCTGGATGACACTGGCTCGAGGCAGGACGGACCACGGGTCATCAGCGACACTGGGATCACCGCCCTGCCCCACGACCATCTCCCTGAACCTCTCCAGCGCCGCACCCGAGGCCAGCGCCGAGGCCGCCAGGTCACGGGCGGCAGCCTCAGACCGTCCACTGAGCACGAGGAGGCCCACCGCGAGCTCGACCGCGAGGTCACGCAAGCGCCCGCCACGCTCCCCCCGCAGGACCTCGATGGCCTCGGCCACGTCGAGGGCGTTCCCCACCGCGTCGCCGAGTGGCTGGTCCATGTCCGTCACGAGCGCGGCCGTCGCGCGCCCGCGCGCCCGGCCGATCTCGACGCACAGCTCCGCCAGCGCCGTGGCGCTGGCCGCATCCGGCATGAAGGCGCCATCTCCCGCCTTCACGTCGAGCAGGATGTTCGCGGCGCCGCCGGCCAGCTTCTTCGACATCACGGACGACGCGATCAGCCCGACGGAGTCCACCGTGGCCGTGACGTCGCGCAGGGCGTAGATCCGCTTGTCTGCCGGGACGAGGTCACCCGTCGCTGCGGCCACGGCGAGGCCGATCCGCTCCACCTGTACGGCCAGCTCGTCGGGTGCCAGGTCGACCCGGAACCCGGGGATGGCCTCGAGCTTGTCGAGCGTCCCGCCCGTGTGGCCCAGACCACGGCCGCTGAGCTTGGCGACCTGCAGGCCACAGGCCGCCGCGATGGGCGCCACGATCAACGTCGTGGAGTCCCCGACACCGCCCGTCGAGTGCTTGTCGACCGTCGGGCCGCTGAGTGTCGACAAGTCGACGGTGTCCCCCGACGCCACGAAGACGTCGGTGAGCGCCGCGGCCTCCGCCGCACTGAAGCCACGCAGCACCCCGGCCATGAGGAACGCGGCCATCTGCGCCTCGGCGATGTCGCCCGCCAGGTAGCCGGAAACGAACGCTCCGAGGGCCTCGGGGCTCAGCTCGACGCCGTCGCGCTTGGCCTCGATGGTGCGTACGGGGTCGATCCCCTCGCCCACCATCCGTCCCTCCGGGGGTGCTTTGTCGACCTATCGATGTCGACTTGTCGAGTTATCGAGTTGTCGAGCCATCGGCGCCGATCACGACAGGCGCCGCACGACGAACGAGTCGGGCCCGTCCTCGTCCAGCGACCGCAGCAGCTCCCCCACGGCCTCCCGGACGATCCGACCCCGGTCCACATGGATGTCGAACTCCGCACGCAGGCGCAGGCGGGCCTGCTCGAGGTCGAGTAGCTCCTGGCCCGTCAGGTAGACGGTGATCTTGCTGTCGTGGCGGACGCGCCCGCTGACGTCCTCCCCCGCCGGGCCGGACGGCTGGGCCGGCACGGACGTCTTCGGCGCCGGGGTCTCCTCGGCCGGACGCGGCGGCGGCGCCGCGGTAGGACGGAAGAGCTCGTCAGCTCCCGGCAGGCTGGCTCGACGATTCACGGCTCAACACCTCTCTCGCGAGGTCGCGATAGGCCTCCGATCCCTTGGATCGGGGGCTGTAGGTCAGGATGGGTTCCCCGGCGACGGGCGCCTCGGCGAACCGGATGGTCTTGTTGATCGTGGTCTTGAACACGATGTCGCCGAAGGCCTCGCGGACCCGCTCGAGCACCTCGCGCGTATGGATGGTTCTTCCATCGAACATGGTGGCGATGATGCCATCGAGTGTGAGTTGAGGGTTCAGGCGGCCCTGGACCTTGCGCAGCGTGTCCATCAACAGGCTCATCCCGCGGAGCGCGAAGTACTCGCACTCGAGCGGCACGATCACGCCGTCGGCGGCCGTCAGCCCGTTGATGGTCAGCAGCCCGAGGCTCGGCGGGCAGTCGATGAGGATGAAGTCGTAGCGGTACCGCAGGCGGTCGACGACGCGCCGCAGGCTCTGTTCGCGGGCGACCTCCTGCACGAGGAGCAGCTCCGCGGCGGCGAGGTCGATGTTGGCCGGCAGGAGGTGGAGCCGCTCGAAGGCCGTCTCGAGGACGGCGTCGCCGGGCGCGACCTCGTCCTGCAGAAGCAGGTTGTAGACCGTCACCTCGAGGCTGTGTGGCTCCACGCCGAGGCCGACGCCGAGCGAGCCCTGGGGATCCATGTCCACGAGGAGCACGCGGCTGCCGAACTCGGCGAGCGCCGCTCCGAGGTTGATCGTCGTGGTCGTCTTGCCCACACCCCCCTTCTGGTTCGCCATGGCCAGCACACGCGCTGGCCGACGGACCTCCGGGCCTCCCCCGGGCCGCAGGACGTCACGGGGGCGCGCCATGCTCTGCGCCTGGTCGACCCCCCAGTTGGCGGAGGATGTCACCTCCGGCGGGGATGCCGCGGCCCCCATGGGCCCGCCAGCAGGCTCCGGCCGGGCGTGCGCTGCGCCGTCCGCGGCGTCGGCAGCCTCCTGTGGCTCGAGCCCAGGTGCCGGTGCGGGCGACCAGCGCTGCGGGGGCTCGTTCGGCGTTCCAGGGCTCTGCACGGGCGATCTCCGCGGTTTCCGCATCGACGGCCTCCCGACCATCGATGCGCGATCGATGCGCAATGCCATCGATAGAACGATATATCGACATCTCTGCCTGTCGATGTGTTGACGCTACTCGGCGACTTCGCGGTCCAGCAACCCTCGATCGGGTGCACGCGGCGCGAGTGTCCGGCCAGGCCCGTCCTGACGGGCGTCGAACGCCAGATGCGAGTCCACCGCGAGTCGCCACGGTCCCTTCGGCCTCCCGGCGCACTGCCCGCGATCGGCCCTGCACGTGCGCCGCGCGCGCCCGTGCGCATGCGGGACCGCCGCCAGGTCCTCCGCGCCCCTTTGGCGCGCCGCACAGGCGCACGGCGGACCGATATATCGACATATCGCTGTGTCGGTAGAGCGATAGTTGCCGTGGCGTCCGGATCGTCGGCCGGCGCCTGCGCTCGCAGCCACCTCCCGGCAGCTCGTGACCCGGGGTTGCGAGGCATGTGCCCCCCAAGCCCGGGTCGGCGCCGAGGAACGTCTGCTGCGCCGTCGCCGGGTCGCCAGGTTCCGCCCGCGCACGGAACGCGTGCGCGAGATCGACACGAGCTTGCGGGGACGATCGGCGCGGTCGGCGCAGCCACCCCCCCTGTGGATGGAGGATGCTGGAAGTGTGGATATCCAGTCACGTCATCCACAGGCCCCGACGTCAGGCTGCCTCTGCCTGAACTTCAGGATTAGGCGACGATTAGGGAGAGTCCAGACATGCAGGATGAGGGAGGACTGCTAGGTATCCCCAGCCTGCTGCGGTGCCGGTCGACACGCACCCCGGGGCTGTCAGACTGCCGCTACAGGGGCCAGGAGCCGACGCCAGACCCGGGCCTGCGCCTCGCTCGCAACGCGGCGCAGGCGCGATCCGACCATCGTGGCGACCACGCTTGGCACCGCGTTATATAGCGACAGGGCCCACCGCCCCGGCGCCGCCGCGGACCCCTTCAGGCCTTGGAGGCGCAGTCAACGCAGCGCGTCGACAGGGGCCGGATCTCCAGCCGCGCGGGGTTGATGGCGTTGCCGCAGATCTCGCAGACGCCGTAGGACCCCTCGTCCATCTGCTCGAGGGCATGGTCGATCTGGTGGAGGCGCGTGCGAGCGAGCTCGATGTGCGCGAGCACCTCGTTCCGCTCCTCCGTCGCCTGCCCTGAGTCGGCGAAACCGTCATTGCCGACACCGAGATTGCGGACGGCGTCCCCATAGGGCTCCGCCCCGTGCTCGTCCAGCAGCGCCAGCTGCTGTTCGCGCTCACTCTCGAGTTCGGCGCGAAGGCGAGCCTGCACGTCCGGATCCACATCGATCTCCCGCACCGACATCAGCGTGGTACCGAGCCTAGCCACCCGGCCGGGCAGGGTTGGGCGGAACGCCCGTCCTGTCAGGACTGGGCGCGCGGATGTGCCTGGTCGTAGACCGTCCGGAGCCGCTCACGACTGACCAGGGTGTAGACCTGCGTCGTCGTCACGCTCGCGTGCCCCAGGAGCTCCTGGACCGTGCGCACATCCGCTCCCCCATCGAGGAGGTGCGTGGCGAAGGAGTGCCTGAGGGTGTGTGGCGAGACGGTGTCCCCGAGGCCTGCGGCGTCGGCGTGTTCCTTCACGACGAGGTAGACACCCTGCCTCGACAGGCGTCCACCGCGCGTGTTCACGAACACGGCTGGCCCCTGGGCCCCGAGGCGTGGCCGTCCTCGCACGAGCCACACGTCCAGGGCCTCTGCTGCGGCGCCCCCGTACGGGACGACGCGCTCCTTGTCACCCTTGCCGCGCACACGCACGAGCTGGTCGCTCCGGTCGAGGTCGTCGATGTCGAGACCGACGAGCTCGGAGATCCGCAGGCCCCCGCCGTAGAGCATCTCGAGGATCGCGCGATCTCGCAGCGCCCGAGGCTCATCTCCGACCGGTGCGTCGAGCAGCCGCTCGACCTGCTGCAGGTTCAGCGCCTTGGGCAAGGACCTGAAGGGCGCTGGTGCTCCGACGTCGACGGAGACGTCGGCCTCGACCAGGCCCTCGCGGGCCAGGAACCGGTGCAGCCCACGGACCGCGACGACCATCCTCGACACCGAGGACGAGGCGTACGGCTTGCCTGCGGCCGTCCGCTGGCGGTGGAGCCACGCCACGAAGGCCTCGACGTCCTCAGCCGCCGCCTCCCTCGGGTCGTCGACGCCGATCTCCTCGAGATAGCGCGCGTAGGCCACCAGGTCACGGCGATAGGCAGCGAGCGTGTTGTCCGCCAGTCCGCGTTCGACCCGCAGGTGGTCGAGGTACACGGACACGACCGTCGGCAGGTCGCCGCCTCGGCGTGCCGGCCGAGCCACGCTGTCCCCGATCTAGAGGTCGAGCGCCTCGTTCGCGGGTACGAGAGGCAGGCCGTGTGCCTCGGCGACGCCCTCGTTCGTGACCTGGCCACCCGCGGTGTTCACCCCGGCGAGGAGTCCCGGGTCGTTGCGGAGCGCCCCTTCGAGATCGTTCGCGAGACGTAGGGCGTACGGCATCGTGACGTTCGTCAACGCGTACGTTGAGGTGTGGGGTACGGCGCCCGGCATGTTGCCCACGCAGTAGTGCACGACGTCCTCTTCGACGTAGGTGGGGTCGTCGTGGGTCGTGACGCGGCTCGTCTCGACGCATCCACCCTGGTCGATCGAGATGTCGACGATGGCCGCCCCGGGCTTCATCGACGCGACCATGTCGCGTGTGACGACCCGCGGGGCGCGCGCCCCTGGCACGAGGACCGCGCCGATCAGCAGGTCGGCCTCCGCCACCTGCTCCTCGAGGGTGAGCCTGTTCGACATCAGCGTCTGGATCCGGCCCATGTGCACGGTGTCGATGTAGCGGAGCTTGCCGATGTCGAGGTCCAGCACGATGACCTCGGCCTCCATCCCCGCGGCGATCCAGGCGGCGTTGCGCCCCGACGTACCGGCACCGATGACGACCACGTGCGCCGGCTTCACGCCGGACACACCTCCCATGAGGATGCCTCGCCCACCGTGCTCGCGTTGCAGGGTGGCCGCACCGACCTGTGGCGCCATGCGGCCCGCGACCTCACTCATCGGTGCCAGCAGGGGTAGACCCCCGTCGCGCCCGATGACGGTCTCGTAGGCGACGCCGAGGCACTTGCTGTCGACGAGCGCCTTCGTCAGCGGTTCGTCCGCGGCGAGGTGGAGGTAGGTGAACAGTGTCAGGTCCTCGCGCAGGTACTGGTACTCGCTCGGGATCGGCTCCTTCACCTTCAACACCATCTCGGCCTCGCCCCAGGCGGCGTCGGCGTCCGCAACGATGCGGGCACCGGCCGCGACGAAGTCGTCGTCGGTGATCGACGAGCCCTCCCCCGCGCCCGCCTGCACATGGACGTCGTGCCCTGCGACGGTCAGCTCACGCACGCCGGCAGGGGTGATGGCGACGCGGTACTCGCGGGTCTTGGTCTCGGTCGGGACGCCGATGCGCACGTTCAGCTCCGGGAGGTCGGCTCTGCGACCCAGACTAGTTCTGCCGTCCTCCCCCGTTGCGGCGCCCGGAAGACGTGCGCGTCACGCGCCCCCGACGGCGACCGACCCGTCGCGGCGCGGGTCGGCGGCCGCGACGAGCTCCCCATCGGCACGCAGCTCGGCGACGCCGACGCCGCCGAAGAACATGGCGTGGAACGGATACGAGCGCACGCGGTGGGGCAGCTCGCCGGGCAGCTCGAGGGGTTCCTCGACGCCGATGACCACCTCGTCGCCGTAGCGGACGTGGATGCGTGGGTGGTCGATCGATGCCTGGAGCTCCATGCCTCCGATGAGGTAGTTGGCCAACGTCTGGACGATGGCTGTGGTGATGCGGTCCGCGCCGGGGGAGCCGATGGCCAGAACGCCCCCGTTGGGCCCCGCACCAACGGTCGGCGCCATGTTGGTCGGCACCCGCGTCCCCGGCCGAAGTGAGTGCGGGCCGCGCGGCACGAGCTCGATCTCGCCGAGGCAGTTGTTGAGCCAGATCCCGGTGCCAGGCGCCATCACGCCGCTCCCGTAGCCCGCGGATGCCGTCACCGCGCACGCGACGCCATCCGCGTCGACGGCCGAGGTGTGCACCGTCGAGCCCGAGCCTCCCACGGGCAGCTCACCCGCCTCGACGAGCGCGAGGAGGCGCTCGACCTCAGCTCCGACATCGTCCGCGCCGTCGATGTGGCGGTCGCGGTGGCCGAGGACGGCGTCCTGCACCTCGACCATCCGGCGACGGTCCTCGGGCGTCCAGATGTTGTGCGGGCTCTCGCCGAGGAGCAGCAACATCGCCAACATCGTCGCGCCACCGATCGCCGGTGGCGGGTTCGTCCACAGCCGCCAGCCCGCCACTTCCGCTCGTAGCGCGGGCCGCTCGCGAACCTCGTACGCGGAAAGGTCATCCATCGACAGGATCCCGCCGTTGTCGAGGATGTCCGTCGTGATGGCTTCACCGAGCGCACCGCGATGGAGGGCTGCCGCGCCGTCACGTGCCAGCAGGCGCAGCGAGTCGGCGAGTCCGGGGACGACGACGGGCTCTCCGGCGTCGTACAACCGGTCGCCGTCGTGGATCGCCCGGTAGCTCTCGCCCTGCCACCCGAAGAGGTCGTCGTGGACGTACTCGAGGTAGTAGCGCGATGCGTGGCCGAGCGGGAAGCCCTCCTCGGCGATCTCGATGGCCGGCTCCAGGACCGCCGACCACGGCAGGGCCCCGTACCGGTCCACCGCACGCTCGAGCGCCGCGACCGCACCGGGTGTCGCGACGGTCCCGTGGCCGATCACCATGCGCGTGCCGCCCCCGTACTCGGTCCACAGCTCGCGTATCCCGCCCCCGAACCCGTCGGGGGCCCTCCCCCGCCCCGGCATCTCGACGTTGCCGTCGATGGTGACCGTGGGCTGCCCGGGCACCCGGATGGTGGCGAAGGCCCCGCCCCCGAGGCTGCAGATCCCGGGCTCGGTGGCCATGGAGACGACGATCGCCGCGACCGCCGCGTCGACGGCGTTGCCGCCGGCCTCCGCCATGGCGACGCCCGCGCGCGCAGCCAGGTCCGAGGTCGTGGCGACCGCGACCCGCGTCACGCCCCCGAGACCACCCGGTCGGCGAGCAACAGGCCGACGACCGTCTTCGCGTCGCCGAGCTTGCCCGCGACCACCTCCTCGAGCGCGATCGCGAGGGGCAGGCGCAGGATCTCCATGTCCGCCTCCTCCGCCTTCGGCTCGAAGTCCACGGGCACCGGTGCCTCCTGAAGCTCGCGGCCCAGGTAGATGGTGGTCTCCTCGTCCGTCCAGCCCGCGGAGTTCCGGATCGTGGTCAGCCGCTCGAGCTTGCCGGCGCGGTAGCCGATCTCCTCGACGAGCTCGCGCTGGGCGGCCGCCGCGGGGTCCTCGCCCGCGACATCGAGCTTGCCCGCCGGGATCTCCAGGACGTAGGTGCCGAACGGGTGCCGGTACTGCCGCAGGAGGATCACGGAGCCGTCCTCGAAGAGCGGCACGACGGCGACCGCGTCATCGTGGCGCACGACCTCGCGCACCGCTTCCGAGCCATCAGGCATCTGCACGGTGTCACGGTGGACCTTCGAGTACCCCTCGTAGACCAGCTCGGAGCTGGTGACCTCGTACCAACCCGAGCTCACGCCTCGACCTCGACGGCGTGCGCAACCTCGCCCACCGTCGGCTCGTCGAGTTCGACCGGGAGCTGCCCGCTGGTCTCGCGGAGTCGCTGCAGCGCCGCGCCGACGAAGCCCGCGAACAACGGGTGCGGCCGGTTCGGGCGGCTCTTGAGCTCCGGGTGCGCCTGCGTCGCCACGAACCACGAGTGGCCCGGGAGCTCGATGAACTCGACGAGCCGGTCGTCGGGCGAGACGCCCGAGAACTGCAGGCCTGCCTCCTCGAGCCGCTGGCGGTAGCGGTTGTTGACCTCGAACCGATGCCGGTGGCGCTCGTACACGACCTCGCTGTCGTAGGCGGCACGCGTCTTCGTTCCCTCGAGCAGCTTCGCCGGGTACGCGCCCAGCCTCATCGTGCCGCCCTTCTCCTCCACCTCGCGCTGCGAGTGCATGAGGTCGATGACCGGGTGTGGTGAGCTCGGATCGAACTCGGACGAGTGGGCGCCTCCGAGCCCGGCGACGTTGCGGGCGAACTCGATCACCGCGCATTGCAGGCCGAGGCAGAGGCCGAGGAACGGCACGTCGTTCTCCCGGGCGACGGTGATCGCGGCGATCTTGCCCTCCACGCCGCGGACGCCGAACCCGCCGGGGACGAGCACGCCGTGGCACTGGCGCAGCGCCTCCTCCGTGCCGAGCTCGAGCAGGTCGTCGCTCGAGACCCAGGTGACGTCGACGTTCACGCCGTGCCGGATGCCCGCGTGGCGCAGCGCCTCGGCCACGGAGAGGTACGCGTCCGGGAGCTCCACGTACTTGCCGACCACGCCGATCCGGACGGTCTCCCGCGCGGAACGGATGCGGGCGACCATGGCCTCCCACTCGCCCAGGTCGGGCTCGGGCACGTCGAGCTTGAGGTGCTCGACCACGACGCGATCGAGGCCTTCCCGCTGCATCGCGAGCGGTACCTCGTACAGCGACGCCGAGTCGACGGCCGGGATGACGGCCTCGAACTCGACGTCGCACTGCATCGCGATCTTGCGCTTGATGCCCTCGTCCATCTCACGGTCGCTGCGCAGGACCAGCACGTCGGGCTGGATACCGATCGACCGGATCTCGCGGACGGAGTGCTGCGTCGGCTTGGTCTTCAGCTCGCCCGCCGCCGCGATGTAGGGCACGAGCGCCACGTGGACGTAGCAGATGTTGTCTCGCCCGACGTCGTAGCGGAGCTGGCGGATCGCCTCGAGGAACGGCAGGCCCTCGATGTCACCGACCGTCCCACCGACCTCGGTGATGACGACGTCGACGTCCTCGTCGGCGAGGGCGCGGATCCGCTCCTTGATCTCGTTGGTGATGTGCGGGACCACCTGCACGGTCTTGCCCAGGTAGTCGCCCCGGCGCTCCTTGTTGATGACCGACAGCCAGATCTGCCCGGAGGTGACCGAGGAGCCACGTTCGAGGTTCTCGTCGATGAAGCGCTCGTAGTGGCCGAGGTCGAGGTCCGTCTCGCCCCCATCATCGGTGACGAAGACCTCGCCGTGCTCGAAGGGGTTCATGGTGCCGGGGTCGACGTTGATGTACGGGTCGAGCTTCTGCATCGTGACGCGCAGGCCGCGGGCCTTGAGGAGGCGCCCCAGGGATGCCGCCGTGATGCCCTTGCCGAGCGCGGAGGAGACGCCGCCGGTCACGAAGATGTGCTTCGGGGTGGTGTTCGCCGTGGCCACGCTGCCTCCGTCGTCGAGCGTCGGTCGGGCGCTCCGCTCGGCTCCAGCGCGTCCCACGACGTCCGCGATCGCTCGGGAACGTCGAAGCCGCGCCGGGGCCTCAGGTGCAGGCCGCTCGGGCGCGGCCCCGACGACGGTACCGAGAGGATCGCGTCGTCACAACGAGGGTGCGCGGGCCGAGCGGTGCACGACCTGGCCTCACGCGGCCGGCTTGACCTCGATGTGGACGTGTGGCCAGCGGACGGGGTCGAAGTAGCGGTCGATGTGCGACCCGAAGGGGAACCGGTTCGCCGTGTCCGCGATGACGGTTTCCCCCGCGACGACGACGTCCCCGGGCTGGACGACGACCTCGTCGACGTGGATCAACACGACCCGCAGGTCCGGCCGGACGTCCGGGACGATCTCGATGCGCGTGTCCGGGTGCTTGCCGTACAGGAAGTACGACGTCACCTCGATGACCCGCCCGGTCACGGGTGACGTCACCGGGACGTCGTCCATCATCGAGAGGTCCACGGCGGAGCTCGCGGCCTGGCGGCGGCCGCGCGAGGACAGGATGACGTAGTCGGGGCCCGCACTCTCCGGGGGCGTGTCGATCTTGGTCGTGTTCTCGTTCGCTCTCGCGTGGCCGACCGGCTCGAGCGCCACGGACTCGGGGCGAGCCGCCTCGTGGAACCCGACCAGCAGCACGTCCCTGGACGGCAGCAGGAGCTCCAGGCCCTCGAACCGCGCGAAGACCTGCGGAAGCTCGCGCTCGTCGCCAGCGTCGGCAGACGCCACGCCGGCCTCCGCGAACAGCGCTGGGTCGAAGACCTCGGCCTCGGCCGGCTCGGTGCCACCTCCACGGGTGGCGACCGCCCCCGCGACGAGGAGGCCCAGCAGGGCGACCATGAACGGGCGGGGATTGCGCCGGCGGCGGGCGATGCGCAGCGACGCGGACTGGCGGGCCGTGAAGACGGCCAGCTCCGAGCGCTCCAACACCCCCTCCGATCCCTGGCGACGCGCGGGCGGACCGTAGCTGCGGTGCCGCACGCACCCAAAGCAGGCGATGCGACGGGAGGCCCGGGCCGGTCGGCTCAGCCCGCCCGTCGTCCTCGAGCCTCGGCGAGCAGCTCCTCGGCGTGTCGGAGCCCGGCGTCCCGCCCGGGGTCCCCGCTCAGCATCCGAGCGAGCTCCGCCGCACGCCCGTCCTCCTCGACGGTGCGCGACGTGGTCACCGCCCGTCCACCCCGCACGCCCTTCTCGACGACGTGATGGACGTCAGCGAACGCCGCGAGCTGGGCGAGGTGCGTGACGCAGAGCACCTGGCGTCCATGGGCCAACCGCGCGAGCTTGGCGCCGACGGCGAGGGCGGTCGCGCCCCCGATGCCCGCGTCGACCTCGTCGAACACGATGACGCTCGCCTCGTCGACATCTGCGAGGGCAACCTCGAGCGCCAGCGCGACACGCGAGCGTTCACCCCCCGACGCCGCAGTCGCGAGAGGCCGTGGCGGATCCCCGGGGTTGGCGACCAGCTCGAACCGGACGGTGTCGGCGCCGGTGGGTCCGGGGTCGGTGGGCTCGACGACGACGCCGAACCGGGCGTGCGGCATCGCCAGGTCACCGAGGTGCCCGTCAACGGCCCGTGCGAGGGCCTCCCCCGCCACCTGCCGGCCCCGCCTGACGGTCGTCGCAACCTCGTCGAGCTCGGCCCGCAGTGACCTGATCTGCTCGTCGAGCCCGGTGGCCTCGTCCTGCTCGGAACGCAGGGCCGCGACGCGGTCCGCGGCCGATGCCGCGTAGTCGAGGATCGTCTCGATCGACTCGCCGTACTTCCGCTGGAGTCCCGCGATGAGCTGTCGGCGGTCCCGGAGCTCCTCGAGCACCTCCTCGTCGAGCTCCAGCTCGTCGGCGAACCGGCGGAGGTCGGCGGCGAGTTCGGCTGACTCGGCCGCCAGCCCCTCGGCGCGGTCCCTGAGGTTGCGGTAGGCCTCGTCGTCCACCCGTACGGCACGGAGCGCGGAGACGGCAGCGCCGAGCGGCTCGCCGGCACCCTCGCTGCCGACCGCCAACTCGGCGCGGCGCGCCGACCCGGCCAGCTCCTCCGCGTGCT
This sequence comes from Nitriliruptorales bacterium, assembly GCA_041591915.1. Classification (GTDB taxonomy): domain Bacteria; phylum Actinomycetota; class Nitriliruptoria; order Nitriliruptorales; family Nitriliruptoraceae; genus JBFHRB01. The sequence goes on from JBFHRB010000031.1 coordinate 13,416, forward strand.
CGAGCAGCTCGAGCCGGGAGGCGATGGTGCCGTCGGCCTCGGGATCGAGCCCCGCTGCGGAGATCTCGGCGAGCTCGAACTCCAGGCGGTCCAGCTCGCGGGCACGCTCGCGCGCGTCGTCGTCGAGGCGCTCCCGGCGGCTCACGGCCGCCCGCCACCGGCCGTGGAGATCGCGGTAGCGCTCGAGGTTGCGGGCATGGGCGTCGCCGGCGAAGCGATCGAGCAGCGAACGTTGCACGGCGGGGCGTTCGAGCCGTACGTGCTCGTGCTGGGCGTGGACCTCGACGGCCTCGCCGATGACATCCCGCAGCGCGGACACGGGAGCGAGTCGACCGTTGATCCGGGCCCGGCTGCGCCCATCGGCCGGGATCTCGCGCGAGACGATCAGCTCGTCCTCGCCGTCAGCCCAGTCCTCGGCCGCGGCGGGCGCGGGCGCCAGGCGCGCCTCGATGTAGGCCTTCTCGGCCCCGCTGCGGACCAGTCCGGCATCGGCGCGCGCGCCGAGGAGCAGTTCGAGGGCCGTCACGACCATCGTCTTGCCGGCCCCGGTCTCTCCGGTGATGACCGTCAGCCCGGGCGACAGCCGCAGCGAGGCCTCCTCGATGACGCCGAGGTCGCGGATGAGCAGTTCGTCGATCATGCGGCGAACCGTACCGCCGACGCGCGGCATGTCCGCGTCACGGTCGCCCCGGTCAGTGGAGACCGAACTTCTCGCGCACGAGGCCGTAGAAGTCGTACCCGTCCACGATTGCTACGCGGACCGGCCGTCCCCCTCCCACCGCCGAGACGCTCCCGCCCGGCGCCACCGTGACCGGCTGACGGCCGTCACAGGAGACGACGGCCGGCGGCTGGTCATCGACGATGCGCACGTTGACCACCTCGTCCGCTCCGACGACGAGCGTGCGGTCGAACAGGGTGTGGGGGGCGACGGGCGTCACCAGGGTCGCCTCGACCTCCGGCGACAGGATCGGCCCGCCGGCGCTGAAGGCGTACGCCGTCGAGCCCGTCGGGGTGGCCACGACCAGCGCGTCGGCGGGCACACGGGCGAAGAGGCGCGCGCCGACGTGCACATCCATGAGCAGCAGGCGCTGCCGCGCGGTCTTCTCGACGCTGACCTCGTTCAGCGCCCAGCCCACCTGGATGGTGGCACCGTCGGCGTCGGCGACGGTCACGGACAGGGTCGGACGGTCCTGCACGAGGTAGTCCCCACGTGCCACGGCCTCGAGTGCCGCGCCCAGGCCGTCGACCTCGACCTCAGCCAGGAACCCGAGTCGCCCGAGGTTCACGCCCAACACCGGCACGCCGGCGTCGCGGCACAGGTGGGCGGCGCGCAGGAACGTGCCGTCCCCACCGAACGAGATCGCGAGGTCGAGGCCATGCGCGAACGACTCGGGCCCCGCCGGCTCGGCCGGGATGTCCTCGACGGATTCGTCCTGCTGTGCCGCCACGAGGTCGACGCCGAGCTCAGCGAGTCGCTCCGCCGCACGCGCCGCGAGGGTCACGGACTGCTCCCGGCCCGTATGGACCACGAGGCCGACCTTCACGGCGATGCCTCCCCGGCTCGTACTGCGCGGCCCTCGTCCACGGCCGCGTCGATCATGTCGTCGGTGTCTGCCGCCCCGTCTCCGTCGGCTCGCGCTCGCAGGAGGGCGAGGAACTCGACGTTGCCGGCGGGTCCAGGCAGTGGCGAGGCAGTGATGCCGCGCACGGGCCATCGTACGTCGTCCGCGGCGTCGCAGACCGCTCGGAGCACCTCGCGCCAGACCTCGGGATCGCGTACGACCCCACCCTTGCCCACCTGGTCTCGCCGGGCCTCGAACTGCGGCTTGACCAGGGCAACGATCGCCGCGCCCGGCGCCGCCAGGCCGACGAGCGTGGGCAGGACCGTCCGCAGCGCGATGAAGGAGAGGTCCGCGACGACCAGCGTGGGTGGCGGCGACGGCACGTCACCTGGGGTGACGTCACGGATGTTGGTCCGCTCCCGCACCGTGACGCGATCGTCGGTCCGGATGCGCTCGTGGACCTGGCCGTACCCGACGTCCACCGCGAACACGTGCGCGGCGCCCCGCTGGAGCATGCAGTCGGTGAAGCCACCCGTGGAGACGCCGGCGTCGAGGCACCGCTGGCCCGACACGTCGATGCCGAACCGGTCGAGCGCGTGATCGAGCTTGCCCCCGCCGCGGCTGACGAACCGGCGCGGGCGTGCGAGCAGGACCAAGGCCTCGTGAGGTGCGACCTGCGTCGCCGCCTTCAGCGCGGGCGCGCCCGCGATCGTGACGAGGCCGGCAGCGATCGCCTCCTGCGCCTCGGTGCGCGTGGCACAGAGGCCCCGGCGCACGAGCTCGGCATCGAGTCGGCGCCGGGAGACCTCAGACCTCCTCGAGCGTGTTCAGTTCACCGACCAGTGCGCGGTGGACGCGGTCGAAGACGCCCGCGCGTTCGTGCACCTCGACCTCGTCGATGTCCTCCAGCGTGGAGCGGAGGTCGTCGAGCGGGTCCGGTGGTCCCTGGCTCGCGTCGGCCACTACTTCTTCGCCGTGGTCTTCTTGGCGGTCGACTTCTTCGCCGTCGTCTTCTTCGCCGCAGCCTTCTTCTTGGCCGGGGCCTTCTTCTTCGCTGGCGCCTTCTTCGCCGCAGCCTTCTTCTTGGCCGGGGCCTTCTTCTTCGCTGGCGCCTTCTTGGCCGGCGCCTTCTTGGCCGCAGCCTTGGCGGCCTTCTCGGTCTCCGCCAGCTTGCGCTTGAGGTCCGCGACCTGCTTCTGCAGCGTCTCGACCTCGGCCCGGCGCGCCAGGCCGGCAGCCGCGATGACCTTGCTCGCCTGGTCCTCGACGAGGGTCAGCAACTGCTCGCGGTTGTTCTGCGCCTGGTCCATGAGCTCGGTCACGAGGTCCTGGACCTGGTCGCGCTGTGCCTCGCCCTGCTTCACCAGCTGCTTGACGACCTGCTCGGCCTTCGCCTTCGTGAGCTTGGTGATGCCGTTCGCGGCTTCGATGTACTTCTGGATGGCGTCGTTCACTCTGGCCCCTCCCGGGTGGCTCGCCCCGCGTGTCGCCGGGAGCGTAGCGGGACGACTGACGCCAACCGCGTCAACGTGACAGGCGATAGCGGAGGAGCAGCTCGCCCTCGTGCTCGTAGGCGCTCACGAGCGCGGCGTCGTGGGGCGCGTCATCGCCAGAGACGATCCGGCCAGCCGATCCGCCGATCGCCTGTGGCGCCACGGTCAGGAAGATCTCGTCGACCCACGATCCGGCGAGCAGGTCGCCGTTCAACGATGGCCCGCCCTCGCACAGCAGGCGCCGCACGCCCATCGTTCGGAGGCGCGCCAGGCCGGTTGCCAGGTCGGGCGCGTCGTCGCCCGTGACCAGGATCCGATCATCGGCAACCACGCCGCGGACCGTCGCCGCGCCCCGCTCACCGGTCAGCACGAGCGGGAGCGGTCCGTCCTCCTCGAACAGTCGGGCACCCGGGTCCAGCCGACCGCTGCGCGTGACCACCACGAGATGTGGGGCGGGTGACTGTCCCCGGCGAACGCGTGCGGCGGCGAACCGTTCGTGGATGCTGACCGGCCCGTAGTCCTCGGCCCGCGCCGTGCCCGCACCGACGAGGACCGCATCGGCACTGGCCCGCAGGCCCCGGAAGGCCTGGCGGTCGCCTTCGCCCCCGAGTCCTCCGGAGACGCCGTCCACGGCGACCCCGCCGTCGATGCTCGACACCATGCCCAGGTACACCCACGGCCGGTCGGGCGGCGGTGGTGGGAGCTCGAGCTCCACGTAGAGCTCCTCGATCCCGAGCTCCCGAACCTCGGGATGGAGCTGCCGCATCCGTCCACCTCACCACCGACCTGGTGCCGACGCTAGCCGCCGGCCCACCGCCGGCCGTACGGCGGGACGCTGATAGCCTTCGCGGCCGCAGGTTCGTCGGTCAGGGGCACAGGCACGGTGGCAACGGTCGAGGAGGTCGAAGCCGTCATCAACGACCTCGCCGACAAGCTGGAGTCGCTCGACCCCACCTACCGCGCCATGCTGCCCTCCCGCCGGACCATCCAGGCCACGTGCCCGGACCTGGACCTCGTCGTCCACGCCATCTGGCGGAACGGACGACTGAGCGAGGTACGCCAAGGGCCAGCCCCCCGAGCGGACATCCGCATCACCTGTGACTCGGACGACCTCCTGAAGCTCGCCAACCGCGAACTCGCCTTCGGACACGCCTACGCGACCAACCGCGTCCAGGTGCACGCCTCCATGACCGACCTCCTCCGGCTGCGAGCGGTGATCTGATGGCCCGTCGCGACCGACGCCGACCAGAACCCCTCGAGGAGGCCAACGAAGCGAGCTCCGAGGGGTCCGCGCGCGAGGTCACGGCCGATGCCCTGCGCGGACGCCGGTGGATGGCCCGCTCCGGCGTCGGACTCGCAGTCGCCACGGCGGCGCCGCGGCAGGTCGCCCGGCTCGACCGTCGGCGTGAGCACGAGGACCTCGCCGAGTTCCTGCGTGTCCCGATCGGGCGGCCGAGGGCCGTCGTCGCCGATGACGGCACCGTCCTGCACACGCGGGTGCTGGGCAAGGGCGGCGGGCCGACCTTCGTCCTCACCCACGGGCTGTGCTGCGACCACCGGCTCTGGGCCCTGCAGGCCCCGGCCCTCGCCGAGCACGGGCGGGTCGTCGCCTGGGACCTCCGGGGGCACGGCCGCACGGCCGCTCCTCCCGGCCACCAGCTGACGCCACACCGGCACGCACGTGACCTGCATGCCGTCGTCGATGCGCTCGCGGTGGGCCCGGTCATCCTCGTCGGGCACTCGCTCGGAGGCATGACGTCGCTGCGATACCTGCTCGACGACCAGCGTCGGAGCCGCCGCGTCGCCGCGACGGTCCTCATCGCCACGCCGACGGCGGACATCACGACGTCGGCGGTCAGCGATCGGGGCCTGGGACGGATGGAGGCTGCCGCGTTCCGTCGGCTCTTCGCCACGGTCCTCGGCAGCGATCGCGTCGACCAGACCTTCGTCACGACGGCCGACGACTCGACCCGCCAGCGCGGCTACGCCATCGTTCGCACCTCGGGCTTCGGCA
>JBFHRB010000032.1:0-18234 GCA_041591915.1 Nitriliruptorales bacterium
TACCGGGAGGGATTCGCCGCCGTTGGGAGGCTCTCCTGCTCGCGGCTAGATGCCGTGCGCCAGGGCGCGGCCGTCCGGGGAGAAGACGCTGACCCCCGAATCACCGAACCGGAGCGGGACGCGGTCCCCTCGTTGCGGGCCGGGCGGCGGGACCGCCGCGACGACCTGCTGACCGTCGTCGAACTCGAGGTGGGCGAGCACACGCGGGCCCGTGAACTCGGTGTGCTGGACGGTCGCGCGCGCGATCGCCGGCTCGTCCAGCACGATGTCCTGCGACCGCACCCCCAGCACGACCGGCCCGATCGCACCCTGGACCGCCGGGGCGGTCGTGCGCAGCGACAGGTCGCCGGCCGTGATGACCGCGACGCTCCCCTGGCGATGGACGAGCGCGTCGAGGGTGCTGTACGGCAGGTCCGCCAGCAGCTCGGCGATCGCCAGGTCGGCGGGGCGGTCGTAGAGCTCCTGGCTGGGCCCGACCTGCCGCACACGCCCCTCGATGAGGACGGCGATGTCACCCCCCACGGTCAGGGCGACGCCCGGGTCGTTGGTCGTCACCATCATCGTGGCGCCCGAGCCGGCCTGGAGCTCGAGGAGTCGCCGCAGCGTGTCCGCACGCGTGTGCGCATCGAGGTTGGCGACCGGCTCGTCCAGCAGCACGATCCCGGGGACACGCACGAGGGCGTGCGCCGTGGCCGCCGCCTGACGACCCCCGGCCGAGAGCTGGCTCGGGAAGCGATCGAGCAGGTCCTCGATGGAGAAGGCCCGGGCCTCCGCGAGCACCCGCCGGTCGACCTCCTCGCCACGGTGGCGGCGCAGCCGGAGCGGGAAGCCGATGTTGCCGCGCACGTCGAGGTGCGGCTGCAGCGCTGCCTGCTGGAAGACCATCGCGACGTCGCGCGCACCGGTCGACCATTCGTCGACGCGCTCCGACCCGATCCACACCTCGCCGCTCCGGAGGTGCTCGAGTCCGGCAACGACCCGCAGGACCGAGGTCTTTCCGGACCCCGACGGTCCCACGATCGCCATGCGGCCGCCTGATGGCACGCGCAGGCTGACCCGGTCCAGCAGGAGCCGGCCGTCGCGCTCGAGCACGATGTCGCGAAGCTCGATCGCCGACACGGACGAGCGTCCCTTCAGCTGGTCAGTACAGGAACATGGGCTTGCCCGCGACCTGGCGGACCTTCGGCCGGTAGTTGTCGACGTCGTAGAGCGCGTCGACGTCGACCCGCTTCACGCCCTCGCCGGTCACCGAGATCGGCACGTTGGTGTAGGTGCCGCTGCGCAGCGCGACCATGCGGCCGCGGCTGCCCTCCATCGCGAGGTCGGAGGCCATGACCGCGTAGTTCGTCGCGACCATCAGGTCGAGCGAGTCCGGGCTCCCCGAACGCATCAGGTAACCGAGGCGCTGGCTGATGATGTTGACGCCGGTCCTCTCCTTGAGCAGCTGGCCCGTCAACTCACCGATGCCGCCGAGCTTCTGGTGGCCGTACGCGTCCGCCTCCCCGGAGAGCTGGACCTCGCCCTCGATGACCTTCGCCCCCTCCGACACGGTGACCATCGCGTACTTGGACGGGTTGCGATCGCGGTCTCGCATCAGCAGGTCCGCGAGCCGATCGGGGTCGAACGCCACCTCCGAGATGATCGCCCGGTCGACGCTGGCGAGGTAGGCCGCGATCAGCGACGTCTCGCCCGAGTAGCGCCCGAACAGCTCGATCACGGCGAGCCGTTCGTGCGAGCCCGTGCTCGTGCGGAGCTGGTGGATGAACTGCACGCTGCGCGTGACGGCGGTCGAGAACCCGATGCAGTAGTCCGTGCCGTGGACGTCGTTGTCCATCGTCTTCGGGATGGCGATCGTCGGCACGCCCTCCTCGTGCATGCGGAGCCCGTAGCTGAGCGTGTCGTCGCCACCGATCGGGATCAGTACGTCGATCCTTGCGGCCTCGAGCACCCGGAGGACGTGCGGGGTGAAGTCGAACGGCCCCTCGCCCTCCCGCTGGTCGGCGAGGAAGTCGGGCACCTCCTTCGCCCGGACGTTCGACGGGTTCGTTCGTGAGGTGTGCAGCACCGTGCCACCGCTGCGATCGATCGTTCGGACGGCTGCCCGGTCCAGCCGGACGAGATTGCGCTCCGCCGAGGAGGGGTCGTCGAGGTCGTAGGTCAGCAGGCCCCCCCACCCGCGACGGATGCCGACGACCTCGTGCCCCTCGGCCGAGACCCGTTCCACGACGGCCTTGATGCACGGATTGAGGCCGGGAACGTCGCCGCCCCCGGTGAGGATGCCGATACGCACGCGGGTGCCTTCCGTCCGACGCTGAACCTACCCAGCGGCGGTGCTGCCCGCCCGTGGACGGTCAGGCCAGGACGCCGGCGGCCTCGAGGTGGTCGAGGACCTGTGCCACGCAGTCCTCGAGCGCGCGGTCGGTCGTGTCGATGCGGACCTCCGGCGAGGCCGGAGCCTCGTACGGCGCGGAGACGCCACTGAACTCGGGGATCTCGCCGTCCCGCGCCCGCGCGTACAGGCCCTTCACGTCACGGGCCTCGCAGACCTCGAGCGGCGTGTCGACGAAGACCTCGTGGAACCCGCCCTCGGGGTGGAGTTCCCGAACCGCGTCGCGGTCGGCCCGGTAGGGCGAGATGAACGCCGTGAGGACGACGATGCCGGCATCGTGGAACAGCCGGCAGACCTCGCCGATGCGCCGGATGTTCTCGGTCCGGTCCTCGGGCGAGAAGCCCAGGTCGCGGTTCAGGCCGAAGCGGATGTTGTCACCGTCGAGCACGTAGCACGCGACGCCGCGCTCGTTGAGGGACCGCTCGACCGCGAAGGCGAGCGTGGACTTGCCGGAGCCGCTGAGCCCGGTGAACCACACGGTCGCCGGCCCGTGGCCGAGCACGCGCCGCCGGTCCTCGCCCGAGACGTGGCCGTCAGCCCGGACGATGTTGCGCGAGACCGGCTCCGACATCAGTCGCGCCGCGGCAGGAAGCCGCGCTCGGTCATGAGCTCCAGGATCCGGTCGACCGCCTCCTCGACGTCCACCGCGGTCGTGTCTATGCGCAGGTCGGGGTCCTCGGGCGCCTCGTAGGGGACGCTGACCCCCGGGAACTGGGCGATCTCGCCACGATCGGCCGCCTCGTAGATCCCACTCTGGTCGCGCTCACGACACACCTCGATCGGCGTGTCGACGAACACCTCGACGAACCGCTCGTCGCTGATCAGCTCCTCGAGCCGTCGACGGGCTTCGGCCTCGGGGGCGACGAGCGCCATGATCGCGATGATCCCCTGGTTGTTCGCGAAGCGCGCGAGCTCGCCGGCTCGGCGCAGGTTCTCACTGCGCTCGGCCGCCGTGAAGCCGAGGTCCTTGCTGAGCCCGAGACGCACGTTCTCCCCGTCGAGGCGGAGGGTCACGCGCCCACGGTCGAACAGCCGGCGTTCGAGCGCGAGCCCGAGCGTCGACTTGCCGGCCGACGTCAACCCGGTGAACAGCACCGTCGCCGGCCGCTGGTCGTAGCGGGCCTGGCGCTCCTCGAGCGAGATGGTCGAGCGCTGCCGCTGCACGGTCTTGCGTGCGCGCCGGTCCCACACGCTCGACGGTCCGAGGATCATGCCCGCCCCGACCGTCGCGTTCGTGAGGCGATCGACGAGGATGAAGGACCCGGTGGCCCGGTTGTCCGTGTAGGGGTCGAACAGCAGCTCGCGGTCGACGGCGACCGCGCAGCGTGCGATGTCGTTGAGCTCGAGGCACGGCGCCTCGTCCTCCTCGAGGGTGTTCACGTCGACCCGGTAACGGATGTGCGAGACCGACGCGTTCGAGCGACCGTTCACGGACTGCAGCAGGTACTGGCGGCCCGGCCGCAGCGCGTCCTCCGACATCCACACGACCATGGCGTCGACCTCGTGGCCGCGCATCGGCGCCTGCCCGGGTGCGACGAGCATGTCACCACGGCTGACGTCGATCTCGTCCTCGAGCGTGACCGTCACGGCGCGACCGGGACCGGCAGCGTCGAGGTCGCCGTCGAAGGTCACGACCCGCTTCACACGGCTCGCGACTCCGGACGGTTGCGCGACGACCTCGTCACCGGGACGCAGGACCCCACTGGCGATGGTGCCGGCGAAGCCCCGGAAGTCGAGGTCGGGACGGACGACGAGCTGGACGGGGAACCGCACCGTCTCGACGTCGAGGTCGGACGCGATGTCGACGGTCTCGAGGTGCTCCATCAACGCGGGGCCCTGGAACCACGGCATGTTGTCGCCGGGTGAGACGACGTTGTCGCCCTTGAGCGCCGACATCGGCAGCTCGTACACGTCGCGGAGGTCGAGCCCCTTCGCGAAGTCGGCGTACTCCTGGCAGATCTCGCGGAACCGGGCCTCGGAGTAGTCGACGAGGTCCATCTTGTTCACGGCGACCACCACGTGGCGGATGCCGAGGAGGCTCGCGATGTAGCTGTGCCGCTTGGTCTGCGCGAGCACGCCCTTGCGCGCGTCGACGAGGATGATGGCCAGCTGGCAGGTGGATGCGCCCGTCACCATGTTGCGCGTGTACTGCTCGTGGCCCGGCGTGTCGGCGATGATGAACTTGCGGCGCGACGTCGAGAAGTAGCGGTACGCGACGTCGATCGTGATGCCCTGCTCGCGCTCGGCCTTCAGCCCGTCCATGAGCAGCGCGAGGTCGACCTCGTCGCCGGTCGTGCCACTGACCTTGCTGTCGCTCTCGATGGCCGCGAGCTGGTCCTGGTAGATCATGTTGGAGTCGTGCAGCAGCCGGCCGATCAGGGTCGACTTGCCGTCGTCGACGGAGCCGCAGGTGAGGAACCGCAGCAGGTCCTTGCGCTCGTGCTCGGCGAGGTAGGCCTCGATGTCGGTGGAGATGAGCTCGCTCTGGTGCGACATCAGAAGTAGCCCTCCCGCTTCTTCTCCTCCATCGAGCCCGACTGGTCGTAGTCGATCACGCGTCCCTCGCGCTCCGACCGGGTCGCGAGCAGCATCTCCTGGATGATCTCGGGGAGCGTGGTCGCGCGGGACTCGACGGCGCCGGAGAGCGGGTAGCAGCCCAGCGTCCGGAAGCGGACCCAGCGGTCCTGGGGTTGCTCACCCGGCTCGAACCGGAAGCGGTCGTCGTCGACCATGATGAGGACGCCGTCGCGCTCGACGATCGGCCGGGGGGCCGAGTAGTAGAGCGGGACGATCGGGATCTCCTCGAGGTGGATGTACTGCCAGATGTCGAGCTCGGTCCAGTTGCTGAGCGGGAACACGCGGATGCTCTCGCCCTTGTGGACCCGGCCGTTGTAGAGGCTCCACAGCTCGGGCCGCTGGTTCTTCGGGTCCCAGCGGTGGAACTGGTCACGGAAGGAGAACACCCGCTCCTTCGCCCGCGACTTCTCCTCGTCGCGGCGGGCACCGCCGAAGGCCGCGTCGAACCGGCCCGCCGTCAGCGCCTGCTTGAGGGCCTGGGTCTTCATGATGTCGGTGTAGTTCTGCGAGCCGTGGTCGAAGGGGTTGATGCCCTGCTCGGCCCCGTCCTCGTTGGTGTGGACGATCAGGTCCAGGCCGAGGCGGGCCGCGGTGCGGTCGCGGAACTCGATCATCTCGCGGAACTTCCACGTCGTGTCGACGTGGAGCAGCGGGAAGGGGATCCGTCCGGGCGCGAAGGCCTTCCGCGCGAGGTGCAGCATGACCGACGAGTCCTTGCCGATCGAGTACAGCATCACCGGGCGCTCGAACTGCGCGACGACCTCGCGGATGATGTGGATCGACTCGGCCTCGAGCTGCTTGAGGTGGGTGAGGCGCACGTCTTCGGGCAGCGCCGCGACGGACACGGACGGACTCCTGGATGGGTTCCGCGGGAGGTAACCACGTCGCACTCGACGCAGCGAAGACGGGCGCGGTTACGGTTGGAACCCCGAGGGGAGGCCGACATGCAGGACGACTACTTCGCCGGGCCACCGACCCCACCACAGGCCGAGGAGCCGGCCGGGGAGCAGGCCAGGCAGCAGCCCGCCGAGCCACCCGCCGACGCGGCTCCGTTGCGCGCCAACGAAGCCGTCGAGGTCACCGCGGCCGGCGGCCCGCTCGGGACGGGCCTGGGCTGGCTCGCCGTCGGATGCGGTGCCGTCGCGCTCCTCGCCGGCTGGCTCACGCCACGCGCGTGGGCCCTGGTCGCGATCGCCTTCGCCGGGGTGCTGCTGACCGCGCTGCCGACGCTGCGGCGTTCGATCGACACCGGCGCCCCTGGCCGCAACGTGTCGCTCGTCGCCCTCGGACTCGGTGTCCTCGGCATCGCGCTGGTGTTCTGGGAGCTGTCGAAGGACGACGACCGTGCGGCGGACCCGGCCGGGCTCGCGGCCGCCTTCGAGGCAGCCGGCGCCGGACACCTCGCGCCGGGCATCCAGCTCGGCTCCCTCCCCGCGATCGGCGTGGCCGAGGTGGATCTCGCCGGCGTGCAGGGCAGCGTGGCCGTCAACTGCGGCTTCCGCGACCCGGTGCCGGGCATCGAGGTGGGGGCCGTCGGGCAGGCGGTGACCGCGGGTGTGGGTGTCGCCGTTGGGTTCGCGCGCGGCGACGACGGCGACGCGATCGCCGTCGTCCGCGTCGGCGCCGTGACCTACACGCTGGCCGGCCCCGGCGTCGTCGTCGGCAGCGGCTCCGACGTCTCGATCAGCGGCACCTTCACGGGCGACGACGGGTCATCGGTCGACGGCCGGGTCCTCGCCACGTGCACCTTCTAGGCTGGCGCGACGGGCGGGGAGGCCTCGATGGGCGCGCACGGACCAGAGCTCGAGCACCGACCGGACGGATCGCTGTGGTTCCGGACGTCCGGCGAGGACGAGTGGGAGCAGGTCGCGGACGCAGGCACGGACGTGCACAGCCTGCGGTTCGCGGAGGTCATCCTCCCGATCGCGAACCTCGCGGCCATGCACGTGCTCGACGGCGTGGCCCAGGACTGGCGCGGCGACGACCACGTGACCAGCAGGCAGCAGGCGGTCGAGGAGCTCCTGTCGATCGAGGGTGCGGACGACCACGCCCTGTGCGAGGCGGCGTGGATGCTGGAGCGGGACGCCCGCCGGGACGGCGACGAGGACCTCGCCCGCGCCGCCGACCTCGTGGGTGACGCGGTCTGGGCGATGCGCCACGCCGAGCTCGTCGACCACCCGGCCTACGAGCGCTTCCGAGCGGCCGTGTCCGAGTGGCGCTCAGCGCACCCGGACTCCTAGCCACCCGGCGAGCAGCAGCGCCAGCGCGATCGCGGCGGCGCCGCCTCCCGTGGCTGGCAGGCCCTCGGCGTCCGCGTCGACGGCCGGTGTGGCGGACGGCGCCGGCGTGGGAGTCGGGTCCGTCGGCGTCGGGGTCGGGGGGACGGCGTCGGCGAGGAAGAAGGGGTTCGCGATCGTCGTGCGACTCTCGGCATCGAACGTCTCGAACCGCCACCACGTCCCCAACGGGCCCTCGTTGAACGCGAACCGGTCGGCCGTGAACGTGTGGGTGAAGGCATCGCTCGGGATGGGACGCAGGTCCACCACGTCGCCGTTGCGGATCACGCGCAGCATCTGGCCCCCGCCGCCCACGACCTCGACCGTGACCTCTGCGGTGGGTGTCGTGAAGGTGTCGCCGATGCCGCCGAGCGCACCGTCCTCGTCCACGACGGTGATCTCGAGGGCCGGGGACTCCGCGACCCCACGCGTGCGGACGTAGGCCCGGCCCGACCGGACCGCGTCGCGGAGGGCAGGCAGCGACAGCTCCTGCGCGTACACGGCGGTCGCCGGCACGCCGTGCGGGCTGTAGGTGGGGCCGGAGCCGGCACCGCTGACCTTGTCGTCGGAGGCACCAACCGCGGTCAGGCGCGTGCCGACGTTCAGCAGGTCCTCCCAGAGCTCGACGGCCTGGTCCACGAACGGGTTCTCCGAGCCCGGCGAGCGTGGGTCGGGGCGGACCACGACCGGGCCCGTCACGACCTCGATCGTGTCGAACTCGCCCCACCCGATGGCCGATTCGAGCTCCCACCCGCACCCTCGGCAGAAGTTCTCGAAGATCGTGCCCTTGAACGTCGTCGGATGCGCGACACCGACGAGTGCCCCCGCCGACTTCGCGCCGGCGACGATGTTCGCGATCGTGACGTCCTCGAAGCCGTGGCGGTACTCGATCGCACCCGGCGTGGGACCGAACTGCGTGACGTGGCCGAAGTACGTGATGATCTCGCGGCCCGGCCAGAACAGCACGTCGGGGTTCGCGCGCTGGAACGGTCCGAGCTGGTCCCAGTGGATGTCGACGACGTACTCGGTGAGCGGGAAGAAGTCGAGGCCCTGCTGGCGGGCGAAGTCGACGAACTCGTCATAGGGCGGGGCGTTGGGGTTGGAGTGGAAGCCGTGCATGTGGAAGTCGCCGTGGAACCAGCCGGCGGCCGGGTCGGCGACGTGGGTCGGGTCGGCGGGGTCGGGCGTGGGCGGCGCTCCGACTGAGGGCGCGGTGCACGTCACCTCCCACGTGTAGGAGCCGCCGTCGGGGGCGACCGCGCCGATGCCGAACTCGAGCCACCACGTCCCGGCCTCGATCGTGCCGGGGCGGTAGTTGCGCTCCGCCGTGTCGACGGCGATGTGGACCTGCTTGTGCCGACTCCCCGACCAGCCACGGAACCCGTCCGCGGACCGGTAGCCGTCGGCGTCCCACACACCGAGGTCGACGGTCGTGCCGGTGGTCGGCCCCGAGCCCAGCGGGGAGTTGTCGGCCCAGTCGTAGGCGACGTCGATGCGCGTGGTGGACGTCGGGACCTCGAAGGGCACGAGCTGGTAGGTCTTCGCGTCAGCCGGCGAGAGGCTGGCGTCGCCCGTGATGGGGGTGGCGCCGCACGCCGGCGGCGCCGTCTGGGCGGCGACGAGACCACCGGACACGGCGGTGAGCAGCACGGCCGCCGCGAACGGCGCCCTCAACGCCACGCGATGGCCCGCGCCCAGACGGTCGTGCCCGTCGGCAGCTCGATCTCGCGGGCCCCGCCCTCGTCACGCCCGGACAGCTCGAGCGTCCGCTGGGCGACCAGGATCTCGCCCGACTGCGCCTCCCGCGCGAGCAGCACCGTCGCTCCCACGGGTGGGCCCTCGTAGCGGCCGCTGAACGTCGCGGTACCCGTCAGCAACCCGACGCGGACGATCGGCGCGAGCGCGGTCTCGACACGGCGCTCGTCGAGCGTCCGCTGCAGGGCGATGGCGCACGCGATGGCATCGTCGGCGTCCTCGAACGCGCTGAACGCGGTGGTCGCCGTGCGCGACTGCTCGATCCCACGGTGTGCGCGGACGAGGTCGCGCGACATCATCTGGTACCAGGTCCGCAGCTCCGCCCACTTCTCGTCGCCGATGGCCTTGACGAGGTTGTCGATCCCGACCGCCTCCACGGCCATGAACGTCGCCTCGACCTCGACCCCGGCTGGCGTCGCCCCGGCCACGACGTCGACGGCCGGCAGGCTGCGGTCCTCGTCGGCCCCCTCCCCCCGCTCGATGCGCAGCAGGACGGCGCGGGCGGCGCGGATGCCGATCTCGTGGCCGAGTTCCTCGGCGAGCTCGAGTGCCGCCTTGCCGTGCTCGTGCGCGGCCACCGGGTCGCCGCGATCGAACGTGACCCGCGCAAGGCTGGTCAGGAGGGCCATGCGCACGCTCGGGGGCCCGTCGTCGCCCACGTCCGACAGGCCGCGCTCGAGGAGCGCGAGCGCGCGGTCGTGGTCCCCGGCCACCGACTGCAGCCGGGCGAGTGCGTCGAACGCGAGGCCCACGCGCGGGTCGTTGGCGGACTGGAACACCGGCAGTGCGCGCTGCAGCACGGCGGTGCCCCACTCGGCGTCGCCGGCCGCGATCGCGCAGAGTGCGAGGCCGAACTCGCAGTGCGCCACCAGCCTGGCGTCGCGCGCGCGCTCGGCAAGCGACAGCGCCTCCTGCAGCCGCGCCACCGCCATGCCCGGGTCGGTCGCCCGGTGGAGCAGGCCGCTCGCGGCGAAGATCTCGGCCCGGTCGGCGGGTCGCCGCCCGGGCCCGTGCGCGATGACGCGGTCGATGGTGCGGATGATCTCGGACGTGTCCGTGCGCGTCGCCCAGAACGGCGCCATCGCTGCCGCGATCTTGCGCGCGAGCCAGCGCTCGGTACCGATCGTGTAGCGCAGGGCCTTGCGCGCGTCCTCGTCGATCGCGTGGTACGCCGCGAAGGCCTTGGGCTCGTCGGGGGTCAGGAGCATCTCGGGGAGCGGTTCGACGCGTTCGCCGATCCGCTTCGCCCACAGTGTCTGCCCACGCGACACGGCCACCCCAGCTCCGAGTCCGGCAACCGTAGGCCATCCACGCGACACAGGACGACCCCGCAGCTAGCGTCGGGTGGGAACAGTCAGCGGGGAGGCGGCGATGGTCAAGGCGGACGTGGCGCGGCCGTACGTCGAGAAGCTCACGCGCGAACTGCTCAACACGGACGAACTCCTCTACACCGAGGACGGCGAGGACATCCTCGTCCCGTTCGAGTCCGCCCTGTGCCGGCTGAGCGTCCTCGAGGGCGAGACGACGCTGGTGCGCGCCTGGTCGATCATCGTCGAGGAGATCGAGGGGTCGGCCGGCCTGTTCGAGGAGCTCAATCGGATCAACGCCTCCGTCGTCAGCGCCCGGATCTTCTGGGCCGACGGCCGGGTGATCGTGGCGAGCGAGATCCCGGTCGCGGCGCTCGACCCCGAGGAGCTCCGCCACCTGACATGGGCTGTCTTCACCCTCGCGAACGCCGCCGACGACAAGCTCGCCGAGAACTTCGGCGGCAAGGTCTGGCGCCCGGCACCGCCCGACGGGAGCGACGAGGTCGACGTCTGAACGTGGACCTCGCCGCCCTCAGCCACGGCATCGCCGACCTCGTCGAGCGGCTGCGGGCTGACGTGGTCGCCGTCAGCGCCGGCACGCCAGCCACGGGCTCCGGGTTCGTCATCGACCAGCACGGCCACGTCGTCACCAACCACCACGTGACCGACGAGATGGACCTCGACCGGCTGCGGGTGCGCATCGGTGACGAGCACGAGCTCGCGGCCACGTTCATCGGGTCTGACCCGCGGACCGACCTGGCGGTCCTGCAGATCGACGACCCCATCGAGGGCCACCTCCACCTACGGGAACGCCCCGCGCGGCTCGGTGAGCTGTGCCTCGCCCTCGGCAGCCCCTTCGGCATCTTCCGCGACACCGTCTCGCTCGGCGTGGTCAGCGGCCTCGGGCGCACGTTGCCGCAGCAGGGGCGCCGGCCCATCGAGAACGTCCTGCAGACCGACTGCGCGATCAACCCCGGCAACTCCGGCGGGCCCCTCGTCGACGCGACGGGCGAGGTGCTGGGCGTGAACACGGCCGTGTGGCGCAGCGGGCAGGGCATGGCGTTCGCCGTCCCGTCCGAGACCGTCGCGTGGGTCGTGCCCGAGCTCGTCGAGCACGGGCGTGTCGCCCGGGCGTCACTCGGGGTGAGCATCCGCCAGACCGACGACGACGCCGACGCGCTGCTCG
This sequence comes from Nitriliruptorales bacterium, assembly GCA_041591915.1. Taxonomy (GTDB): domain Bacteria; phylum Actinomycetota; class Nitriliruptoria; order Nitriliruptorales; family Nitriliruptoraceae; genus JBFHRB01. The sequence goes on from JBFHRB010000032.1 coordinate 11,491, forward strand.
AGGTCACACGCGTGGCGCGTCCCACGCCCGATGGCCTCGCCGTGGGCGACGTCCTGCGCGCGATCGACGGCCAGCCGGTGCGCCGTCGCGCCGATCTCTACCGCCACCTCCGGCGCGATGCCATCGGCTCGACGCTGGCCATCGAGGTCGAGCGGGAGGATGCTCGGCTCACGGTCGCGGTCACGACCACTGCAGCGACCTGACCCTCCGCCGACAGGGCGGCCAACCGAGGTCTCGCCGACGTCCGCTGCCTACGCTGCCGTGGCTGAGGCCTCCTTGGAGAGGATCGATCCCCACGTGACCGACGAGTTGCTGCGGCGTGCCCGCGCAGACCTCCAGCTGCTGAGCGCTGCGACGCCCCACGCCGGGATGGTGGTGACGGTCGACGCGACGCCGCGAGTCGTGGCGGCCAACCGGTCACTGCTGGCACTGCTGCAGCTCGGGATCGACGAGGTCGAGGGCGCCACGCTCGACGACGTCGTCGACGAGGTGCTCGCGAGCGAGCTCCGTCGTGAGGTCGCCCTCGTGAGGTCCACCGTCGAGACGCGCGCCTTCGACGCGAAGCTGGCCGGCGTCCAGGGAGGGGCCAAGGTCCCCGTGGAGGTCACCCTCGTCCCGCGCGAGGCCGAGACACCCCACGTGGCCGTGATCCTTCGGCGGCGCCTCGAGGACCAGCGTGCGGACGCGCGCGCGGAGCTGAGCCTCCTGTCCATCCGCCTCAAGGAGCTCCACGAGGTCACGACGCGTTCCTACGGTGACCTCGAGGAACTCCTCGAGGCATCGCTCTCCGCCGGGACGCGGATCCTCGGACTCGAGACCGGGATCGTGAGCCGGATCGTGGGCGACACCTACACCGTGCAGTCGGTGGTCGGTGGCGGGGACGCCATCACCGAGGGGGACGTCTACGAGCTCGGCAACACCTACTGCGACGCGGTCGCGCGCTACCGACACACCATCATGTACAGCCACGTCGGTGCCCTCGCGGACATGCGTACCCATCCCGTCTACGAGGGGATGGCGCTGGAGAGCTACATCGGCGTCCCTATCGAGGTCGACGGGGAGTTCCACGGCACGCTCAACTTCTCGTCCACGCGGATCCGCCACTCCGGCTTCCAGGCGCACGAGATCGAACTGATCGAGTTGATGGCGGACGGCGTCGGGCGGCTGTTGGAGAACCGCCGCCACGAGCTCGGTCGCCGCCGCGCGGAGGCCGCCCTGCGGCGCGCCACGGAGACGCTCGCGGCGCAGAACCGCGAGCTCGAGGAGTTCGCGTCCGCCGTGGCCCACGACCTCAAGTCGCCGCTGACGACCATCCAGGGCTTCGCGGAGCTCCTCACCACGAGCCGGGTCGAGCCGGCTGACCAGGACGAGTTCATCGAGCGCATGGCCTCCAGTGCCAGGCGCATGCGCGAGCTGATCGACGACCTCCTCGAGCTCGCGCGCGCGGGACGCCACGACGGCGCGATCGAGGTGGTCGACCTCGACGACATCGCGGCAGCCGTGCACGAGGAGTTCCTGCCCCGTCTGGAGGAGGCCGGTGGCGTGATCACCATCGGCGAGCTCCCCTCGGTCGAGGCCGTGCCCGTGAGCACGCGCCAGCTGTTCCAGAACCTGTTCAGCAACGCCATCAAGTACCGCGACCCCGACCGGGCGCTGAGCGTCGACGTCACGTGCGCCGAGGTCGCCGCACCGGCCGACGCCCCGGCGTCCACGGGGCGCTGGTTCGAGATCACCGTCGCGGACAACGGGCGCGGATTCGATCCCGCGGACGCGGACCGCCTCTTCGCCCCGTTCAAGCGCCTGCATGCCACGGACACCAAGGGCACCGGGGTTGGACTGCCGATCTGCGTCAAGGTGGTCGAGCGCCTCGGCGGTCGGCTGACGGCAGAGGGGCGCCCGGGTGCCGGCGCGACGTTCCGCTTCACCGTGCCCGAGCGGCAGGCTCGCGAGGAGCTCGCCTAGCCGCCGGACACGGCCTCGAGCGGGTCCTCGACCTCGACCTCGCCGTCGCGGTCCTCCCACCAACCCTCCGGCAGGACCACGCGCGTGTTGCGGCCGGTCTTGCCGCGAGGTGCCCGCACCGCCTCCGCGACGACCGTGACGTCGGCCGGCACGCTGTCGAGGATCTCGTCGACCTGGTCCACGTGCTCGATCAGCCCGGCAGCGCGACGGAGCGCCGGCCCGACCGGGTAGCCCTGCAGGTACCACTTGAGGTGCTTGCGGAACTTGCGGAGCACGACCTCGGCAGGCTCGTGGTCGAGGAGCAGCGCGAGGTGGCGGCGCGCCGCGGCGGCGATCTCACCGAACGGCGGAGGACCGAGCGGCTGCTCGCCCGCGAACGCGAGGCTCAGGTCGCGGAACAGCCACGGGCGCCCCAGACAGCCACGCCCGACCACGACGCCGTCGCAGCCGGTGTGGGCCACCATGGCGAGGGCGTCGGTGGCCTCCCAGATGTCACCGTTCCCGAGCACCGGGATGTCGGGGACGTGCTCCTTCAGGCGGCCGATCGCGTCCCACCGGGCGGTGCCGCTGTAGCCCTGCGCCACGGTGCGCGCGTGCAGCGCCACGGCGGCCGCCCCCTCGTCCGCCGCGATGCGACCGGCATCGAGGTAGGTCATCCGCTCGTCGTCGATCCCCATCCGCATCTTGACCGTGACCGGGACGTCCCCGGCGTTGCGCACCATCGCCCGGACCACGTCGGCGAACAGGCGCCGCTTCACGGGCAGCGCCGCTCCCCCGCCGTTGCGGGTCACCTTCTTGACCGGGCAGCCGACGTTGAGGTCGAGGTGGTCGACGCGGTCCTCCGAGACCAGGCGCCGCACGGCCTCACCGAGGACGATCGGGTTCGACCCGTACAGCTGCAGCGACCGCACGGGCTCGCCGGGGTGGAAGGAGACCATCCGCGCCGTCTTCTCGTTGCGCTCGAGCAGCCCCCGTGCCGTGACCATCTCCGAGACGTAGAGGCCCCCGCCGTACTCGGCGCACAGCAGCCGGAACGGCGGGTCCGTGATGCCCGCCATGGGGGCGAGCACCACCGGGGGGTCGATCGCGAGGGGCCCGATGCGCAGCATGGGCGAAGGGTGGCAGACCCGTGGCGCGGCCGCTTCACGCGGGAGGCGAGCCGCACCCGGACGTGGGCACGGAGGCCGACGACGACTAGGCGTCCTCCACCAGCAGCCGACGCAGCGCCGCGACGTGCTCGGGACCGATGCCGAGCACGTCGTTGGCGTAGTCGCCGACGGAGCCGTGCGCGTCGATGACCGAGAACGCCGCGTCGAGGTAGTCGCGCCGGGCCTCGAGCAGCGGGTCCCACCACTCCGACCACTCGGGCACCAGGGCCGACAGCGCCTCGGGCTCGGTGCGGTGCTCGGGCAGGTCGGAGACCAGGTAGTCGTCGACGATGGCGTCGCGCGGGACGCCGACGAGTGCGAGCACGAGCGCGACGACCACGCCCGTGCGGTCCTTGCCGGCCGTGCAGTGCACGAGTGCGGGCGCGCCGTCGACCAGGCTGGCGACGATGTCGGCGAGGGCGGGCGTGGCGATGAGTCCGGCGTAGAGGTGCTGCATGAGGACCGCCGCGCCGTGCTCGCCGAGCAGGGCCTCGAGCTCCTCCGGGGCCGGACCACCGGCCGGCAGGGAGAACGCGTCACCGAGGTGTCGGGTCTCGATGCCGTCGGCCTCGACGGGCCCGCCGACGCGTTCCGCCGAGGACCGGAGGTCGATGACCGTGCGGATGCCGAGGTCGGCGAGTCCCTCGGCAAGTCCCTCGGACGGCCCGGTCAGCCGGCCGCTGCGGTACAGGACGCCGCGACGGATGCGGTGTCCGTCGACGGTCGGTAGGCCGCCGACGTCACGCAGGTTCCTGGCCAGGATCGGCTCCGCCACCACAACCTCGCATTTCGCCGTAGTCCGAGCCCCCGAGGCGGGCCGACGGTAGCGTCACCGCCGTCTCACAGGGGTCCGCATGCCGCACGCCGTTCGCCGTCCGCTGCTCGTCCTGCTCGCGGCGGTGACCGCGGCGACCACGTTCCTCGTCGGCGTACCGCCCGCCGAGGCGCAGTCCCCAGCGGACGAGTTCCCGTTCGCGCGGCCGCGGACGACCACGCCGCAGGACCGCTGGCACATGGCCGGCGGCTGCTACACGGTCGACGCGCTGAACGCCTCGGCGTCGCTGCGGCGCGACGGCGGCGCCTACACGGCGACCGGCGACAGCACCGACGCGGAGCCGTTCCACTTCCAGGCCACCGACCTCGGCATCTACCTGCTGTACGGCACGGCCGAGGACTTCATGGGCGTGACCGGCACGCCGCTCAACCGCAGCGTCAGCATCGCGGGCTCCCCGTCGACCTCGACCGAGTGGGTGATCGACGGCGACGGGCCCTTCACGCTGTCACCACTCGACACGGGCGAGTCGCTCGTCGCCGACCCCGACGGGACCCTGCGCCTCGTGGCGTCCGACGCCGCCGAGGTCGCCACGGCAGGGCAGTTCGGCTTCACGCTGACGACCGGCTGCGCCGCCTACCCCGAGGTGGAGATCAACATCTCGGGCCAGCACCCCACCGGCCCGTTCCCCACCGCGGAGACGCGCGGCTACGCCGAGGCGCACATGCACGGCATGGCCTACGAGTTCCTGGGTGGCGGCGCGCACTGCGGCAAGCCGTGGGACCGTTACGGCGTCGCGTTCGCGCTCGTCGACTGCCCCGACCACGAGGGCAACGGCTTCGGCGCGGTGCTCGAGGCCGCGACGAGCGGCGACCAGGACGGGCACGACCCCGTCGGCTGGCCGACGTTCGTGGACTGGCCCGCCCCGCGGTCGCTGACGCACGAGCAGTCCTACCACCGCTGGACCGAGCGGGCCTGGCGCGGTGGGCTGCGGCTGTACGTGAACCTGTTCGTCGAGAACCGCGTGCTGTGCGAGCTCTACCCGGTCAAGAAGAACGACTGCAACGAGATGAACTCCGTGCGGCTGCAGATGCAGCGCATCGAGGAGATGCAGGACTACATCGACGCCCAGTACGGCGGTCCCGGCCGGGGCTGGTTCCGGCTCGTGGACGACCCGTTCGAGGCGCGCAAGGTCATCAACGAGGGCCGGCTGGCGGTCGTCCGCGGGATCGAGGTCTCGGAGCTGTTCAACTGCCGCAGCTTCGCGGACCAGCCGCTGTGCACCCAGGCCGACATCGACGCCCAGTTGCAGGAGGTCTGGGACGCGGGCGTGCGCCAGATGGAGCTGCTGAACAAGTTCGACACGGCCCTGGCCGGCGTGGCCGGCGACAGCGGGTCGACCGGGATGCTGACCAACCAGGGCAACTTCGCCTCCAGCGGCTCCTACCTCGACATGGAGACCTGCCCGGACTCCCACGGCGAGGGCGTCCACGACAACGAGCAGGCCACGTTCCCCGGCCCCGCGTCCGAGCGCGACGCACTGTTCGGCGGTATCAGCCAGGTCTTCGGCCAGGGACCATTCACCCCACCGCTGTACCCGTCGCCGCCGCACTGCAACACCGTGGGCCTGCTCCCGCTCGGCAGCTACGTCATCGAGCGGATGGCCGAGATGGGCATGATCTTCGACCCCGACCACATGAGCGTGAAGGCGCGCAAGCAGGCCCTCGACCTGACCGAGGCGCTGGACTACCCGGGCGTCGCGTCGAGCCACACGTGGTCGACACCCGACGCCTACCCGCGCATCCAGGCGGCCGGCGGGTTCATCGCGCCGTACGCGGGCGGCTCGGAGGGCTTCGTCAACAAGTGGCAGCGCCACCGTGACGAGCGTGACCCGCGCTACCTGTTCGGGATCGGCTGGGGCGCCGACGCCAACGGCCTCGGCTCGCAGGGCAGCCCGCGCGGCGCGGACGTGCCCAACCCCGTCACCTACCCGTTCACCGGGTTCGGTGGCGTGACGATCGACCAGCAGGTCAGCGGCGAGCGCGTCTACGACATCAACGTCGACGGCGTCGCCCACTACGGCCTCTACCCCGACTGGGTGGAGGACCTGCGCATGATCGCCGGCGACCAGATCGTCGAGGACCTCGAGCTCGGTGCCGAGGCGTACCTGCACACCTGGGAGCGGGCCATGGGCGTGCCGGAGGACGGCTGCCGGTCCGACGTGACCGCGGTCGACGCCGCGGCCGTGGACACGCTGCAGGACGGCGACTCGATCGAGACGGTGCTGATGACGCTCGGCCAACCCGTGAGCCGGACGAACAACGTCTACGAGTTCTGCGTGGGTGCGGACAAGCAGCGGGTCACCGTCACGTTCGCGAGCGACTGCACGGCGGCGGACGTGCGCTCCGCCGCGGCGGCCGCGCCGCAACCGCCTCCCCCGCCCCTGCCGGCGACCGGCGGCGGGGCGGCAGCGATCGCGATCGGCCTGCTCGCCGCGGCGGGGGTGCTGGGACGCCGACGGGACTAGCCGGCCCCGTAGCCCTCGAGCAGCGTGGCGAACTCGTCCGCCTCGGTCGCCAGCGCCCGGCTCACGGCGTCGGCCCGTGCCGCCAGCATCGTCCGCTTGATCGCCCGCAGCGACGCGAGGGGGTGCTCGGCGATCCGGGCAGCGAGGGCGAGCGTGTCGGCGAGCACGTCGTCGCAGACCCGCAGCGCCAGCCCGGTCCGGACCGCCTCCTCGGCCGAGAGCCAGTCCCCCGTGAGCAGCAGCTCCGCCGCACGCTGGGGGCCCATGATCGCCGGCAGCAGCAGGCTGCTGGCCGCCTCGGGGGCGACGCCCATCGGCGCGAACGGGGCGCGGAA
>JBFHRB010000033.1:0-18103 GCA_041591915.1 Nitriliruptorales bacterium
GATGGTGTCGAGATGGTGATGCCGGGTGACAACACCGAGATGAGTGTGATCCTGGAGAAGCCGATCGCGATGGACGAGGGTCTGCGGTTCGCGATCCGTGAGGGTGGCCGCACCGTCGGCGCCGGCCGCGTCATCAAGATCATCAAGTAGGGACGCAGATGGCAACGGAACAGAAGATCCGGATCCGGCTCAAGGCCTATGACCATGAGGTCCTTGACCGTTCGGCGCGTGAGATCGTCGACACCGTGACCGCCACCGGCGCTCACGTGGTCGGTCCGGTCCCGCTCCCGACGGAGATCAACCGCTGGTGCGTCATCCGGTCGCCGCACAAGTACAAGGACTCGCGTGAGCACTTCGAGATGCGCACGCACAAGCGGCTGATCGACATCCACCAGCCCACCCAGAAGACGATCGACAAGCTGATGGGGCTCTCGCTCCCGGCTGGCGTCGACATCGAGATCAAGCTCTGAGGAACTCGGCCTCGGCCGACCCACAGACGAGGCCCGCTCACGCGGGCGTGACGAAGAAGGAAGAGCGATGGCACCGAAGGGGATCCTCGGTACCAAGCTGGGCATGACGCAGATCTTCGACGACGACTCGCGCGTCGTCCCGGTCACCGTCATCCAGGCGGGTCCGTGCACGGTCACGCAGGTCCGTACGCCCGAGACCGACGGCTACCGCGCGGTCCAGCTCGCGTACGGCTCCAAGCGCAACGTCAACAAGCCGCTCGCCGGCCACCTCAAGAAGGCGGGCCTCGAGTCGGCGACCGCGCTCGCGGAGCTGCGCATCGACGGTCCGGACGACCTGCCCGAGCTGGGCGCCACCATCTCGGTGGACACGTTCAGCAGCGGCGACTGGGTCGACGTCACGGGCACCAGCAAGGGCAAGGGCTACGCCGGCGTCATGAAGCGGCACAACTTCAGCGGCATGGGCGACGGCCACGGCGTCAAGAAGAAGAACCGTCACCCCGGCGCCGTCGGCGCGTGCGCCACGCCCGGTCGCACCTTCCGCGGCCAGCGCATGGCCGGTCGGCACGGCAACGCCCGCGTGACCATGCAGAACCTGCGCATCGTCGGTGTCGACACCGAGCGCGACCTCCTGCTGGTCAGGGGCGCGGTGCCCGGGGCCAACGGCTCGGTCGTGTTCGTCAAGAGCGCGGTCAAGAAGGGCGGTGATGCCTGATGGCAGACGCGAAGGTCTATGACACCACGGGCAAGGAGCTCGGCAGCGTGACGCTGCCCGAGGCCTGGTTCACGGGCGAGGTCAACGTCCCCGTCATGCACGAGGTCGTGACCGCCCAGCTCGCCGCGAAGCGGCAGGGCACGCACAAGACCAAGACCCGCGCCGAGGTCCGCGGTGGTGGCCGCAAGCCGTGGCGCCAGAAGGGCACCGGTCGCGCCCGCCAGGGCTCGATCCGCTCGCCCCAGTGGGTCGGCGGTGGCGTGGCCCACGGCCGCACCCCCAAGGACTGGTCGAAGCGCGTCAACAAGAAGGTCCGCAAGCTCGCGCTGCGGTCCGCGCTGACCGACCGCGCCAACCTCGAGTCCGTCAAGGTCGTGCGCGACTTCGCGTTCGACGCCCCCAAGACCAAGACGGCGGTGACGCTGCTGGACGCCTCCGGGTCCGAGGGCAAGGTCCTCGTGGTCCTGGGCACCAAGCACGAGGCCACGTGGAAGTCGTTCCGCAACCTGGACCGCGCCCACGTCCTCACCGTCGACCAGCTCAACACCTACGACGTGCTGGACAGCGACGTCGTCCTGTTCGACGAGGCCGCGCTCGAGCTCATCGGCACGGGCAAGCGCGCCGGCCAGGAGGTCGAGGCATGAGGGACCACCGCGACGTCATCCTCAAGCCCGTCATCAGCGAGAAGTCGTACCAGCTGATGGACGAGAACAAGTACACGTTCGTCGTCGCCCCGGGCTCCAACAAGACGCAGATCAAGCAGGCCGTCGAGAAGCTCTTCGGCGTGACCGTGCTGAAGGTCAACACGCAGAACCGCAAGGGCAAGGTCAAGCGCCGCGGCTGGGTGTCGGGCAAGCGCCCCGACATCAAGCGCGCGATCGTGACCCTCGCCCCCGGCGACGAGATCGAGCTCTTCGACGCGGGCCTGTAGCCCGCACACCGAGGACAGACCAATGGGTATCCGCAAGTTCAAGCCAACGACGCCTGGGCGTCGCGGCGCGTCCGTCAGCGACTTCGACACGCTCACCAAGAGCACGCCGGAGAAGTCGCTGCTCGCGCCGCTGCCCAAGACGGCGGGCCGCAACGTGCACGGCCGCATCACCAGCCGGCACCGCGGCGGCGGGCACAAGCGCAAGTACCGCGTCATCGACTTCCGTCGCACCAAGGACGGTGTCCCGGCGACGGTCGCGGCGGTCGAGTACGACCCCAACCGCTCGGCCCGGATCGCGCTGCTGCACTACCACGACGGGGAGAAGCGCTACATCCTGGCGCCGAAGAACCTCCGCGTGGGCAGCGTCGTCGAGTCCGGCCCCGAGGCCGACATCCAGATCGGCAACGCGCTCCCGCTCATCAACATCCCGGTCGGTACCACGGTGCACGCCGTGGAGCTGCGCCCGGGTGGCGGAGCCAAGCTCGGTCGCTCGGCCGGCACGTCCATCCAGCTCCTCGCGAAGGAGGGCAAGACGGCCGCTCTGCGGCTGCCCTCCGGTGAGATCCGGCTCGTCGACGTCCGCTGCCGCGCCACCGTCGGTGCCGTCGGCAACGAGGAGCACGAGCTCCGCCACGAGGGCAAGGCCGGTGTCGGCCGCTGGAAGGGCCGCCGCCCGCAGACCCGCGGTGTCGCCATGAACCCCGTCGACCACCCACTCGGTGGTGGTGAGGGCAAGAGCTCCGGTGGCCGCCACCCCGTGGACAAGCACGGCAACCCAGAACGTCGTACCCGTAAGCGCAAGAAGGCGTCGGACAAGATGATCATCCGCCGCCGCGGTAGCAGGAGGCGCTGATGCCCCGCTCTCTGAAGAAGGGCCCGTTCGTCGACGACCACCTCATGAAGAAGGTGGACGAGATGAACGCGGCTGGCCAGAAGCGCGTGATCAAGACCTGGTCACGTCGCTCCACCATCTTCCCCGAGATGGTCGGCCACACGATCGCCGTGCACGACGGACGCAAGCACGTCCCCGTCTACGTCACGGAGTCGATGGTCGGTCACAAGCTCGGGGAGTTCGCTCCGACGCGTGCCATCAAGTGGGGTGGCGCCGGCGAGAAGCAAGCGGACAAGAAGCGCAGGTAGGGAACCCGATGGCAACCAAGGCAACCGCCAAGTACGTGCGGGTCTCACCGACCAAGGTGCGTCAGCTCACCCGTCTCATCACGGGTGAGCACGTCGCCGAGGCGTCACGCATCCTCGAGTTCTCGGGGAAGGGCGCGGCTGAGCCCCTCAACAAGGTCCTGCGTTCGGCCGTGGCCAACGCAGAGAACAACGACGGTCTCGACCCCGACGAGCTCTGGGTCACCAAGGCCTTCGTCGACGAGGGTCCGACCCTGAAGCGCTACCGCCCGCGCGCCATGGGCCGCGCGTACCGCATCCGCAAGCGCACCAGTCACATCACCGTCGTCGTGGGCCCGAAGGAGTAGATCGTGGGACAGAAGATCCACCCGTACGGGTTCCGCCTCGGCGTGACCACCGACTGGAAGTCGCGTTGGATCGCCGACAAGAAGGAGTACGCGGCGTACCTCCACGAGGACGACCGCATCCGGAAGTACATCCGTGAGCGCGTGCGCCACGCCGGTGTCTCCCGGATCGACATCACGCGTACCCGTGACAACGTCGAGGTCAGCGTCCAGGCGGCGCGCCCCGGCATCGTCATCGGTCGCCGTGGCTCCGAGGCCGACGCCATCCGCGAGGCGCTGCAGAAGCTGACCGGCAAGAAGGTCAAGCTCAACATCATCGAGATCAAGCAGCCCGACCTCGACGCGCAGGTCGTCGCCTTCAACGTCGCCGAGCAGCTCCGCGGTCGCGTGAGCTTCCGTCGCGCGATGCGTCGCGCCGTGCAGTCCGCGATGAAGGCCGGTGCCAAGGGCATCCGGATCCAGGTGTCGGGTCGCCTCGGCGGCGCCGAGATGAGCCGGACCGAGTGGTACCGCGAGGGCCGCGTGCCCCTGCACACGCTCCGCGCCAAGGTCGACTACGGCTTCGACGAGGCCCGCACGACCTTCGGTCGCATCGGCGTCAAGGTCTGGATCTACACCGGCGACCAGCTCGGTTCCGGTGAGGAGCGCGAGGCGATGCGCGCCATGGAGCGGGCGAAGGCCGTGGCCGAGGGCCGCAAGGCCGACGACCGTCCGGGCCGCAAGGCCGCCCGCAAGGCCGCCAAGGTCGCCCAGAAGGTCGCGCCCGTCGCCAAGAAGCCGAAGCCGGCTCCGGCCGAGGCTGCGGCTCCGGCACCCGAGGCCGCTCCCGCGACGGAGGCTCCCGAGGCCGCCGCGCCCGCGACCGAGGCTCCGGCCGAGGCCACCGAGGCCGTGACCCCGGCGACCGAGGCCGCGCCCGAGGCCCCCAAGACCGACGAGGCCGCTGCCGCCCCCGCCCCCGAGGCGACCGAGGCTGCGGCGCCCGAAGCCACCGACGCTGCGCCCGAGGCCCCCGAGGCCGACGACGCGGCGAAGACCGACGGGGAGGGCTGACCATGCTGTCGCCCAAGCGCGTCAGGCACCGCAAGCAGCACCGTCCGCGTCCCATGAAGGGTCTGTCCAAGGGGCACACGGAGGTCTACGTCGGCGACTACGGCCTCAAGGCCGTGACCGCCGGCTGGATCACCGCGCGCCAGATCGAGGCGGCCCGTGTGACGATGACGCGTGCGATCAAGCGTGGCGGGAAGGTCCGTATCACGATCTTCCCGGACCGCTCCATCACCCGGAAGCCCCTCGAGACCCGCATGGGTTCCGGTAAGGGCGCTCCCGACCACTGGGTGGCCCCGGTCAAGCCAGGCCGCATCATGTTCGAGCTCTCCGGTGTCTCCGAGGAGCTCGCGCGTGAGGCCATGCGCAAGGCCGCACACAAGCTGCCCGTCAAGACCAAGTTCGTGAAGCGCGAGGAGGCCGGAGAGTGAACGCCCAGGAACTGCGGGACCTCCCCGACAACGAGCTCGCCGAGAAGCTGGACGAGGCCAAGGACGAACTGTTCAACCTCCGGTTCCAGCTCGTGACCGGCCAGCTCGACAACCCCGCCCGCGTCAAGCAGGTCAAGCGCGAGATCGCTCGCGTGCTGACCGTCATGCGCGAGCGCGAGATCGCCGCCGAGGCCCAGGCCTGAGCCCGGCAGAAGAGGTGACCGACGTGTCCGAGACCACCACCGAAGAGCGCGCAGCCCGCAAGGAGCGGGTCGGCGTCGTCGTCAGCGACAAGCAGGACAAGACGATCGTCGTCCAGATCGACAGGACCACGACGCACCCGCTGTACAGCAAGACGATCAAGCGCGCGAAGAAGTACCACGTCCACGACGAGGACAACACGGCGAACGAGGGCGACACCGTCCGCATCGTCGAGACGCGTCCTCTGTCGAAGACGAAGCGCTGGCGCCTCGCCGAGATCGTCGAGCGCGCGAAGTAGCAGCCACATCCGCACGCCGCCCACGACGTGTGAAGAGAGAAGACCATGATCCAGCAGGAGTCGCGACTCAAGGTCGCCGACAACACCGGGGCCAAGGAGGTCCTGTGCATCCGCGTGCTCGGAGGCTCCGGACGCCGCTACGCCGGCGTCGGTGACGTGTTCGTCGGCACCGTCAAGGACGCCATCCCCGCTTCCAACGTGAAGAAGGGCGAGGTCGTCCGCTGCGTCGTCGTGCGCACCGCCAAGGAGCGGCGCCGCCCCGACGGCTCCTACATCAAGTTCGACGAGAACGCCTGCGTGCTCATCAAGCAGGACGGGACGCCCCGTGGCACCCGCATCTTCGGCCCGGTCGCGCGCGAGCTGCGTGACAACCGGTTCATGAAGATCGTCTCGCTGGCCCCGGAGGTCCTGTGATGCAGCGCATCAAGAAGGATGACCGCGTCAAGATCACGAAGGGCAAGGACCGCGGCAAGGAAGGCCGCGTCGTCAAGGTCTTCCGCGACCGCGACCGGGTCCTCGTCGAGGGCGTGAACTACGTCACCAAGCACCAGCCCCTCCGCCAGAACAACCGTGGCGCGATGGAGGGCGGGATCATCCAGACCGAGGCAGCGGTCCACGTCAGCAACGTGATGCCGATCTGCCCGTCCTGCGGTGAGGCCACCCGCGTGGGCTTCGTGATCACCGAGGACGGCGACCGCCGCTCGAAGATGCGCCAGTGCAAGAAGTGTGAGGGCACGTTCTAGGACGCGCCGACCAAGACCCGATCCCTGGCACCCCGTCGCCTGAGGTGGGGGCCCGCAAGGGGAAGAGAACATGAGCGACACCGCAACCAAGGCACTGCCTCGCCAGAAGCAGCGCTACCTGGACGAGGTCAAGGGCCAGCTGCTCGAGCAGCTGGGCCTCGAGAACGTCATGCAGGTCCCGACCCTCGAGAAGATCGTCCTCAACGTCGGCCTCGGCGAGGCGATCAACGACGCAAAGGCGCTCGAGGGCGCGATGCGTGACCTGGCGACGATCACGGGCCAGAAGCCGCGCGTGAACCGGGCCCGCAAGTCCATCGCGGGCTTCAAGCTCCGTGAGGGCATGCCGGTCGGCGTGAAGGTCACCGTCCGTGGCGACCGGATGTGGGAGCTCTTCGACCGCCTCATCTCGGTCGCCCTCCCGCGCATCCGTGACTTCCGTGGCCTCAACCCGAAGAGCTTCGACGGGCGCGGCAACTACACGTTCGGGCTCACCGAGCAGCTCGTGTTCCCCGAGATCGACTACGACGAGATCGACGCGGTGCGGGGGATGGACATCACCATCGTCACCACGGCCGAGACGGACGAGCAGGGCAAGGCCCTCCTCGACGCCTATGGCTTCCCCTTCCGCAAGACCAACCAGGAGAGCTGAGATGGCCAAGACTGCACTCAAGGCGAAGGCCAAGCGCAAGCCGAAGTTCGGCGTGCGTGCGTACACGCGCTGCGAGCGCTGTGGCCGGCCGCGCTCCGTCTACCGCGACTTCCTGCTCTGCCGCGTCTGCTTCCGCGAGATGGCGCACGCTGGCGAGCTTCCCGGCATCAAGAAGGCCAGCTGGTAACCGCCAGCTCTTACGAGGGAAGTGCGGGGCGATCGTCCCCGTAACCCCTGGAGGTACACCCACCATGACCATGACGGACCCTGTCGCCGACATGCTGACGCGGCTGCGCAACTCGTCGCTCGCGCACCACGAGACGGTCACCATGCCGTCGTCCAAGATCAAGGTCGGCATCGCCCAGATCCTGAAGGAAGAGGGCTACATCACCGACTACAGCGTCGAGGACACCAAGCCGCAGAAGACGCTGCACGTCACGCTGAAGTACGGCCCGAGCCGCGAGCGCGTCCTGACCGGGCTGCGCCGCATCTCGAAGCCCGGGCTTCGCGTGTACGTCAAGCGCAACGAGATCCCGCGGGTCCTCGGTGGCCTCGGTGTCGCCATCCTGTCCACCAGCGCAGGCCTGATGTCCGACCGCGACGCCCGTAAGCAGGGCCGCGGCGGCGAGGTCGTCGCCTACGTCTGGTAGGAGACCACCATGTCCCGTATCGGAAAGCTTCCCGTCCCCATCCCCGATGGCGTCGACGTCAAGGTCGATGGCCTGACCGTGCAGGTCAAGGGGCCCAAGGGCGAACTGACGCAGACGATGCCCGATGGCGTCGACATCGCGATCGAGGATGGCGAGGTCAAGGTGACCCGCCACTCCGACCACCGCGAGCACCGGTCGCGCCACGGCCTCGTCCGCAGCCTCGTCGCCAACATGGTCGAGGGTGTCACCACCGGCTACGTCAAGAGCCTCGAGATGGTCGGCGTCGGTTACCGCGCCGCCAAGCAGGGCAACGACATCGAGCTGCAGGTCGGGTTCAGCCACCCGGTGCTGATCGAAGCCCCCGAGGGCATCGACTTCGAGGTCCCGCAGCCCACCAAGATCGTGGTCAGCGGCATCGACAAGGTGCTCGTCGGCCAGGTCGCCGCCAACATCCGCAAGGTGCGCCCGCCGGAGCCCTACAAGGGCAAGGGCATCAAGTACGAGGGCGAGCACATCCGCCGCAAGGCCGGCAAGACCGCCGGCGCCTGAGCCGGACTGGAGCCACAACGATGGATCCCAAGAAGAAGCGCCTGGCGAAGGACCGCCGTCACGCACGCGTGCGCAAGAAGATCCGCGGCACCGCGGAGCGTCCTCGCCTGGCCGTCTACCGAAGCAACAAGCACATCCACGCGCAGGTCATCGACGACGTGCAGGGACACACCCTGCTCGCCGCGTCCTCCCTCGAGGACGGTGTGACCGCTGGTGACGACGGCAAGTCCGGTGTCGCCGCGCAGGTCGGCGCGCTCGTGGCCGAGCGCTGCAAGGCCGCAGGTATCGAGACGGTCGTCTTCGACCGTGGCGCGTCCCGCTACGCGGGCCGCGTGAAGGCCCTCGCTGACGCTGCCCGTGAGGGCGGCCTCGAGTTCTGAACGACTTCCAGGAGTAACAACGATGGCAGCCAAGCAGCAGCGAGGCGGAGGCGGCGGACGCGGTGGCCGCGGTGGTCGCGGAGGACGCGACGACCGCGAGCAGTTCGACGAGCGCGTCGTCTCGATCAACCGTGTCGCCAAGGTCGTCAAGGGTGGACGCCGATTCCAGTTCACCGCGCTCGTCGTCGTCGGTGACGGCAAGGGCATGGTCGGCGTGGGCCACGGCAAGGCCAAGGAGGTCCAGTCGGCGATCCAGAAGGGCGTCGAGGAGGCCAAGAAGAACTTCTTCAAGGTCCCGATGGTCGGCAACACGATCGTCCACCCGGTCCACGGGCGGGCGGGCGCCGGTCACGTCCTGCTGAAGCCTGCGGCCCCCGGTACCGGTGTCATCGCCGGTGGCCCGGTCCGCGCCGTCATCGAGGCGGCCGGCATCGGTGACCTGCTCGCGAAGTCGCTCGGCTCGGCGAACCCGATCAACGTCGTCCACGCCACGGTCGCGGGTCTGAAGGACCTCCGCAGCGCGCACGAGATCGCGATGCTGCGCGACAAGGCCGTCGAGGACGTGGCCCCCAAGGCGATGGTCGAAGCCATGCGCGCGGGAGGTTCCAAGTGAGCGAGAAGCAGCTCAAGATCACCCAGGTGCGCTCCACCATCGGCCGTACGCAGGACCAGCGGGACACCGTTCGGTCGCTCGGCCTCAAGCGCATCCGGCACTCCGTCACACAGCCCGACCGCCCCGAGATCCGAGGCATGCTGAACAAGGTCAGCCACCTCGTCGAGTGGGAAGAGGCCGGGGAGGCGAACTGAGATGAAGCTCCACCACCTCAAGCCCGCAGAGGGCGCCAAGAAGGACAAGATCCGCGTCGGTCGCGGTGACCGCGGTCGCCGCGGCAAGACCGCCGGTCGCGGGACCAAGGGCACGGGTGCCCGCGGCAACGTGAAGCCCGGCTTCGAGGGTGGCCAGCTGCCGCTGCAGCGCCGCCAGCCGAAGCTGGGTGGCTTCACGCGCCGCAACCCCGAGCCTCCCCACGCCGTGCTCAACGTCGAGCGCCTCGAGACCATGTTCAACGATGGCGACGAGGTCACCCTCGAGGTGCTCCGCGAGCGCCGCGTGGTTCCCAAGGGCCGCAAGGTCAAGATCCTCGGCCACGGCGAACTGACCAAGAAGCTGGTCGTCGACGTGGACGCCGTCTCGGCCTCTGCGCGCGAGAAGATCGTCGCGGCCGGCGGTGAGGTCCGCGAGTAGACTCCCGACCCCCGGTGACGACGGCGGACCGCGCGCGCTGGCACTAGCACCAGACTCGCCGCGGTCCGCTGCCCGTTACCCGGCCTGGCGGGGCCACCAACCTCCTGTGAGGTAGCGCATGTTCCGAGCGTTCATCAACGCCTTCAAGATCCCTGACCTGCGCAGCAAGCTGCTGTTCACGCTGCTGATCATCGCGGTCTACCGACTCGGCTCGTGGGTGCCCGTTCCCGGCATCGACGTCGAGCTCCTCGCCGAGGCGCGAGGTACGGGCGCAGCCGGCGGCGGGATCGTCAGCGTGATCAACGTCTTCTCGGGAGGCGCGCTCACGCAGATGGCGGTCTTCGCGCTCGGGATCATGCCCTACATCACCTCGTCGATCATGATGCAGCTGCTCGCCGTGGTCATCCCGCGGCTCGAGGCCCTGCAGCAGGAGGGCGAGCAGGGCCGCCGCAAGATCACCCAGTACACGCGCTACATCACGGTCGTCCTCGCGGTCCTGCAGTCGACGGGCCTCACCGTCCTCGCCCGCAACGGCACGCTGTTCGGCCAGAACGTCCTGCCCGGCGCCGGCACCGGCACCGTGCTGCTCATCGTGCTGACGCTGACCGCCGGTACGGCGCTCATCATGTGGCTGGGTGAGCTCATCACCCAGCGCGGGGTCGGCAACGGCATGTCGCTGATCATCTACATCTCGATCATCAGCCAGTTCCCGTCGCAGTACTTCCAGGTCTGGACGTCGAACCGCGTCGGCGGCGTCGTGCTCGTCACCGTGCTCGGCATCCTCATCGCCATCGGCGTCGTGTTCATGGAGCAGGGCCAGCGCCGGATCCCGGTGCAGTACGCCCGCCGCCAGGTCGGTCGCCGCGTCTACGGCGGGCAGTCGACCTACATCCCGCTGAAGGTCAACCAGGCCGGCGTCATCCCGGTCATCTTCGCGTCGTCGTTGCTCTACCTGCCGACGCTGGCCGGGACCATCAGTGGCGCGGACTGGTTGATCGACGTGAACAACCGCTACCTCAGCAACCCGCAGAGCTGGGTCTACATCGCGATCTTCGCGTTGCTGACGATCTTCTTCGCCTACTTCTACACCGCGATCGCGTTCAACCCGGTCGAGGTCGCGGACAACATGAAGAGGTACGGCGGGTTCGTCCCCGGCATCCGGCCCGGCCGCGCGACCGCCGAGTACCTGGACAAGGTGCTCAGCCGGATCACGCTGCCCGGATCGCTCTACCTCGCCTTCATCTCCGTCATCCCGTTCGTCGCCCTGGCGATCGCCAACATCACGGCGTTCCCGCTCAGCGGCATCTCGCTCCTGATCATGGTCGGCGTGAGCCTCGAGACCATGAAGCAGGTGGAGTCGCAGCTGATGCAGCGGAACTACGAGGGCTTCCTCTCGTGACCGAGGCGCTACTCGCCACCGACGACGACGTCATCGATCTGCAAGGAGCCTCCCGCGTGCGCGTCATCATGCTCGGCCCTCCCGGAGCGGGGAAGGGGACCCAGGCCGTCCGCATCGCGGAGGCCTACGCCATCCCGCACATCTCGACGGGTGACATCTTCCGCGCGAACGTCAAGGGCGGCACGGAGCTCGGCAACAAGGCCAAGGAGTACATGGACAAGGGCGACCTCGTGCCCGACGAGGTCGTCATCGCCATGGTCGAGGACCGCCTGGCGCAGCCCGACTGCGAGCCCGGCTTCGTGCTCGACGGCTTCCCGCGCACGGTCCCGCAGGCCCAGGCGCTCGAGGAGCTGCTCGTCAGGATGGAGCGCCCGGTCGACGTGACGCTCCGCCTGGCCGTTCCCGAGCAGGAGATCATCGAACGGCTGACGGGCCGTCGGACCTGCCGCGAGTGCGGCGCGATCTTCCACGTCACCAACAAGCGCCCCGAGAAGGATGGCGTGTGTGACGTGTGCGGCGGTGAGCTGTACCAGCGCAAGGACGACTCGGAAGAGGTGGTCCTGAACCGCCTCGACGTCTACCACCGCCAGACCGAGCCGCTCGAGTTCTTCTATTGGCAGCGTGGCCAGCTGCGTGACGTCGAAGCGACCGGAGCGGTCGACGACATCACCAAGCGTGCGTTGGCGATCCTCGGCGAGTACGAGGACCTGCCGGGGGAGTCCGCCTCCGCATGATCATCCGCAAGTCCCGTGACGAGATCGCCAAGATGGCGGCCGCGGGCGAGGTGGTCGCTCGTTGCCACGAGGCGCTGATCGAGAAGGTCGCGCCCGGCATGACCACGCTCGACCTCGACCGCATCGCCGAGGACATCATCGTGTCGGCTGGCGCCATCCCGTCCTTCAAGGGCTACGGCGCCGCGCGCGGCACGCCGTTCCCGGGGACGCTGTGCACGTCGAAGAACGACGAGATCGTGCACGGCATCCCGTCGAAGGACGTCGTCCTGAACGAGGGCGACCTCATCTCGATCGACTGCGGCGCGATCGTCGACGGCTATCACGGCGACTCGGCGATCACCATCATCGTCGGTGGTGAGGACAACGCCGACCCGCGCGTGGTGCAGCTCGTCCGCGACACGCGCACGGCGCTGTGGGCAGGTCTCGCGCAGGCCGTTGCCGGCAACCGCCTGGGCGACATCGGCCATGCCGTCGAGTCCGTCGCCTCCGGGAAGTACGGCGTCGTCCGCGAGTACGTCGGCCACGGCATCGGCCGGGCCTTGCACGAGGACCCGTCGGTGCCCAACTACGGCAAGCCGGGCCGCGGGCTCAAGCTCTCGCCCGGCTGGTGCCTGGCGATCGAGCCGATGTTCAACCTCGGCACCGAGGAGACGCTGACGCTGGACGACGACTGGACCGTCGTCACCGCCGACGGCGAGCCGAGCGCCCACTGGGAGCACTCCGTCGCGATCACCGAGGACGGCCCGATCGTCCTCACCGCTCGCAGCGACGAGCCGCGGCGCCCCCTCGACGAGGGCGTGCCCACCTTCTGATGCACCCCGGACGTGGCCTGGCCCCCGGCGTCGTCCACAGGTCGTGGCTCTGGTGACCCGCCAGGCACCGCGCCCGCGTAGAATGGCGCCACATTAAGAGGTCTAATGTGGCTACATCGAGAGGCTGGCGATGGAGGCGGGGATCCGCGAGTTGCGGAACAACCTGAGCAGGTTCCTCGACGC
Source organism: Nitriliruptorales bacterium (assembly GCA_041591915.1). Taxonomy (GTDB): domain Bacteria; phylum Actinomycetota; class Nitriliruptoria; order Nitriliruptorales; family Nitriliruptoraceae; genus JBFHRB01. The sequence goes on from JBFHRB010000033.1 coordinate 12,917, forward strand.
GGTCAAGCGGGGCGAGGAGCTCGTCGTGACCGACCGGGGGCGCGCGATCGCCCGGATCGTCCCGGTGGAACGGCCCCGGGCGTTCGACGCGCTCGTTGCCGAAGGCCTGATCGAGCCGGCCCCGACGACGGTGCGCTCGCTCCCGGAGCGCGTCAGGGCCAGCGGGTCGGTCAGCGAGTTGGTGGCGGACCAGCGTCGGTGATCGCCTACTTCGACACGTCGGCCATCATCCCTCTCCTCGTGACCGAGCCGGGGTCGGCAACAGCCGAGAGGATCTGGATGGCGGCGGACCGTGCCGTGTCGCTTCGGCTCGTGTACGCCGAGGCACGTGCCGCGCTGGCGCAGGCCCGACGGATCGGCCGTCTCGCACCGACCGAGGCAGCGACTGCCGTCCGAGGACTCGACGCGCTGTACGCGCAGGTCAGTCGGGTGGAGGCGGACGACCTCCTGGTGCGCCGTGCGGGTGGGCTCGCGGACGAACTGGGCCTCCGGGGCCACGACGCGATGCACCTCGCCGGTGCCGAGCGGGTCGCCGGCAACGAGGTCGTACTGATCGCGGGCGACCGCGCGTTGACCGATGCCGCAACGGCCCTCGGCATCGCTGTCGTGCGCCTGTGACCGCTGCGCAGAGCGCCCACCTCACCCGCGCGCCGTTGGACGCCTTCCGCACGCGCTGGTAGCCTTCGCGCACGCCCTGCCCCCGGCGGGGCGTTCGTTGCGTCCCCAAGGCTCGCACTACTCGCGGCTTTGGCGTGCGCAACGGAACCGGTACGCGTGAGCGAGAGAAGGCAAACCGCTTGTCCAAGGAAGAGGCGATCCAGGTCGAGGGAACGGTCATCGAGCCGCTGCCCAACACCATGTTCCGCGTCGAGTTGGAGAACGGTCACAACGTCCTCGCCCACATCTCCGGGAAGATGCGGATGCACTACATCCGGATCCTCCCGGGCGACCGGGTGGTGGTGGAGCTGAGCCCCTACGACCTGACGCGGGGCCGCATCACCTACCGCTACAAGTGACCAAGACCCCCGCCTGACGCCTCGGCGTCCGGGCGGCGACATGTGCCCGGGCGCGCTCCTGATCCGCGCCCGACCAACGGCACCCGACAACGGCTCGTCCCTCGGGGCGGCGCCCACATAGGCCGGCCGGGCCGCACCCCTCGGAATCGCAAGGGGAAGCACGCGGAACGGCCCCGGAGCGCGGCGCAGGAGGCCCCGCCCCGACGCGAGGACGGTCGACCGGCCGTCCCGACGGACAAGCCAGGAGCACATCACATGAAGGTCCAGCCTTCGGTCAAGAAGATGTGCGACAAGTGCAGGATCATCAAGCGCAAGGGCCGCGTGATGGTCATCTGCACGAACCCTCGGCACAAGCAGCGCCAGGGCTGAGGAGGTCGCACAACATGGCACGTATCGCAGGTGTCGACATCCCGCGCGACAAGCGCGTGGTCATCGCACTCACCTACATCTACGGCGTCGGCGCGTCGCGCGCCGAGGAGACCCTCGAGGTCACCGGCGTCGACCCGGACGCGCGCGTCCGCGACCTCGATGACGAGACGGTCGCGCTGCTGCGCCGCCACATCGAGGACAACTACACGGTCGAGGGTGACCTCCGCCGTGAGGTCGCGAACAACATCAAGCGCAAGATCGAGATCGGTAGCTATCAGGGCATCCGCCACCGTCTCGGCCTCCCCGTCCGCGGGCAGCGCACCCACACCAACGCCCGGACGCGCAAGGGTCCCCGCCGTGCTGTCGGCGGCATCCGCAAGCGCACCGCGAAGCACTGAGGAGCGCACCCATGGCACAGCAGAAGAAGCGCGCGAAGAAGAAGGAACGCAAGAACGTCCTGCACGCGATCGTGCACATCAAGGCGACCTTCAACAACACGCTCATCACGTTCACCGACCCGCAGGGCGCGGTCATCTCCTGGAGCTCCGGCGGCAACGCTGGCTTCAAGGGCAGCCGCAAGTCCACGCCGTTCGCCGCACAGCTGGCTGCCGAGCAGGCCGCCAAGGCCGCGTTCGAGCACGGCGTCCGCAAGGTCGACGTCCTCTGCAAGGGCCCGGGCGCCGGTCGTGAGACCGCGATCCGGACCCTCGCCGCTGCGGGCCTCGAGGTCCTCAGCATCAAGGACGTCACGGCCGTGCCCCACAACGGCTGCCGCCCGCCCAAGCGCCGGCGCGCCTGACTCGCGAGGGACGATCAACAATGGCTCGATACACCGGCCCCGACTGCAAGCTCTGCCGTCGCGAGCGCACCAAGCTCTACCTCAAGGGCACCAAGTGCGACTCGCCCAAGTGCCCCGTCGAGATCCGTCCTTACCCACCGGGTGAGCACGGCCGCGGGCGCATCAAGGAGAGCGAGTACCTCCTCCAGCTCCGCGAGAAGCAGAAGGCCCGCCGCATCTACGGCGTGCTCGAGAAGCAGTTCCGCGGGTACTACGAGGAAGCCAGCCGCCGCGACGGCCTGACGGGCGAGAACCTCCTGCAGCTGCTGGAGCTCCGCCTCGACAACGTCGTCTTCCGCGGTGGGCTCGCCCGCTCGCGCGACGAGGCTCGCCAGCTGGTCCGTCACAAGCACTTCACGGTCAACGGTCGCACGGTCTCCATCCCGTCGTACCGCGTCCGCGAGGGTGACGTCATCCAGATCCGCGAGAAGTCCAAGAACATCACCCAGATCATCGGTTCGCTCGAGGTGTTCGGGCGCCGTCCGGTCCCGGACTGGCTCCACACCGAGACCGAGGACCGCAAGATCACCGTCCAGTCCATGCCCCTCCGCGTCCAGATCGACACGGCCGTGCAGGAGCAGATGATCGTCGAGCTCTACTCGAAGTGATCGTCGGCGGGCGGCCCCGTCGGCCGCCCGCACCCCAGTTCCACCCCGCCGGTACCCGCCGGTGGAAGCACAACCCGTCGCCGCCGGCGCATCTGTCGGCGGCCCACCCCCCGGCCCGGGAAACCGGGAGGTGGCACCAGGGCGTACGCGCGATGGCCCCGGGATCGAGGCGCGTACGTCGGCACGGAGGTCCGTGCCGCGACAACCAGGAGCACGTTGCATGTCCGACATGGGTTTCTACGACGACGCGATCACGATGGGCGAGACCTCGTCCGGGTCGCCGTTCATCGCCTACCGCCCGCGCCTCGAGGAAGAGGTCGTCGAGGAGGGGACGCGTTCCCGCTTCACGGTCGACCCGCTCGAGCCCGGCTTCGGCTACACGCTCGGCAACGCCATGCGCCGGACGCTCCTGTCGTCCATCCCCGGCGCTGCGGTCACCCGGATCCGGTTCACGTCCGCGCAGGCCGCCGGTCCCGAGGGTGGTGCGGTCCTCCACGAGTTCACGTCCATCGAGGGCGTGAAGGAGGACGTCACCGACATCATCCTCAACATCAAGGACCTCGTCGTCCGCTCCGAGTCCGACGAGCCCGTCGAGATCTTCCTCGGTGGTGACGGCCCCGGTGTCCTCACCGCGGAGAACATCTTCGCGCCGTCGCAGGTCGAGGTCGTCAACGAGGACCTCCACATCGCGACCCTCAACGCGAACGGCCACCTCGAGATGTACCTGACGGTCGAGCGCGGCCGCGGCTACCTCACGGCGGACGACAACAAGAAGTCGGGCGACCCCATCGGCGTCATCCCGATCGACTCGATCTTCTCGCCGGTCCGCCGCGTCGCCTACCGCGTCGAGTCGACCCGTGTCGAGCAGATGACCAACTACGACAAGCTCGTCCTCGACGTCGAGACCGACGGCTCCGTCTCCCCGGCCCAGGCCCTGTCCTCCGCCGGCGAGACGCTCAAGGTGCTCTTCGAGCAGTTCACCGAGTTCGACACCTCGGGTCCGGGCGGCATCGTCGTCTCGCCCGAGGACGCGTTCGCCGAGCTCTCCCCGGGTCTGCAGAAGACCGTCGAGGACCTCGACCTGTCCGTGCGCTCGTACAACTGCCTCAAGCGCGAGGGCATCGACACCGTCGCCGAGCTGGTCCAGAAGTCCGAGGACGACCTGCTCGCCATCCGCAACTTCGGCTCCAAGTCCGTCGACGAGGTCAAGGAGAAGCTCGTCGAGCTCGGCCTCTCGCTGCGCGACTGAGCCACCGACCACGCACACCCTGAGGAAGACCGATGCCTACCCCGAAGCGTGGCCCGCGTCTGGGCGCCGGACCGGCGCACCAGAAGCTCATGATGGCCAACCTGGCCACCGAGCTCTTCAAGCACGGCCGCATCAAGACCACCGAGGCCAAGGCCAAGCACCTGCGGCCGTACGCCGAGCGCCTGATCACCAAGGCCAAGGTCGGCGACCTGCACAACCGCCGCCAGGTCCTCGCCAAGCTCGGTGACCGCGACGTCGTCGCCTACCTCTTCGAGGAGATCGCACCGCGTTTCGCGGAGCGTCCCGGCGGCTACACCCGCATCGTCAAGCTCGGCCCCCGCAAGGGCGACAACGCCCCCATGGCGCTGATCGAGCTCGTCGACCGTGGGACGGGCGAGTCGGCCGAGGAGGCCATCGAGGAGTCCAAGCGCTCGCGCATGGGCGGCATCTTCGGACGCCGTCGCCGCACGCAGGCTCCCGTTGCCGCCGCCGGGTCCGCGTTCGAGGAGCCGGGCGACCTGCTCCTCGACGAGGACGAGGCAGCCGAGGAGTTCGCGCCGGCCGACGACCTGCTCATCGACGAGTCGGAGACCGCCGAGGAGGCGGACGACCTCCTGCTCGACGACGACGAGACGTCGGACGACACCTCTGACGACACCTCCGACGACACGTCGTCCGATGACGAGCCGAAGGCCAGCGAGGACGCCGAGAGCGACGAGGACGCCTAGTCCTTGGTCCGCTTGAGGATCGACCTCGCGTACGACGGCGCGCCGTTCCGCGGCTTCGCTCGTCAACGTGACGTCACCACCGTGCAGGGCACCCTCGAGGGTGCCCTCGCGCGTTTGTTGGGTGCCGAGGTCTCGACGACCTGCGCCGGGCGGACGGACCGCGGGGTCCATGCGCTGGCGCAGGTCGTGCACCTCGACCTGCCGCAGACCCCGCGCTCGCAGCGGTGGCGCGGGGAGCTCGACCGCCTCCGCATCGCGCTCGACGACCAGGTCCGCGAGGCGATCACGATCTGGCGGGTGGTCGAGGTCGACGACGGCTTCGACGCCCGCTTCACGCCCGTCGAGCGGCGGTACCGCTACCGCATCGTCGACGCGCCGA
>JBFHRB010000034.1:0-17889 GCA_041591915.1 Nitriliruptorales bacterium
CCTCGACCCAGGCCGCGCCGACCGATGGCGGCTCGTCGTCGACCGAGGCCAGATCCGCTGACGACGGCGAGGGGTCGTCGGCCGCCGGGACTCCCCGCACGAACGACCCCGGGACGGGCGGGTCGCCCGACCAGGGCGGCCACACGGAGGACGCACCGCAGCCGGCGCCGTCCCCCGACGCGAGCGACCCGGGCACACCGACCGCGTCAACCGATGGCTCCGAGGCCGACGCGTCGAGCAGCGCGGGATCGGCCGATGCCGCCGGTGGCTCCGCGGGCGATGGCTCCTCGGCTGAGACCAGTGGCTCGAGCCCGAGCGCCGGGACGTCCTCGACCGAGGCGGAGGCTGAGACCGAGGCCGAGCAGGGCTCGGGGGCCACGACGGACCCCGGATCCGGGAGCACGTCGGCGAGCGAGCCGGGTTCAGGGTCGGGGAGCGCCACGTCTGGTGAGGAGCCGAGCTCCAGCGGTTCCTCCGGCACGGTCCCGTCCGGGAGCGTCTCGGGTGGCGGCTCCACGTCCGGTGGGGGCCTCGGCAGCGCCTGACGGGCGGGTCCTGGGTCCCGGGTGGCTGTCAACCTGTGACCCCCCGACATATGGGCCTGTTCAGGTGTCGCAACTTCTCGTACACTCGTCTCGGAGCGTGCACGTATCACCACAGCCCGTGAGATAGCCGACGGGCCGTGGCGGATCGGCGGGAACACGTCCCGTGTGCCCCTCGCGCCGGTTAGCGTCGGCGAGGAGACGGGGTCGATCCGGGAACGCTCCGGGCCCCGGCCATGGCCCACGCGGAGGGGACCGCGATGCATCTGACGTACAAGCAAGCTCGCTGGATCGTCCTGGGGTTCGGTGCTGCCCTCATCGGTGGCGTCACGCTCTCCACCTTCGCGCGCGGCGCGGACCCCGTCGAGGTGCTCGCCGTCCTCCTGTTCCTGCCCGTGCTCGTGGCGCTGGCCTTCGGCCGCGCCAGGTGGGGTGCGGTCGCCGGCGTCGTCGTCTCCATCGCGTACGTCGTCATCCGATCGGTCACGCTGCCCGAGGGCCTCCCGATGGGGGAGTTCGTCGGCACGGCCATCGTCCGGACGCTCCTCTACATCGGCCTCGGCCTGTTCGGCGGCTACGCGAACGAGATGCTCGAGCACGCGCTCCACAAGCTCGAGCTGTACGACGAGATCGATGACGACACGGGCGTCGGCAACGCTCGCTCGCTGCTGTCGATGTCCGACCGTGAGGCGGCACGTGCGCGCCGCTACGGCTCCGTCTTCTCCCTGAGCGTCCTGACGCTCGAGCGGGGGATGTTCGACGAGGTGCAGCAGAAGGACGGGCTCAAGGCGCTCCGGCAGCTCTGCCAGACGGTGGAGGCCAGCGTGAGAACCACCGACCTCGTCGCGCGCGTGCCCCACGAGGCGCGCGAGGACGTCGTCGTCGTGCTGCCCGAGACGGGTCGGGCCGGCGCCGAGATCTTCCTCGAGCGGCTGATCCCGGGTGCCCGCGACATGCTCAACGGCCAGGGCATGCACGCCAACGGGACCGTCGGTGGTCAGGTGCTGACCATCCCCGGCGACGAAGAGGCCTTCGAGCAGTACCAGCGTGAGGTCGCGGTCGTGGTCCAGGCCCAGACGCTGGAGGACGACGACACGGAGACCCCCGGATGAGTGCAACGGTGACGGCGGCTTCTCCGCAGAAGCGGAAGCGCGGACGGCGCGGGCTGGTCAAGCGCATCGCGCGGCCGTTCGTGTTCCTCGTGCTGATCTTCGGGCTCGTCGGTGGTGCGGAGCTCAGCTCCGCGCTCGCCACCGAGTTCCTGTCGACCCAGGAAGCCGAACTCACCAAGCTGATCAACGAGGAGCGCACCGAGCGGGGCCTGCCCGAGCTGGCCACCTCCGAGGCGCTGCGCACGATCGCGCGCCGCTGGTCGCAGCAGATGATGTTGGACAACAAGCTGTACCACAACCCCAACCTCTTCGGTGAGTACAGCAACACGTTCCCGGACTGGCAGTACCAGGGCGAGAACGTGGGTGTGGGGCCAACGATCCCGATCGTGCACCAGGCCTTCATGGACTCGCCCGGACACCGGGCGAACATCCTCGACAACGACTGGTCGCACGTCGGTGTCGGCGTCATCAGCGGCGGCGGCCGGCTCTGGATGACCGAGAACTTCCTCGGCCTCTTCGCCGGCTCGCGCCGCCCCGCCCCCGCGTCCTTCCGGCTCGCCGGCAGCACCCGCACCGGCACGGCCCAGGAGATCGCGGACTTCGGCTGGTCGCCCGGCAGCGCCGGTGGTGCGGTCCTCTCCGACGCGTTCGACTTCCACGGCGCGCTCGCCGGCGCGTCCCTCGCCGGCGCCGTCAACGGTCCGAGCGTGCTGACCGCGACCGATTCACTGTCGCCCGAGGCGTCGGAGGCCCTCAAGCGTGCGCTCGGCCAGGGCAGCGGCAAGAACGTCTACCTGATCGGCGCGTTCTCGCCGTCGGTCGCCTCGGCCGTCTCCGGGCTGGGCCTCAACCCGATCAGCATCGGCAGCGCCGACCACGCGGCGACCGCCGCCGACGTCGCGCGCCAGATCTCCGCGCCGAGTGCGGCCTTCGTCACGACCGTGACGAACTTCCCCGACGCGCTCGCTGCAGCCGCGGTCTCGGCCGTGACCGGTTGGCCGATCCTGTACACCGACCCGTCGTCCCTGTCCGCCGCGACCTCGCAGGTGCTCGCCGAGCGCGGGATCAACCGCGTCTACATCCTCGGAGGGGCCGCAGCGGTCTCGCCGACCGTCGAGGCACAGCTGGCCGGTCAGGGCATCGTGACGTCCCGCCTCGCCGGTCCCGGCCGCGTCGACACGGCGATCGAGATCGCGAACTTCGGCCTCGGCGTCGGCCTGACACCACGGCACGTCCAGGTCGCGACCGCGTGGAACTTCCCCGACGCGCTCGCCGGTGGTGGCCTCGGCGGCTCGCTGCGTGCGCCCGTCCTCCTGACCGACGCGGGTGGGCTGAACACGCAGAACGCCAACTGGCTCGCGGCCCATCGAACCGAGGTCAACGCCGTGTACCTGCTCGGTGGCACCGGGGCGCTGTCCAGCCAGGTCGAGGCCGGGGTGTTCTCCGCCCTGAGCTGACGGGCCAGGCGTCCACACACCGTTACGGCCGGACCGGTCGGGACGGTACGCTTCCGGCCGTTCCCGTACGCCAGAGGGGCTCCACCACATGCGTACCCGACTCGTCGGCCTGCTCGTGCTGGCCATGCTGCTGTTCGTGCCCACCGTGGCCTTCGCCGAGGCCGCCTCGATCGACGCGGTCGACCTGGTCCTCGCGGTCGAGCCCGCTGGCGACCACGGCGAGGCGCCGGGCCTCGAGCCCCGCGGGCCCAATGACGAGGACAACGCCTTCGCGCCGGAGGCCTACGACCGCCCGTGGACGTGGTGGATGGCGCCGCTGATCCTCTTCCCGACGCTGGGGATCATCGCCCTGATCGGCGCCCTGTACTACTTCCAGGTCTACCGCCCGGCGCAGCAGGCACCGGCCAAGAAGTGACGACGTTGCCGGGAACGGTGGCGGCCCCGCCCCGACCCGGGACGCGCTCGTGACCACGGCCATCATCGACGAACGGGTCGCCCTGGGGGCGGCCCGCCTCGTCATCCCGAGTCGCAACGACGACCCGGTCGAGGTGGCCCGCCTGCGGGCCGACATCCTGAGCGACCTCCCGCGGATCGACGAGGCAGCCCGGCGGTGGACGCGGCTCGGGGCCGACCTCCCTCCCACCGACGCCGCGGTCGTCGGACGGCTCGGCTGGGTCCGCGCGAACCTCTCGGCCCTGCGTGGTGCGTTCGACCCGATCGCCGAGAAGCTGACCACCCGGCGCGCGGTGGCCTCGCGCGTCCTCGGCGCGCAGATCGGTGCGCTGCTCGGGCTGCTGTCGACGAAGGTCCTCGGTCAGTTCGTGCTTCCGCTGGGTGGGCCCGGCGGCGGGCAACTGCTCATCGTCGGCCCGAACCTCCTGGACCTGGCTGACGAGTTCGGCCCGCAGGCGGCCGACATCCGGCGAACCGTCGTGCTGCACGAGGTGACCCACCGGCTGCAGTTCGACGGCGTGGACTGGCTCGGCGGGCACCTCCGGGGCCTCCTCAGGACCTACCTCGAGAACGCCCGTGTCGACGCCGGTGCGCTGCTCGAGGCGGCGGGTCGGTTGCCGGAGGCCATCCAGAAGGTGCGTGACGGGGAGGGCTTCACGCCCATCCTCCACGCCGTCCTCACCCCGGACCAGCTCGCCGTGGTCGACGAGGCGCAGGGGCTCATGACCCTGATCGAGGGGCACGGCAACGCGTGCATGTACCGCGGCGCCGAGGGCGTCGTGGACGACCCCGAGGCCGTCCGTGCATCCCTGGGGGGCCGCACGCCCGATCTCGTCGCCAAGGTGCTGACCCAGGTCGCCGGGCTCGAGATGAAGAAGCGGCAGTACGAGCAGGGCGAGAGCTTCGTTGGCGTCGTGGTCGACGCCGTCGGGGTCGAGGGCCTCAACCGCGCGTTCGAGGACCCCGAGTACCTTCCCACCCACGACGAGGTCACCGACGCGGAGGCGTGGATGCGGCGCGTGGGGCTGGTGGCCTGAGCGGGCCCCGCAGGGGTCCGAGCGGAGGTGGCATGGCCGGGGCGAACGAACCGGTGATCCCGCCGACGCCGGGACCGTTGCCGGCCGGGCTCGGCCGCGACGAACTGGTCGCCGAGGTCGAGCGCGCGCTGGCCCCGATCCCCGAGGCGGCCACTGTCGTGATCGCGCTGAGTGGCGGTCCCGACTCGACCGCGCTCGCCTACCTCGTCCCTGAGGCGCGGCCGGACCTCGAGGTGGTCCTCGGGCACGTCCGGCACGGCCTCCGCGACGACGCGCGCGACCTGCGCGTCGTCGAGTGGCACGCGCGGGTGCTCGACCTCCCGCTCGCCGTCGTCGAGGTCACGGTGTCGCCGCAGGGCCAGGGGATCGAGGCCGCGGCGCGAGCGCAGCGCTACGCCGCCCTGCGCAGGATCGGGCGTCAGCACGGGGCGGGCTGGCTCATCGTCGGGCACACGGCCGACGACCAGGCGGAGACGGTCCTGCTCAGGATGGCGCGCGGCACCGGCCTGACCGGCCTCGCCGCGATGTCGCAGGTCCGCGGCGACGTCGTGCGTCCCCTGCTGCGTCTGCGGCGCAGCGACGTGCACCGCTTCATCCTCCACGAGGGCCTCGAGGTCGCGATGGACCCCGGCAACGACGACCCGGCCTTCCGCCGCAACGTCGTTCGCCAGCGGGTCCTGCCCACGCTCGCGGAGGTGGCGCCCGACCCCGTGGCGGCACTGGCGCGGCTGGCTGACCTCGCCCGTGAGGACGCAGGCCGGCTCGACGAGGAGGCCCGGGAGATCGCGGCATCGGTGTTCCGGCGCTACGGGTCTGCCCGAGCGGTTCGCGTGGACGTGCTGCTCGCGCAGCATCCTGCGCTCTCGCGGCGCCTCGTCCGCAATCTCATCGGCGAGGTCCGGGTCGGCGACCGGCCCTCCGCGGCGGACGTCCAGGCGGTCCTGCGGCTCCACCCCGGGGCCGGCGTGGACCTGCCCGGCGTGCGCGTGACGTGTGGCGGCGGCTGGATCGCCGCCGCGCCCCCCGAGGGCTACGACACCGATGCGAGCACGTTCCCGATCCCGGGGTCCGCGCCGTGGTCCGCCCTGCGTGCGGAGATCGTGGCCTCGACACAGTCCGGCTCGCCGATCGGCGAGGAACCCCAGCTCCAGCTCGACCTCGAGGGAGCGTGGCTGCCCCCGAAGGTCGTCGTCCCGGACGAGCTGCTCCCGCCAGGCGGCGACCCCCGACTCGGCCAGGTGGTCCTCGGCCCGCTCGAACCCGGGCAGACGTCCGGACCCACCCTGGCACAGCGGGCGGGTTCGCCCCGAGGCCGCGAGCCGCAGCTCACCGTGCGGACGCGTGCGCCCGGCGATCGCATCCGAACGCGCGCCGGCACGAAGAAGCTGCAGGACGTCTTCGTCGATGCCGGGGTCCCGCGCGCCGTGCGTGACGCCTGCCCGGTCGTGCTCTACGGCGAGCGGGTCATCTGGGTCCCCGGTGTCGCGGTCGACGCCGAGTTCGAGGCCGACGGCATCCGCCACCCGGCGGTGCACCTGGCCGTCCTGCCGCCCGGCGCGCGCGCCGCGGCACGATGACGTCGAGCCGGCCACTAGCCTGCGCCCACACCCGACGAGGCCAACCGTGAACGCGCCCGACGACCTCACCCCGGCTCTGCGCGACAACATCGAACAGGTGCTGTTCAGTGCAGACGACCTCGACGAGAGGCTCGCCGAGGTCGCGAAGCAGATGGATGCGGACTACGCGGGCCAGGAGCTCCTGCTCGTCGGCGTCCTGAAGGGCGCGTTCGTGCTGATGGCCGACCTCGCGCGGCATCTCACGACGCCGGTCAGCGTCGACTTCATGGCCGTCTCGTCCTACGGCTCGTCGACCAAGACCTCCGGGGTCGTGCGGATCCTGAAGGACCTCGACACCGACATCGAGGGCAAGCACGTCGTCGTGGTCGAGGACATCATCGACTCCGGGCTGACCCTCGACTACCTCGTGCGTTACCTGCGCAGCCGCAACCCGGCCTCGATCGAGGTGTTCGCGCTCCTGACGAAGCCCGCGGCGCACCGTGTCGAGGTCCCGGTCAAGTACCGGGGGTTCGAGGTGCCGGACCTGTTCGTCGTCGGCTATGGCCTGGATTTCGCCGAGCTGTACCGGAACCTTCCGTTCATCGCGACGTTGAAGCCAGCGGCGTACGGCGGCTGAACAGGTTGTCGGCGGGCCGGCCTCGGGCCGCACCGCACGGCCGGTCGGCGGCCGTACCGTCCGTCCGGACCGCACGGATGGGCCAGAAGACCCATCACCACCCGGTGGTAGCATCGAACAACGGGCGGGAACTCCCGACCCAGCTCCACTGACGCCGATGCAGTCCGCCTGAACGGCCCGGTGGACGCCACCCGGGGGTTCCCACCGCCCCAAGCGGGAAGAGCGGGACAGCGACAGGCGCTTCTCCCGACGACCCGCACGCAGCCCCACGCTGGGAGTGCTCGTGAAGGCTCAACGCATCTTCCGTGGCCCGTTCCTCTGGATCGTGGTCCTCCTCGTCGCGCTCTTCGCGACGGTCAACGTCGTCAGCCGTGCCACCGCACCGGCCGCGATCCCGTTCTCGGACTTCCTCTCCGCAGCGCAGAGCGGCGCGGTGACGGAGGCCAAGATCGGCAACCGCTCCGAGATCATCATCGGCGAGATGGAGGCGCGCGGCCTCAGCTCCGACCGCCAGGAGGAGCTCGGCGTCGACGGCGGTGACGAGATCCCGTTCGAGACGGCCTACACGCCGGGCGTGCACGACGAGATCCTCGGACAGCTCGTCCGCGACAACCAGGGCATCGAGTTCGCCTCCGACCCCGAGCAGTCGGGCACGCTCGTCACGCTGCTCGTCCAGCTCCTGCCGTTCGCGCTCATCTTCCTGCTCTTCTTCTTCCTGATGCAGCAGATGCAGGGTGGCGGTGGCCGCGTCATGCAGTTCGGCAAGGCCAAGGCGAAGGTCGTCAACAAGGACGCGCCGAAGGTCACGTTCGCCGACGTCGCCGGTGTCGACGAGGCCATCGAGGAGCTCCGCGAGATCAAGGAGTTCCTCGAGAACCCGGCCAAGTTCCAGGCCATGGGCGCCAAGATCCCGAAGGGCGTGCTGCTCTTCGGCCCTCCCGGCACCGGCAAGACGCTGCTCGCCCGCGCGGTCGCGGGTGAGGCCGGCGTCCCCTTCTTCTCCATCTCCGGCTCGGACTTCGTCGAGATGTTCGTCGGCGTCGGCGCGTCGCGCGTCCGGGACCTGTTCGAGCAGGCCAAGTCCAACGCCCCGGCCATCATCTTCATCGACGAGATCGACGCCGTCGGTCGCCACCGCGGGGCCGGGCTCGGCGGTGGTCACGACGAGCGCGAGCAGACCCTCAACCAGCTCCTGGTCGAGATGGACGGCTTCGATCCACGCGTCGGCGTCATCCTGATCGCCGCGACGAACCGTCCGGACATCCTCGACCCCGCGCTGCTGCGCCCGGGCCGCTTCGATCGCCAGATCGTCGTCGACCGCCCCGACCTCATCGGCCGCGAGGCGATCCTCAAGGTCCACATGCGCGGCAAGCCGATCTCGAAGGAGATCGACCCGAACGTCCTGGCCCGCCAGACCCCGGGCTTCACGGGCGCCGACCTCGCGAACCTCGTCAACGAAGCCGCCCTCCTCGCCGCCCGGTTCGGCAAGAAGGAGGTCTCGATGGACGAGATGGAGGAGTCCATCGAGCGCGTCATCGCGGGACCGGAGCGCCGCACTCGACTCATGGGCGAGACCGAGAAGCGGATCGTCGCCTACCACGAGGCCGGCCACGCCATCGTCGGCCACGCGCTGCCCAACGCCGACCCCGTCCACAAGATCTCGATCATCCCGCGCGGCCGTGCGCTGGGCTTCACGATGCAGTTGCCGACCGAGGACAAGTACCTGGTCGCGCGTGGCGAGCTGATCGACCGGCTCGCCGTGATGCTCGGTGGTCGCGTCGCGGAGGAGATCAAGATCGGCGACGTCACCACCGGCGCCGGGGACGACATCCAGCGGGCGACGGCCACGGCCAAGGAGATGGTGACCCAGTACGGCATGAGCGAGAAGCTCGGCCCCATGACCCTCGGCACGAAGGAGTCGCAGCCGTTCCTCGGGCGCGACCTGGGCCATGCTGCCGACTATTCCGGCGAGATCGCCGTGGAGATCGACCGCGAGGTCCGCAAGCTCATCGACGAGGCACACGACGAGGCGCTCGAGATCCTGGTCGAGAACGACCATGTCCTCGAGGCCGTCGCGGATCGGCTGCTCGAGATCGAGACGGTCGACGGCAAGGAGCTCGCGAAGTTGTTCGCCAACATCACGATGCGTCCGAACCGGGCCACCGAGGCTCCCAAGGGCAAGTCGGATGCGGCCGTGCTCCGGCAGCTCCGTCGGGTCCAGGGGGGTACGGGGGCGAACGGTCGCAACGGGAATGGCTCGGCGACCAAGAAGCGTTCGACGACGAAGAAGACGGCCGCGAAGAAGACCACGGCCAAGAAGTCGTCCACGAGCCGCTCGTCTGCGAAGAAGTAGCGGAGCCTCCCGCGTCAGCGCGACCGTGAGGCCGTGCCGCGAGAGGAACCCCCGATGTCCGCGAACCCGATCACGCATGCCGACGCCACCGACCTCCGCCTCGTCCGAGACGACGACGGCGAACGCATCCGCCACCTGACGGGACTGGAGCCCAACGCCGTGATCGACAAGGACAAGATCGAGGTCGCGGTCCGCATGATCCTCGAGGCGATCGGGGACGACCCCGACCGCGAGGGCATCCTCGAGACGCCGGCGCGAGTCGCTCGCGCCTACGAGGAGATCTTCGCGGGCATGCACGTCGACCCGAAGGACGTCATCTCGGTGGTCTTCGAGGAGGGCCACGACGAGATGGTCCTGCAGCGTGACATCCCGTTCCACTCCATGTGCGAGCACCATCTCGTCCCGTTCGTCGGCCGTGCCCACGTCGCGTACATCCCGAACGAGAAGGGCCAGATCACCGGGCTGTCGAAGCTCGCGCGGCTCGTCGACATCGTCGCCAAGCGCCCCGGTTTGCAGGAGCGGGTCACGACCCAGATCGCGGACGCGCTGGAGGCGGCGCTCGACCCTCGCGGGGTGCTCGTCGTCGTCGAGGCGCGACACTTCTGCATGGAGATGCGTGGCATCCGCAAGCCCGGGGCCGAGACGGTCACGTCGACGGTCCGCGGCATCTTCCGCGACGACCAGCGCACCCGTGCCGAGGCGATGAGCCTGATCCGCGGGACCCCCGGCGCCTTCTGAGCGACGTAGGCTGCGGCCCGGATCCGATCTCCGAGGTCTGCCGTGCCTGCTCCGTACGTGCGCGTCGAGGACGCCGGGCTGGTCGATGACGGTGGGCCGGTCCGCCTCGTCCTGTCGGGACTGGTCGACCCGGAGCGCGTGGCGAAGGAGTTGGCCAACGGCGGTGCGCACGGCTCGATGCACCACGGCCGAGTCCGTGCGGTCGCCCAGCCCGCCGAGGTCGTCGATGCCGCCGTTCGCGCCCTGGGCGACGACGCGGGTGAACGCGTCGCGTCGGCCATCGCGGACGCGCTCGACGCCTGGCTGAACGGCGCTCCCGACGTCACGACACCCGCCGGTCCACTGCCGACCTCCGAGCGGCCGCTCGTCATGGGGATCCTGAACGTCACGCCGGACTCGTTCAGCGACGGAGGCGAGCACTTCGCGGCGGGTGACCACCCTCGCCGCGCCATCGCGCAGGCCGAGGCGATGCTCGAGCAGGGTGCGGACATCATCGACGTCGGCGGTGAGTCGACCCGGCCGGGTGCGAGTCCGGTCGCCGAGAACGAGGAGCTGAGCCGGGTCATCCCGGTCGTCGAGGCACTCGCGGCCGAGGGTGCCGTCGTGTCCATCGACACGACCAAGAGCGCGGTGGCTCGGGCGGCGGTCCACGCCGGTGCGGCACTCGTGAACGACGTGTCGGCCGGGGCGCTGGACGGCCTGATGTACCCGGCCGTTGCCGAGCTCGGCGTCCCGTACGTGGCGATGCACATGCGTGGCACGCCCCGCACGATGCAGCGCGACCCCCGCTACGACGACGTCGTCGCGGAGATCTTCGACTTCCTCGCCGAGGCGGTCGACCGCCTGGCCATCGCGGGCCTCGACCGGTCCCTGGCCATCGTCGACCCCGGCATCGGGTTCGGCAAGACCGTCGACCACAACCTGAGCCTGCTCCGCCGTGCGCGCGAGTTCACGTCGCTCGGGCGGCCCGTCCTCATCGGGACCTCACGCAAGTCGTTCATCGGCCGGCTCACCGGCGAGGACGACCCCCGCGCCCGGATCGTCGGCTCGATCGCGACCGTCGCCAACGTCGTGGCGGCGGGTGCGGCGATCCTCCGTGTCCACGATGTGCGCGAGACCGTCGACGCCGTCACCCTCGCCCACGCCGTGGCCACGGCGGGCGACCCGGACCCGGACGAGGGCTGACTCCGCGACGGCGCTAGGGGCGGGCGGCAGCCAGCCCCGGGCAGGACCCCTGATAGGCGCCGCGCAGCGGCCAGAGGGGGGAGTAGTCGGGCAGCGCGGTCTCGCCCTCGACGTAGTCGCCGTTGGACCACGACCCCCAGATCGTCTGGCGGCAGTAGCTGTCGACGATGAACCAGTCCGACTCGCCCTCGGGGCGCTCGAGCGTCGCGGCGGTGCCGAGCATCGGTCCGACGATCCGGCCGAGCTCCTCGGCGTAGTGCCGGCCCCGGTCGTAACGCCCGAAGTAGGTGCCGTGGCCCTCGTTGAGGAACTCGTGCTCCCAGGAGATCCTCTGGGTCGTGGAGCTCCCGACGAGTCCGAGCGGCGCGTAGCCCGCGGCGGTGTGGACGGCGCCACCGAAGAGTCGCTCGCGGAGCTCGACGGCGGTCAGCTGGCCGTCGCCGAGCTCGCAGTCGGGCCGGACCTCGCCGCAGGCGAAGCCCTCGCCGACGGCGATCACGCCCTCGGCCTGGGTCCGCGACGGACCGGGCAGGGCCTTGCGGGCCTCGGCGAGCGCGTTCGCGTAGATGCCCGCGACGACGGGCGTCGCATTGGACGTCCCCCCGAACGTGCCGTTGCAGAAGGCGTTGCTCGTGCAGTAGCTCGACGGGTAGTCGGTGCCGAGCGAGGCGACGTCGGCCGGCTTGCCGTGACCGGTGTAGCTGCCGCCGTTGGGGTTGACGGCCCCGACGGTGACGATCCAGTCGGGCCCCTCCTGGCTGGACAGCAGCGTCGTGTTGGGGGCCGTGAACGTGTTCGCCTGACCGTTGCCAGCGGAGAAGAACACCGTCTGCCCGCGCTCGGCCGCCTGACGCTGCAGGTCGGTGTTCGAGCCCCCGTAGTAGCGGTCGCGCAGGATCAGCGAGTAGCCGAACGAGTTCGTCACGACGTCGATCCACGGCTGGGACATCGCCCAGTCGCCGGCGGCCTCGCCACTCGGCGAGCTGCCGTTCGTGATGAACACGACCACGCACTGCGCGCACGTGCCGTAGAAGTTGCCCGCGGACACCGACGAGGTGCCACTGCCGTGCGCGGTCCCCGAGCTGACCAGGCCATTGCCGGCGAAGTCGACCACGCCGACGATCTTCGAGTCCGGGACCCAGTAGTAGTTGACCTCGTCGGCGGAGGACCGCTTGACCTTGGCCCACTCGGCGCTGTCCTGGGCCTGCAGCGTGGAACGACTCGCTGCTGGCGTCGTCGGCATGGTCAGGTCGAGGCGGTCGTAGGTGGCGAAGCCGGATGCGTCGAAGCCGGCCAGCCACTCGTCGGGGGCCGTGTCGAGCGGAAGGTCGTTCGTCTCGTCCGCGTCGCGGTGCTGCGGCATCTGCTCGGCGACCCAGTCGAGGTGGTACGGGTTGAACGCGTTGTCCACCACGGCGATGACCGTCACGTCGTCGCCACCGTGCGGAGCCGGCGCAGGGGTGGTGGCGAGGGTGAAGGGCAGGGCGAGGGCGGCGGCGATCGCCGCCGCGCCGAGGCGCGTGCGCATGTCGGGGGCTCCGTGGCGAGCGGTGGGTGTGGGGTCGTTGCCGAGGTGTTCGCCGCGCGGCCGCGCTTCTCCTGCCCCGCCTACCCTGCCTCACCCACCCGTACCGGGCCGCCGAGGAGCCACCGTGGACGTCATCCGGATCAGCGGTCTCGAGGTCTGGGCGCGCCACGGTGTCCTCCCCGAGGAGCAGCAGCGCGGCCAGCTCTTCCGCCTCGACATCGCGCTCGCGATCGACCTCGGGCCAGCGTCGACGAGTGACGAGCTCGCCGACACGGTCGACTACGGGATGCTGTCACAGCGGGTGCACGACGCCGTCGCGACGAGTCGCTACGACCTCATCGAGCGCGTCGCGGCCGACGTCCTCACGCTGTGCCTCGAGGACGAGCGCGTGCAGGCTGCCGAGGTGACCGTCCACAAGCCATCGGCACCGCTGCCGGTTCCGGCCGACGAGGTATCCGTGACCCTTCGCCGGGAGCGGTGAACGTGAGGTTCCGGACCGCCGCTGCGGGCCCCCTGGCAGGCGAGCGCGAGCCGATACCGGCCTTCCTGAGCATGGGCAGCAACGTCGGCGAGCGACTCGACCTCCTCCGAGCCGCGATCGCCGACCTCGACGGCCACGAACGCGTCGCCGTCGTGGACGTGAGTGGCATCTACGAGACCGCGCCGTGGGGTGGCGTCGACCAGGAGCCGTTCCTCAACTGCGTCGTGGCGATCGAGACCACGCTGGCGCCGGCGGCACTGCTCCGCGCCTGCCAGCGAGTGGAGGCTGCCCACGGACGTGACCGTGACGTCGAACAGCGTTGGGGCCCGCGCACGCTCGACGTCGACATCGTCCTCTACGGCGACGAGACGATCGACACCCCTGACCTGCAGGTCCCGCACCCGCGGCTGCGTGAGCGCGCCTTCGTGGTCGTGCCCCTCCTGGAGGTGTGGCCCGGAGGAGAGCTCCCGGACGGGACGCGACTCTCGCGGGTCGCCGCGGACCTCGCTCCCATCGAGGGCATCGAGCTCGTCCTTCGCCTCGACGACGTACCTGGCCGCCACATCGCCAGGCCAGACGGGCCCGAGGGTCCCGGCTTCGTGTTCGCCGACGAGTGGGAGTCGCGTCGACCACGGTCGGGCCCCCCGCCGGGGGTCGAGCGGTGAGCGAGCGGCTGGTGGTGATCGGGCCCGGGCGGGTCGGCACCGTCCTGGCAGGTGCGTGGGCACGCGCGGGTCATCGGGTCGTCGGGGCGGCCGGTGGCTCGGAGGCCTCCCGCTCGAGGTTCGCCGAGCGCTACGTGGGCAGCCGCACGGCGAGCGCACCGGAGGACCTGGTCCCGGGCGCATCACTCGTCCTCGTCTCGACCCCCGACGCCGCCATCGAGGAGACGGTGACGCGGCTCGCCGTCGCCGACGTGCTGGCCGAGGGGCACAAGGTCGTGCACGTCGCGGGCGCCTATGGGCTCGCGCCCCTGCGGCGTGCCGCGCTCACCGGGGCGCGCATCGCGGCGATCCACCCGGCCCAGACGGTGCCGAGTGCCGATGCGTCGCCGGACGATCTCGTCGGGGCCGCGTGGGCGGTCACGGCGCCGGAGCCCGACCGCGGCTGGTCGCGGGACCTCGTCGTCGATGCGGGCGGGGACCCCTACGACGTCCCGGACGCGGCGCGGGTGCTGTACCACGCCGCGCTCACGGTCGGCTCGAACGCGGTGGGTGCTGCGGTTGCCGTCGCCCGCCAGCTCCTCCTCGGCGCCGGCGTGGCGGACCCGGCGGCCTTCCTCGCACCGCTCGTCCAGAACTCCGTCGGCAACGTGCTCCAGCGTGGAGCCGAGGCCCTCACCGGCCCGGTGGTGCGGGGCGACGCCGGCACGGTCGCGCGCCACGTCGCCCAACTCGATGCGGACGTTCCCGAGCTGGCGGCCGCCTACCGGCACCTGGTCGAGGTCATCCTCGGACAGGCGCGGCATCGCCTCGAGCCGGCCCAGCTCGCGGCCGTCCGCGAGGCCCTCGAAGCCGCCCGACCCGGGAGCCACTGATGGAGCGGGTGACCACCGTCGCGGAGCTGCGAGCGCGTGTCCGTGCAGCACGCCGCGAGGGAGCGCGGATCGGGTTCGTCCCGACGATGGGGGCCCTGCACGAGGGCCACCTCTCGCTCGTGCGCGCCGCGTCCGAGGCAAGCGACGTCGTGGTCGCCTCGATCTTCGTGAACCCGCTGCAGTTCGGCGAGGGCGAGGACCTCGACGCCTACCCGCGCGACCTCGACGGCGACGAGGCGAAGCTGTCCTCGCTGGGCGACGCCGCCCCGGATCTCGTCTTCGCACCGAGCGTCGACGAGGTGTACCCGCGTCCGATCGTGACGACCGTGACCGTGTCGGCGATGGCCGATCGCCTGTGTGGGGCGTCGCGGCCCGGGCACTTCGACGGCGTCACGACCGTGGTGAGCAAGCTCTTCAACCTCGTGCAGCCGGACGTCGCGTTCTTCGGCCGCAAGGACTTCCAGCAACTGCAGATCATCCGACGGATGGTCGACGACCTGAACATCCCCGTCGAGGTCGTCGGCTGCCCCCTCATCCGAGAGGCCGACG
The DNA here is from genome assembly GCA_041591915.1 of Nitriliruptorales bacterium. Taxonomy (GTDB): domain Bacteria; phylum Actinomycetota; class Nitriliruptoria; order Nitriliruptorales; family Nitriliruptoraceae; genus JBFHRB01. Next base: position 15,166 of record JBFHRB010000034.1, read on the forward strand.
GACTCGCGCTGTCGAGCCGCAACAAGTACCTCGACGACGCAGAGCGGAAGCAGGCGCTCGCCCTCTCGCGCGCCCTGCGGGGTGCGGTGGAGGCGGCCCGGAACGCGCGCTCGGACGGACGACCACCGTCCGCGACTGTGCTCCGGGAGGCCGCAGCCAGTACCCTTGGGAGCGCCCCCGGCGTCGAGATCGACTACGTGGAGGTCGTCCGTCCGGACGACCTCGCGCCCCCCGACGAGGCAACTCGCGGGGAGGCGTCGGACGACGCGCCGGAGGCAGCCGCCCTGCTCGTGGCGGTGGCGGCCCACGTCGGGCCGGCCAGGCTGATCGACAACGTGCTCATCGGTGACCCAGCCGACGAGGACCGCGTCCTTCGGGCAACGAGCGGCGACGCGGGTCACTGACCCGCGGCGGAAACCAGCCGGTTGGAACCACGGCCGGGCGGCAGCCCGGTACGGGAACGACACGGGAGCGCCGAATGCGCCGCATCATGATGAAGAGCAAGATCCACCGAGCCACGGTGACGGGGGCCAACCTCGAGTACATGGGCTCGATCACGATCGACCGCGACCTGATGGACGCGGCTGACCTCCTCCCCAACGAGAAGGTCCAGATCGTGGACAACGACAACGGTGCCCGCCTCGAGACGTACGTCATCGAGGGCGCGCGTGGCAGCGGGGTCATCGAGCTGAACGGGGCCGCCGCGCGCCTCGTCCAGCCTGGCGACACCGTCATCATCATCAGCTACGCCGAGATGGAGGACGCCGAGGCTCGTGCCCACACCCCTACGGTAGTGTTCGCCGATGAGAGCAACGGGGTGATGCGCACAGGAGCCGAGATAGCCGGTGCGGTGGCGTAAACGGGAGAACGAGGCCGAGGGGGACCCCAATGGGGAACCCTCCACCGAGGCGACGACCGACGTCGGCTCGTCTGCCGAACCCGACGCGGTGGACCCCGACGTGACGGAGGCCGCCGCGCCCTCCACGGCCCAGCCGCCACCCGTCCCGCACTCCGACGTCGACTGGCAGCCCGCGGCCGAGGCCCCGTCGACGGTGTCGCTGGGCGATGGTCGTGACGAGGCCTTCGACAGTGCGGCTTCGGAGCCGCGCGAGCTCCCGGAGCTCCCCGACGTCCGGATCGACGAGATCGAGTTGCGGCGAGCGACCCGGCGCGCGGTCGCGCGTGCCCTGGCCGAGGACCTGGGCGATCGTGGTGACGTCACGTCGATGACGACGATCCCGCCCGGCGCGATGGGCACGGCGCAGGTCGTGGCTCGCGACGAGGGTGTCGTCTACGGCATCGAGGTGGCCCGCCAGGCGTTCGCTCAGGTCGACACCCGCGTCGACTTCACGCCGCGACTCGAGGACGGGGACCACGTCCACCGCGGCGACGTGATCGCTGACGTGTCCGGGCCGCTGCGGTCCATCCTGACGGCCGAGCGCGTCGCGCTGAACTTCCTCGGTGAGCTGTCCGGCATCGCCACCCACACGCGCCGGTTCGTCGATGCCGTCGCCGGGCTGCCGGTCGCGGTCCGGGACACGCGCAAGACGACGCCCGGCCTGCGTCTGCTCGAGAAGGCCGCCGTGGTCGCCGGGGGCGGGGCGAACCACCGTCTCGGCCTGCACGACCAGATCCTCATCAAGGACAACCACATCGCCGCCGCGGGCGGGATCCGTGCGGCCGTGGAGATGGCGATCCGTCGTAGCCGCGGCGTGCACATCCAGGTCGAGGTCGCCGACCTCGGCCAGCTCGAGGACGCGCTCCAGGCCGGCGCCACGGACATCATGCTCGACAACTTCGACCCGGCCGACGTCCGCACGGCGATCCAGCGGATCGGCGGCCGTGCACGGGTCGAGGTCAGCGGCAACCTCGATCTCACCACCGTGCGCACGTACGCACAGGCCGGTGCCGATCGGCTCGCCATCGGCGCGCTCACGCACTCCGCGCCGTGGCTCGACATCGCGCTGGACCTCGACGCGGAGGCCGTGGCGAGCGATCCCGACACGATCGCGGCCCGCGACATCTGGCACGTCGAGGGTGAGCGCGAGACCAACGTGGTCATCGCGGCCGGCGCAGCCACGTCGGCGTTCGGGACCGCACCGCCCGCCACGGAGACCGCCCCGGCAGAAGCCGTCGAGGAGCCGCAGGACGAGGTCGAGCCAGAGGAGTCCGGCGAGACGGATGGCCCCGACGAGGGCGCCGCGCCGCACGACGGCCAGGACCTCGCCGCACGTGCAGCCGCGATGGTCAAGGCGCCGCTGGACGAGGACCTGTCCGGCGCCGCCGAGGACATCGACCTGGAGGCACCGGCCCCCCCGGAGGAGGCCTCGAGCGAGCCGTCGCACGGCACGGACCCTGACGGCGACGGCCGAGCCGAGGAGACGGTTGGCGAGGAGCCCGCGCCGTCCGGGGGCGAGGACGGCGACGAGCCACCGACCGCGTCGGATCCGGATGGCGCCGAGGAGGGCGAGGAGCCGCTGGTTTCGGATCCCGATGCGTCCGAGGGCGGCGACGAGCTCCCCGATGCGTCCGAGGACGGCGACGAGACCCCCGTCGTGGCCGATGTCGAGGTGGTCGAGCCCGATCCGGCGACCGACCTCGATGTCGACCTCAGCGACGAGGACGAGGGAGAGGGTGAGGACGAGGGCGAGTCCACGGTGGAGGTCGCTGCAGGGGAGCCGGCCACCGTCCCGTCGGGCGCCGTTGACGGCGACCCGGACGACA
>JBFHRB010000035.1:0-17534 GCA_041591915.1 Nitriliruptorales bacterium
CCCCACCCACCGCGGATCGCTACAGGGGCAGCCCCGTGACGGGGTCCACACCGGTGTCGATGGAGCCGTCGGCGAGGCCGACGCGGATCTCCTCGATCCGCGTGGCGACGTCCGCCGGGATGTCAGCGTCGTGGAACGGCGCGTACGTGATGCCGTCGTTGGCCGCCTCGAGGGTGAAGATCCCACCCGCGAAGTCGCCCTGGACGGCCGCCGCGATGTTGAACAGCACACCGAGGTCGACGCGCTTGATCGCCGACGTGGCCAGCTTGTCGGCGCCGGGGGCAGCACCGGCGTTGAAGGTGGTGAAGTACTCGTCCTGGTCGACGCCGATACCCCACAGGCCCTGCTCGGTCGCGGCCTTGACGCCGCCAGAGCCCGTCTGGCCACCGGCACCGAAGATCACGTCGGCGCCCTCACCGATGAACTGCTCGGCCGCGGAGGAGCCGGCGGCCGGGTCCGTGAAGGACGGGATGTAGACCTGCAGGACCTCGACGTCCGTGTTGACGAACTCGGCGCCCGTCTTGAAGGCGTTGACGAAGCGGACGACGGGCGGGACGTCCTCGCGACCACCGACGACGCCGACGACGTTGCTCTCGGTCAAGAGGCCCGCCATCGCACCGGCCAGGAAGCCGCCCTGGTCCTCACGGAAGAGGATGCCGATGTAGTTGTCCGGGTACTCGAGCTGGAACTGGTCGATCCCGATGAACAGGGTCTCAGGGTTGTTCTCCGCGAACTCGAGCGTGTCCGTCGCGAGCAGGAAGCCGACCGTGATGACGACATCGGGGTCGTCCTCGAGGATCGCCGTCAGGTTGCGGGCGTAGTCGGCCTCGGACTGGGTCTCGATGAAGTTCGTCTCGAAGCCGAAGCAGTCGGCCGCCGCCTGCATCCCCTCGAAGGCGAACTGGTTGAAGGTGCCGTCGTTGACCTTGCCGATGTCCGTGACGAGGCCGACCTTGAAGCCGTCGGGGGCGCTGACGCCCGAGAAGTCGCGCGAGCAGACCTCGTCGGCGCTGATCGGCGACGCCATCACGTCGCCGCCGGTCTCGCCACCGGTCTCGCCACCGGTCTCGCCGCCGGTCTCGCCGTCGTCCGCGCCACCGCATGCGGTCGCCACGAGTGCGAGGCTCAGGAAGATGCTCGGCAGGAGCATCCGTCGCTTCAAGCGCATTGCCAGTCCCTCTCTCAAGTCCCGGCGCACGCGGCCGGGCAGGTCGTCGCGTTCAGGGGGGAAGGGACGGGTGTCCCGTCGCGGGCGGAGTCTAACGACCGCGGTCGTAGGTGCGACGGATACCCCACCGCGCGCACACGGTGACGGGTGACGGACCCCCCGAACGGGCTAGTCGAGGCGTCCGACGAGTTGACGGATGCGGTCGATGCCCTCGCGCAGGTCCTCGTCGCCGAGGGCGTAGGAGAGGCGCACGAAGCCCGGGGCTCCGAAGCCTTCGCCCGGTACGAGCGCGACGTTGACCTCGTCGAGCAGGACATCCGCCAGGTCGAGGGTCGACTCGATCTTGCGGCCCTCGAACTGCCGGCCCAGCACGCCCTCGAAGCTCGGGAAGACGTAGAAGGCGCCCTCCGGCTCGACCACGTCGACGCCATCGATCGCACGCAAGCCGTCGACCGCGGCGTGGCGGCGCCGGTCGAACGCCGTCCGCATCTCGGCAACCGGATCCTGCGGGCCCGTGATCGCCGCGAGTGCCGCGCGCTGCGCGACGTTGCTGACGTTGGACGTCATGTGCGACTGGAGTCGCCCGATCGCGCCGGCGACCTCCTTCGGCGCCACGACCCATCCGACTCGCCAGCCCGTCATCGCGTACGTCTTCGCGACGCCGTTGACGATGATGGTCGTGGGCGCGGCATCGGGGACGACGGCCGGGAGCGACGTGAACCGTGCGTCGCCGTACACGAGGTGCTCGTAGATCTCGTCGGTGATGACCCAGATGCCCCGCTCGGCGGCCCACCGCCCGACCTCGGCGACCGACTCGGGGGAGTAGACCGCCCCGGTCGGGTTGGAGGGGGAGACGAAGATGAGGGCCTTGGTCCGCTCCGTGGTGGACGCCTCGAGCTGCTCGATGGTCGCTCGGAAGCCCGTGGCGGGCGTCGTGGGCACCGTGACCGCCACGCCGCCTGCGAGCTGGACCATCTCCGGGTAGCTCACCCAGTAGGGCGCCGGGATCAGGACCTCGTCGCCCGGGTCGATGATCGCCTGGAACAGCGAGTAGAGCGCGTGCTTGCCGCCGTTGGTCACGACGACCATGTCCGAGGACGCCTCGACCCGAGAGTCCCGCGCGGTCTTCTCGGCGATGGCCTGGCGCAGCTCGGGCAGCCCGCTGGCCGCGCTGTAGCGGTGGTTCGACGGCTCCGCGCATGCGGCAGCAGCGGCCTCCACGATGTGCGCTGGCGTCGGGAAGTCCGGCTCACCGGCACCGAAGCCGATGACGGGCTTGCCCGCGGCACGCAGGGACTTGGCCTTCGCGGTCACCGCGAGCGTCGGGGACTCGCTGATCGCCCGGACGCGCGCGGAGAGGGGGCTCGTGGACATGATCGCTCCAGTCAGGCCGAGAGGCTGGCGCCGATCTCGCTCGCGGCCTCGTCGCCGTAGCAGTCGCCGACGCGAGTCAGGAACTCCTCGCGCTCGATGGAGTACTCCTGCGTACCGATGTGCTCCAGGACGTAGGTCGCGAGCATCGAGCCGACCTGTGCGCATCGTTGCAGCCCCAGGCCCCACGACCGCCCGGCGAGGAACCCGGCTCGGAAGGCGTCACCGACACCGGTCGGGTCCTCGCGTCGGCGCTCGGGGGCCGCGAGGACCTCGATCGGGTCGCCCCCGTTGTGCTCGATCACGCAGCCCTTCGGACCATGGGTGGTGATGCGCAGCTTCACGAGGTCGAGCACCTCGTCGCTCGTCCAGCCCGTCTTGCCCTCCAGCAGCGCCTTCTCGTAGTCGTTCGTGATGAGGATCTCCGCACCCTGGATGAGTTGGCGGATCTGCGCGCCGTCCATCCGTGCGAGCTGCTGGCCGGGGTCAGCCATGAACGGGATGCCCTCCGACCGGCACTCCTTGGTGTGGCGGATCATGGCCTCCGGGTCGTTCGGCGAGACGACGACGAGGTCGAGGCGCCCGTGCCGCTCGGCGATCGGCGCGAGCTCGATGAAGCGCGACTCCTCCATGGCCCCGGCGTAGAACGACGCGATCTGCGCCTGGTCCTCGTCGGTGGTGCACAGGAACCGGGCGGTGTGCTTGAGATCGGACACGTGCACGGCCGAACAGTCGACGCCGTGACGCTGCAACCACGCCCGGTAGTCGCTGTTGAAGTCCTCGCCGACCGCCCCGACGAGGAGTGGACGCAGTCCGAGGAGCCCGAGCCCGAAGCAGATGTTGGCCGCCACGCCGCCGCGCCGGACCTCCAGGTCGTCGACGAGGAAGCTGAGGCTCACCTTGTCCAGCTGGTCGGCCACCAACTGATCGGCGAACTTCCCGGGGAAGCTCATGAGGTAGTCGTTGGCGATGGAGCCGGTGACGGCGATGCGCACGCGTTTCTCCCTGCGTGTCGACGGGCTGGCGGTCGGTGCCGGAGCCTATCGACGGGGCGTCGGACGTCTATCCGAGGAGCTCAGTCCGCGTCGCCGCGCTGCGCGAGGAAGCGCTGGAGCTCCGCGGCGATCTCTTCCCCCGTGGGCAGCGGGCCGGTGAACGGCGTGTCCCCGATGCTGGCGTCGTATGCGGCCTCGAGCTCCGCGATGTGGTCCGTGATCTCCTCGGACGCGCCAGCCGCTTCGTCCAGCCGCTCGCGATGCTCCTCCGCATCGGCCGCGAGCTCCTCGAGGTCGAGGGCCAGGTCGAGGTGCTCGGCGAAGCGGCTCGCCAGCGCGTGGGCGCCTTCGGGGAACTCGCCGGCGACGTAGTGCGGGATGCGCGCCCACAGTCCGAGCGTGGTGATGCCCGCGTCACGGAGCGCGGACTCGATGATGACCTGGCACGACGCCGGGACGACGATCCGCTCCTGGGACCGGCCGAGCTGTTCCAGCAGCTCCTCACGGCTGCCCGTCACGACCACGCGGGTCGGGCGGGTGTGGGGGACCGGGCCCGGAACGGCTCCGAGGCCGATGAACCGCTTGGCGCCGGCCTCCTCGGCGAGGGCCACGATGTCGGCGCAGAGCGAGCGCCAGGACAGGTCCGGCTCGTTGCCGGTGATGACGAGCAGGGACGTCTCCGGAGTGGAGACCTGCACGAGTTCGAGGGCCGGCCACTCCGGGTCACCGAGCAGGCCACGATCGATCTCGAGCAGCGGACGTCGGTCGCGGTAGTCGAACAGCGCGTCCGGATCGAAGCGACCGATGACCCTGCTCTCGTAGCCGTCCTGCAGCAGTTCGAGCGCGGTCGTGCCACAACGCCCGGCATCGGTCCAGCCGTCGAGCGCGACCACGATGACCGGGTCGCGCAGGTTCTGATCGAGCGCGCGATCGAGTTGCAGGATGCGCATGTCTTCCCTCGTCAGGTTCGCCGTGAGCCTACGTGGCCACATAACGCGACGGGGGCGGCCGAGTAGGCCGCCCCCGTCGAGATCCGGATCGGCTCAGAGGTCCCCGGGCCGGACCGTGGCGCGGGTGTTGGTGTCCGCGCGCTTGACCGCGGCCTCGATGATCCTCTGCACCTCGGCGTTCACCGCCTCGGCGAAAGCGCCGTCGACGCGGTTGGCACCCGCAGCTCGCGCGGCCTCCTTCACCGCCGAGGCCTTCACGATGCTGATGGAGGCCTTGGCCGGGGCCTTCTTCGGCGCAGCCTTCTTCTTGGCCGGCGCCTTCTTCTTGGCCGGCGCCTTCTTCGCCGCCGTCTTCTTGGCCGGGGCCTTCTTCGCCGCCGTCTTCTTGGCTGCGGTCTTCTTCTTGGCCGGGGCCTTCTTCGCGGCCTTCTTGGCGGTTGCCATGTGGTGTTCGCCTCCCGTGGAGTGACGTACCGCGCTTCGGTGGCGGTACCGGCGCGGAACTGTAGGCATGCTGGTACGCAGGACCTAGAACCCGCACACCGCCGCGCACGGAGGACGCGTGACCAGCATCGCCCGCGACGACGCGCTGACGGCGGCCGTGGCCCGATGGCTCGTACGTGCCGAGACCGGGCCGATCATCGACGAGGCGGTCGCCTGGATCGACGCTGGCGAACGGGTACTCGACCTCGTCGCGCGACTCCGCCGGTCCGGGTTGGAGCCCGCCAACGCCGCGGCCGTCACCTCTGCGGCGCACGCACGCAGGCGCATGCCCCTCGAGCTCGCAGAGCTCGGGCCGCTCATCATGACCGAGGCGGCGCTCGAGCAGGCCTCGTCTCCCGCCGTGGCGTCGACCCGTGCCGAGCGGTACGCCGGCAGGAGCCGGGTCGCGGACGTGACCTGCGGGGCCGGGGCCGACCTCCTCGCACTGGCAGCGACCGCCGATGGGCCGGTCATCGGCAGTGACCTCGACGAGGCGCGGGTCGTGCTGGCCGGCGCCAACGTCCGCGCAGCCGGTGTCGACGCCGAGGTGCTGGTCGCGGACGCGCTCGGGCTGCCCGTCCGTCCGAGCCTCGCCCACGCCGACCCGCATCGTCGCGATGGCGGCCGCCGCCTCAAGGCCCTGGCGGACGTCCGGCCTGGCGTGCCGGGTCTCCTGACGCACCTCGCCACGCTGGGCGTGGCCGGCGGCAGCGTCGCACTGTCGCCGGCGGTGGACCTCGGCGACCCCGGCCTGCCAGTCGCGGGCGAGCTCGAGTTCGTCCAGGTCGGGTCGGCCCTCGTCGAGGCGACCCTCTGGTGGGGCGAGCTCGCAACGACGTCGGCGACCGCGACGATCGTCGACGGCGGGCGTGTCCACCGGCAACGCCGCGAGGGGCCAGGGGAGGAGTTGCCGGTCGGGGACGTCGGCGCCTACGTGGTGGAGGTCGCCCCAGCTGCCGTTCGCGCCCGCCTGCACGACGACCTCGGCGCGCGCCTCGGAGCCCGACGCGTCGCGCGTCGGCGGGCGCTGCTCACGACCGACGACGCACCCCCGGCGTCGATCTGGCACCGGGCATGGCGTGTCGAGGCGGTGCTCCCTGCACGTCCGAAGCCGGTACGGGCCTGGCTGCGGTCACGGGAGGCCCGGCCGATCGAGATCGCCACCGCCGGCGCCGATGTCGACGTCGACGCCTTCTGGCGTGGGATCGGGCGGCCACCGCGCGGACCCGGCGGCCTGCGGCTGCTCCTGCTCCGAAGGGATGATGACCGCCTCACGTTGGCGTTGAGCGAGGTCGGAGGCAGCCGACAGGCCCCGTGACCCCGTCCCCGTGCGGGGGTGTCACCGGTCAGCGGTACCTTGGGAGGCTCCCGGGGGACGTGGCCGACCGGTCGGCCCGCCTCCGGTGCGACAGAGCGTCTTGGAGCTACGGTAGGACCCATGAACGAGACCACGACCCCCGGTGGGACCGCCATCGTCGAGGAGGACTCCTTCCCGACGCAACGCCCCTGCACGCGCTGTGACAGCGACCAGCACCTCGTCGGTGCGTTCGACGGGCTCGGCAAGTACCGGTGCGACAGCTGCGAGATGGTCGTGGGCTTCGACGTGGCCGCGGACGTTCCCGAGTTCCTGCTGCACCGAGGCGTCCCGAGCCGGTACACCAAGGAACGCTTCGGTGACCGCCTCATGAACGCCGAACTCCGGATCGAGCACCGCGACCGCGAGCTCTCCACCACGGACTGAGGCACACCCATGCTGCTCGCCACCGAGGCGACGAGCGGCGCGATCTCCTCACCGGTGTCCTTCTGGGCCTGGGTCGGGTTCGTCGCCCTCATCTTCGCCCTCCTGCTCTTCGACCTCTTCGTCGTGCACAAGGACGCCCACGTGGTGTCGGCGCGCGAGGCCGGCATCTGGTCCGCGATCTGGATCGCACTCGGCCTCGCCTTCAGCCTGGTCATCCTCTTCATGTACCCCGATGCCATCGCGGGCGAGCGGACCCAGGAGTACCTGAGCGGCTACCTGATCGAGAAGAGCCTCTCGGTCGACAACCTCTTCGTCTTCGTCCTCATCTTCGGGTTCTTCGGGGTCCCGTCCGAGTACCAGCACCGAGTCCTGTTCTGGGGCATCCTCGGCGCCCTCGTCTTCCGCGGCATCTTCATCGCGATCGGCGCCGTCCTGCTCGCGCAGTTCTCGTGGGTCGCCTACGTCTTCGGTGCCTTCCTCGTGTACACGGGCGTCAAGATCGCGCGGCACGACGAGGTCGAGGTCCATCCCGAACGCAACCCCGTCCTGCGACTGATGCGGCGCATCATCCGCGTGACCAACGACTACGACGGCCAGAAGCTCGTCACGCGCCGTGAGGGCGCCCTGTGGGCGACCCCGCTGCTCGCCGTGCTGGTTGTGGTCGAGACCACCGACGTCATCTTCGCCGTCGACTCGATCCCGGCGATCTTCGGCATAACGAGCGACCCGTTCATCGTGTTCACGTCCAACGCCTTCGCCCTGCTGGGGCTGCGGGCGCTCTACTTCCTGCTGGAGAACGCGGTCCGGAAGTTCCACTACCTCGGCAAGGGCGTGGCGATCATCCTCGTCCTCGTCGGCATGAAGCTGATCGTCGAAGAGGCCACGGACATCCACCTCGCCGCGTGGATCCCGCTCTCGCTCATCGGCCTCGTGCTCGGCGGCGCCGTCTGGCTCTCCTACCGTCGCGAGACCCAGATCCAGGCCCAGGCGGCCCCCGAACTCGAACACGCCGCCACGGCCGTCGATGCCACGGACTCGGCTGAGGACACCGAGTGACCTCCGCCACCTGTGGGACGTGCGGGAAGGGCTTCGAGGTCTCGGCGGACCTCCGGCAGCGCTATCCCGGCTGGACCCCGAGCGAGTGCCCCGACTGCTACCGCAAGGGCAACGGCGGGTCCTCGCGGGCGAGTCGGGCGGCCCCGCGCGCACGCGCCTCGTCGGCCCAGGCCAGGGTCGAGGAGGACCTCAGCATCATCGAGGTCCTCGAGCGCTACACCGACGGGCCGGACACCGGCGTCTTCACCGACGGCAGTGCCCATCCCAACCCGGGGCCCGGCGGATGGGGTGCGGTCTACGTCATCGACGGCGAGGTCGTCGACCAGGCGTACGGGCACGACCCGGACACCACGAACAACCGCATGGAGCTCCAGGCACTGATCGAAGGGACGCGACTCGTCCCCGAGGGACGTGGGGCGACGCTCTACACCGACAGCCGCCTGTGCAGCCAGACGATCAACGAGTGGGCGGCCGGGTGGAAGGCGCGGGGCTGGAAGCGCAAGACCGGGCCCATCGCCAACCTCGACCTCGTCCGGGAGCTGTACGGCATCATCGAGTCTCGGCCGGAGCTCGAGATCGAGTGGATCAAGGCACACGTCGGCTACCGCTGGAACGAGTACGCGGACGCGCTGTCGACGGCGTACCGCCGCGACGAGCTCTGACAAGTCGGCCGGGACGGATCGCTCGCCGAGCGCTCCATCTACCCGTAACGTTGGCGTCATGGCTACCGACGACAAACTCATCCAGGAACTGCTCGACCTGACGGATGACGTGGGCATCCTGTCGTTCTACGTCGGCATGACCCCCGAGGAGGCCATGCCGCAGCCGAAGTGGCCCATCGAGTTGCGCAACGCCATGCGGGACCTCCGGGAGGGGCTGGCAACGGCCGACCATGGAGCCCGTGCGGTCATCGAGAAGCGCCTGGACTCGCTCGAGCCCCGGCTCCACGACCTGATGGACCCGTCCGCGCACGGGCGGGGACGTGCGCTCTTCGTCCGGATCAGCGACGGCAGCACGGTCGAGACCCACAGCCAACTCCCGTTCCGCACCCGCGCGGTCCTCGGCGAACGTGCCGTGGTTCACCCGATCGTCGTCGCCCGTGCCGTCGGACGCCCTGCCGGTCTCGTCGCCGCTCGCCGCGACAGCGTGACCGTCGTCCACTGGGCCGACGGGCACGCCGACGAGGTGCTCCAGCGCACGTTCATCGCTCCGACGGTCGAGGAGTCTCAGAAGCTCGGGCCATCCGGCGACAACCCCGCCCTCGGCATGCAGGGTCAGGTCCACGAGGAGCGCTACCTCGCGCACGTCGACGCCAATCGCGAGCGGTTCCTGCGCACGGTGGCGGGCGAGATCGCCGACTGCGCGAAGTCCCGGAACTGGGAACGCGTCGTGGTCGCCGGCCCGGCCGACATCCGGCGTTCCATCATGCAGGAACTCCCCGATCGACTCCGACTCGTGGACGTCGACCGGGTTCCCGAGGCCACGACGCCGCCCGAACTCGCCGATGAGGTCTGGCACGCTCTGCGCGACGATCGCGAGGCGGCCAATGCCGCCCTCGTCGAGGCCGTCGAAGCTGACGCTGCGGCGGATGGGCAGGTCGCCCTCGGACTGGCCGCGGTGACGAACGCGCTGAACGAGGCGCGCGTCCAGCACCTGGTGCTCGATGCCGACGCCGAGGCCAGCGGTTTCCGCACGAGCGAGGGACAGCTGTTCGCCTACCCGGACAACGACGCTGGTGACGTCGGCTACGAGGTGCACGAGGAGCCGCGACTCGTGGAGCGCATGGTGCAGCGAGCCTTCGAGACCGGGGCCAGCGTCACGCCGGTGGACGGCGGCGCGGCAGAGCGACTCCGCCGCCACGACGGCGTTGCGGCCCGACTCCGCTGGTAGGCCTGACCGACCTGCGCGCTTCGTCCACCCGCTGCGGACGGCTTCGGGCTGGCTATATAACGACCTAGTAGCACCGGGGCATCGTTGGAAAGGGTCCTCGCCGCCACCGGGGGCGGGGCCGTACCCTTGACGCGGCGGATGCGACGTGCGTCCGCGGTGGAGGCACGATGCGGATCCAGAGCGGTCCACCGGAGCCGATCCGCAACGATCGGATCCTGCGCCCGCGCACGCCGTCGACGGACGCGGCGCCGGACACCGCGCCCGCAGGGGGAGCGGCAGCCGCAGGTGAGGTCACCGCGACCACCAGCCTGGGGGCCGACGTCCGGGCTGAGACCGCGCCCGCCCGCGCGGCACTGGCTGGGTCCCAGGACGGTGCCACGGTCGCGTCCATCGCGTCCGAGGCGCTCGGCGCCGTGGCAGCCGTGCTCGGGGATGCGGCCGCCTCCGGCGATGTCTCCGGTGTCGAGGCCGCGGTGGGCGGTGTCGTCAGCGGAGCCGTGTTCGGCGGCCAGCCCGTGCTGGGTGACCTCTCATCGGCGCCGCTCGAGTTCGTCACCGGGGCCGACGGTGCGACGACCGTGATCGCCGAGGACCTGCGCGTCGACCTGCGCGGGGGAGCGGGTGTCGTCTCGGTGGACGTGCTCGGTGCACCTCCGACCGAGGTCGCCGACCGCGCCGCCGCCGCGATCGAGCAGCTGACGTCCGTGCAGACGCGCATCGAGGAGTTGCGGGCCGCCTTCGCCGAGTATGCGATCACGGCGGTCGAGCAACTCACCGGCGAGATCCTGACCACGGCCGAGGTCGAGGAACTCCTGGGGCAGGCCGTCTCGGGCCTCCGATCGAACGGTGGGCTCGGGGTCTCCGCCCAGGCGAACCTGCCGGAGGGAACCCCCGACCGCGTCCTCGGCTGATCTCGCAGGTGCCCGTGCGCCTGGGGTCAGGCGCAGAGGTCGCCGACGTCGATGGTGTGGCCGCGGTCCACCACGACCTCGACGGTGCCGCGCGTCTCACCGCTGACCGAGCAGGTGACCGTCCAGGCCTCCTTCTCGCCGGGCGTCATCACGAAGCCCTTCGACCCCGGGATCTTGCGGGAGGCAACGAACGGACGGGTCGACGGGTTGACGTCGTACTCGAAGACCCCGTCCTCGGTCGTGACCATGGTCGTCTCGACCGTGTCGGTCATGGTCTCGCCGCTCCACAGCGGGAAGTCACCGGTCCGGCTGACCGTGATCTCGGCCCCGGCCGGGGCGATCCCCGTGACGAGGGAGTGGGTCCTGCGGTCGACCGCGTTCTCGAACGCGATGAAGTAGGACTCTCGCAGGCCGCCGCCGAGCGTCGTGTGCTGGACGTGGTCGCCCTCGCAGTCGTCGCCGTACGGTGAGGTCGTCCGCTCCGCCTCCTGCTGGCCGATGGTGGTGCCCTCGACGGCCTTGAGGTTCTTGGCCTTGATGTCGGCGCCCGTGTACTCCTTGACCACCTGCGAGTAGCCGGGGTGGAAGCTCCCGCCAGAGGGCATGAGCTCGAACGTGTAGCCGTAGCCCCCGGTCGCGTTGTACGAGTAGTCCTCGGTCGTTCCGGTGGTGTCGTACAGCTCCCAGCCGAACTGGTTCGAGTACCCGTTCTGCGCCGTCATGCGCTCACCGAGCGCCTGGAGGCCGTAGTCCACGCCGTCCTCGCGGGTGAAGCACTCGTCCGGAGCGAAACCACGAGGGAGGCCATCGGGGCCCACCGTGCTGGGCTTGACGCCCACGGGGCGCAGCAACAGGTGCCCGCGCGTGTGGTTGGTGATGAGGGTCGTCACCTGGCGCGTCGAGATGAGCGTCCGGATCGCCTGCGTCTCGGGCTCGGAGAACGGCGCGTCGCCCCGGTACGTGCCGGAGGTCGGGTCGCTCGAGGCCCCGGGACCGCCCCACAGCCCGCCGTAGTTGCGGTTGAGGTCGACGCCGACACCGGTCTGGCCGAGCGAGTACACCGCGATGCAGGTGCCGCTCGGCTGCTCGACGCCCGTGACGTACCGGCAGTTCTTGCGCTTCCAGGCGTTGCCGAGGCTGCTGGTGCTGACGTCCTCCGCGAAGCGGCGGGAGACCTGGAACCCGTCGGGGTTGGACACGGGGACGATGATGGCGCGGCCCCGGTCCAAGAGGTCGACGATGCGCTCGTGCTGGTCGTGCGTCGGGTCCGTGTAGCCCTGTAGGAGGTCGAAGGCGAACTCCATGGGCATCTCGGCGGACGGCCACTCACGGGCATGGTGGACGCCGAACATCAGGAACACCGGCCGCCCGTCCTCGGGGCCATCGACATCGCGGCCGATCTCGATGCCGGCGAGGTCGAGACCCTCGACGCTCTTGCCGATCGAGATGCGCTTCGCCAGCGTCGGGTACTCGGCCACGAGGTGATCGATGTCCGCGTGGTAGTCCTCCAGGTGGCGGTACTCGGTGCGGCCCGACGGAAGGTCGCTGACACCGACCTCGGCGGCCCAGGCACGGTCGGCCATGATCCGCTGGGACTCGTCCAGTACGAGGTCGGCGATCTCGACCTCCCAAACGAACCCGGCGTCGACGAGCTTGGCCTCGTCTGCGGCCGTGTGGAGCACGACCTCGACGTAGTCGTGCGAGGCGTGCTCGGTCAGGTCGAGGCCCAGCGCGGCGACCTCGTTGCGCGCCTCACGGGTCGGTGCGTCGACACGCACGACCTTCGGGGCGTAGTCCAGACCCAGATCGGCCGCCGTGACGACCTTGGGCGCGCTCGAGGCGTCCAACGCTGGCGTGAACGCGAACGCGAGGCTGGCGGCGAGGCCGAGCGCCGCGGCGGCCCGGAACGACGAACGAGGCACGGGAGAACCGATCGGAGCGGGTCTGAAGTCGGGTGCAGACAGGGGATTCGACGCTCCGGGCGCCCGTTCCTGCCGGATCCGTACGTGCCTGATCGTTCTGGCCCCTCCCGCAGACGCCCCATAAGCAACGTTATGTAAACCGGACGACGAACGGGGTCCCGTGGCCGCCCGGAAGGTCGCCTCCCCCGTCCGATGGGCCGTACCCGGCCGCCTCGGGCGTCGGGTATGACTGCACTGCTGCGTCGTTGGAGGGGACCATGCGGCAGTTCAAGTCCTTCGAGCCGCGCTACTCGACCAACACCATCCGCCGGTACGGGATGTTGATGGTCGGCGTGACCGGCGCGGGCGTCGGCTTCATGGCCGGGATCACGATCTGGATGTGGCGGCTGGACCACCCGCAGTTGGCGGTCATGTTCGCCGGGATGACGATCGTCGTCGGCATCTCCATCGGGACGCTGTCGCTCCTGGTGTCCAACCTCGGCTCGATCTTCTCCGAAGGCACCGACCACTACAACCGCACGCTGCTGGTGCTCGAGTCGCAGTCCGCGGAGCTGCAACGGAAGCTGAGCGACGTCGACCGCGCCCTCCACTCGCTGGGAAACACGTTGTCGCCAACCCCCACCTCGCTCGACCGGAGCAGCTCGACCGCGACGTCAGCGGACGAACCGACGGAGGCACTCCCCCTGCCGGCTCGCTGAGGCGTCGGTATCGTCGAGGGATGATGCGACGACACCTCCTGACGGCCACGGCCGCGCTGTCCCTGCTCCTGGCTGGCTGTGGTGGCGGTGCCGCCACCACCGGCGTCGATGACACCACGTCAGCCGACACCCCCGGCGAGGGAACGTCCGACACGCCGGCGGATGACGAGCCGGCGGACCCCGCGAACGGCGTTGCGCCGTCTCCGGTCGTCGCCATCGTGGCGGTCGACCCCGGTGCCGGCACGATGACGCTGCGCAACAACGGCGACACGGACGTCTCCACCGACGGTTGGTGGGTCTGCCAGCGCCCGTCGTACGACGAGCTCGATGCCGTCACCGTGCCCGCCGGGGGCACGGCGGAGATCGACGTCTCCGCGCTCGGCCTCACGGGTTCGGGCGGGGAGATCGGTGTCTACACGTCGAACAGCTTCGGCTCGGCGGACGCGATCGTCGCGTACGTGCAGTGGGGCTCCGGCGACCACGGCCGGGCGTCCGTCGCCGTCGACGCCGGGGTCTGGGACGATCCGGCCGGGTTCGTCGACAACGGAGGCGAGGCGTTCACCGCGACCATCGACCGGCCCGACGGCGCCGACGACTACGCGGTCGGATGACCCCGTGCCCGAGCTCGTGTGGGACCCGGTCACCTACCTCGGCCATGCGGACCACCGCACGCGCCCCGGAGCCGAACTCCTCGCGCGGATCCACCACGAGGCGCCCCGGCACATCGTCGACCTCGGTTGCGGCACCGGGCATCTGACGGCCGCCATCGCCGAGCGATGGCCCGAGGCGCAGGTCATCGGCATCGACCTGTCGGCCGACATGCTCGAACGCGCCCGGGCCGATCAGCCGCACATCCGGTTCGAACAGGACGACATCGCGTCGTGGGTGCCGCGCCAGCCGGTCGACGTCCTCTACTCCAACGCGGCCCTGCACTGGGTCGACGACCACCGGACCCTGTTCCGACGACTCCTGTCCCACCTCTCCCCCGGCGGCGTGCTCGCCGTACAGATGCCCAACAACTTCGGCGCCCCGTCCCACACGAGCCTGCACGCCGCCGTCGAGGCGAGCCCGGACGCCGAGTCCCTGCGCCGGCACCTGCGCACGTGGCCACTGCTCAGCGTCGAGGGCTACTACGACGCGCTGTCGTCGCACGCGGACCACGTCGACATCTGGGAGACGGAGTACGTGCAGGTCATGCACGGCGAGGAGCCGATCTTCGACTGGACGTCGGGGGCGCTGCTGAGACCCCTGCTCACGGCGCTCGACGGCCAACCGGGCGTTCGCGACGCCGTGCTCGCCGACTACCGGGCCCGGGTGCGCGACGCCTACCCGCGGCGCCCGGACGGCACGACGCTGTTCCCCTACCGGCGCATCTTCATGGTGGCACGCATGGCGCCCTAGCGGCGTGCCATGCAGGGCATCGCGAGCCGAGCCTCCGCGCCGGTAGGGTCGACCGCCGGCCGACGACCCGTGGGAGGCCCATGTCGCTCCTCGCCAGGATCCTCTCGCCGATCCTCCAACTGCCCCCGGTCACGCGGTTCATGAGCCGCTACATCGATCGCATCGACGGGTTCCTGCGCCGGCTGACCCGCGGTCGGGTGAGCTCGGTGTCCGGCTGGTTCTTCCCCGAGCTGGTCCTGCTGTCGCTGGGTGCGAAGTCGGGCGCATGGCGCGAACACACCCTCTTCTTCACGCGCGATGCGCAGGGCGCGATCCACATCGTGGGGACCAACTTCGGGGGTGACTCGCACCCGGCCTGGACCCACAACCTGCTGGCCAACCCGGTGGCACGCGTCGTGCTGGACGGCCAGGAGCTCTCGGTCACCGCCACACGCCTCTCCCCCGAGGAGATGGCACCGCTCTGGCCTCGCTTCGATGCCCTCTACCCCGGCTACGCCGGGTACCGGGAGCGCATCGGCGATTCCAGGGAGATCCGGATGTTCCGACTCGACCCCGCCTGAGACGCCCCATGGCCACCACCCCACCTGCCCTGCATCGCCGACGACGTGCCGATGCCCTCGCGCAGGCCCTGCTGCCCGCGTTCGAGTCCGGCCTCCAGCTCGTCCTCGAGCCCCACGAGGTCGAGGCGGTCCTCGTCCGCTTCGACCGCTGGTTCCCGGACGTCCACGAGGCGATCGAGGCGCTCTACGGCGACGACCACGACATCGAGGCCGTGCTCGGCAACCTCCTCCGCGTCCTGACCGCCGCAGCGGCCGCGCGCTCCGACGAGCTCCGACGCCGCGACCGACGGCGCGAGATCGACAGCGACTGGTTCCTCGACGAGCGCATGGTCGGCTACGTCGCCTACGCCGACCGGTACGCCGGCTCGCTCAAGGGCGTCCGCGACCGCCTGGACCACCTCGAGGACCTCGGTGTCACGTACCTCCACCTCCTGCCGCTCCTGCAGCCGCGCCCGAGGCCGAACGATGGCGGCTACGCCGTGCAGGAGTACCGGGAGGTGGACGAGCGACTGGGGACGATGGCCGACCTCGAGGACCTCGCCGAGGCCCTGCACGAGCGCGACATGGCCCTGTGCGTCGACCTCGTCGTCAACCACACGGCAGAGGAGCACGCTTGGGCCCAGGCTGCCCGCGCCGGCGACCCGATCTACCGCGACTACTACCGGATCTTCCCCGACCGGACGGTCCCCGACCGGTACGAGGAGACCTTGTGGGAGGTGTTCCCGCACATCGCGCCGGGCAACTTCACGTGGCGTGACGACCTGCAGGGCTGGGTCTGGACCAGCTTCAACACGTACCAGTGGGACCTCAACTACGAGAACCCCGCGGTCTTCACCGAGATGCTGGACGTCATCCTGTTCCTCGCGAACCGGGGTGTCGACGCCATCCGGCTGGATGCCGTGCCGTTCCTCTGGAAGCGGCTCGGGACCGACTGCCAGAACCTCGACGAGGCGCACCTGATCCTGCAGGCCTGGCGCGGCCTGACCGCCATCGTGGCCCCGGCCACGATCTTCAAGGCGGAGGCGATAGTGGCGCCCGGCGAACTGGTGAAGTACCTGGGTGCCCGGGAGCGGCAGCGCCCGGAGTGCCAGCTCGCCTACAACAACCAGCTCATGGTCATGTCCTGGTCCAGCCTCGCCTCGCGTGACACCCGGCTCATGACCCACGCGCTGTCGCGGATGGTGTCCCCACCGCCCGGAACGACCTGGGTCACCTACGTCCGCTGCCACGACGACATCGGCTGGGCGGTCACCGACGAGGACGCCTGGGCCGTGGGCATCAACGCCTACGACCACAAGGACTTCCTCAACCAGTTCTATCGGGGCGAGTTCCCGTTCAGCTTCGCCAAGGGTGAGGAGTTCGGGCGCAACCCCGAGACCGGGGATGCCCGCATGTCGGGCTCATGTGCGTCGCTGGTCGGTGTCGAGCAGGCCCTCGATCTCGAGGACGACGACCTGCTCGACCAGGCCCTGCGCCGCATGGAGCTGCTGTACGGCATCGCGATGGCGTACGGCGGCATACCGCTCATCTGGATGGGCGACGAACTCGCGCTCCTCAACGACTGGGACTACGCCCAGCACGACCCCGCGCACGCCGGGGACAACCGATGGCTGCACCGCCCGGAGATGGACTGGGCCCTCGCCGACCGCGCGCGCGGCAGCGAGGACGTCCTCGCAGGTCGGATGTATGCGGCGTTGCGTCGACTCGTCACGGCGCGGGCGGCCACGCCACACCTCCACGGTGCCGCGCCCACACAGCCACTGTGGACCGACCGGGCCGAGGTCTTCGCGTTCGTCCGCCGGCATCCCGCCGAGGGACCGCTGCTGGGGCTGGCGAACTTCGCCGACGTCGGCACGTCGATCGACCTCGGCGTGCTCGGCGCGGCAGGGCTCGGACGCGAGTTGTACGACGTCCTCTCCCCCGACTCCACCGTCATCCAGCACGACCGTCTCCAGCTCGACCGCCTCCAGGTTCGCTGGCTGATCGCGACCTAGGCCTGGACCAGGAGAGCCGAACATCGCTCGCCGTCCGCGACTGGACGCTGTCTTCGCAGCCGCGACGCGGCCCAGAGAAGCAGCTCACCCGAGGCGACGGCACACGACGTTCATCGTCCCCACGAGGCGCCAGGGGTACTGCCCGAAAGGGCGTCCCCGGCGCCACTGTTGATACATCGTCACCGGCAGCCAGTACGTCTCGACATCCTCGAGCATCCGCTGGGCCAGAGCCCCAACGTTCTCGCGCACGCCGTGCGCTGCGAGGAAAGACTGGCAGAGTGGGATCTGGCTCTCGAGGAAGCCGTTCACGCCCCGGCACGTCAGGTCGACCGCGTGGATACTCAGGCCTCCGGGCCGGAGGACCGAAGCGATGGAACTCACAAGTTCTGCGTGC